>VBKO01000243.1 GCA_005888115.1 Deltaproteobacteria bacterium
CCACGGGGTTCGCCGCCGCGGTCGCGCCCAACGCCGGCGGTCGCGCCAGCGCCAGGATCAAGTTGCTGTTGTCGATGATGTCCTGACGGAACGTGTCGCGGGTGCGGAAGAGATTCCCGCTGACCACGAAGTTGCCCGACGCGAACGGGATGCCGTCGGTAGGAGGTGTCGCGCCGCAGCTCGACAGCGGCCCCGGAATGCGGCGGCCCGATGGGTTGGCAGGTACCCGTCGCGCATTGAGGCAAAGGGGCATTCGGGTCTGGCGCTAGCGGGTCAGGTGAGCACGATGCGCGGTCGCCGTGCTTCGGCGCGTCGATTGCGGCGACCACGAATCCCTTGCCGGTGAGTTCATTCGCACCGAGCAGCATCTGCGCCCGGCCGCCATTCAGCCCGTGGTGAAAGACCACGAGCGGGGCGCACCTGAACTGGGCGTTCGGAGCCGGGCAGGGCGGCGGCAGACTTGCCGTCACCTTCGGGACGACGATCAGCGCACGGATGACGTCGATAGGCGGATTTGCGCCGGGCGCAAGCAGGGTCGGGTCGAACGCACCCGTCGTCGGGCTGAGCAGGTTCGCGGTGGGAAGGCTAGCCTCGATCACCTCGAAGATGTTGTCCGGGGTGATGATCGTAGATTCGATGCCATACTTCGCGAATGCGTCCTTCTGCGGGTCAACTTGCGTTCCTGCCGAAAGGACATTGATCGGTCCGACGAAGTTCACCCCTGCGTTTGTCTTCGGGTCATACGGCGCGGCAGCCAATTGGAGCGCCGGTGTGGTGATCGACTGCGTGCGGAACGTGTACGCCACGGCGATCTCGGACTTGGTGAAGGGCGGGCTGGTCAGCTTGCTGAGCAGGTTCTTGATCTGGGCCCGGACGCGCTCGAGCGCCTTCGCCTGCCCGTCCGAGATGCCCGCGAGCTGCGACTTGCCGCCGGCCCACAGCGGGTTGTCGAAGAGCAGGATGCTCCCCACGGTCGGACGCCCCAGCCCCTTCGGCGCCGCGGGGGTGGAATCGACGCCTTGGATGCGGTTGGTGACAACAAAAGCGTACTCGGTCGCCTCCTTGAGCGGCTTGCTCGTATTCACGCCGCTCGAATTCAGCTTGCTGGCGGCAGCGGGCTGCACGCCAACGAGCACCCCGGCGTGCAATGACGTAGACGGGACGGGCTGCCGCAGCTGGGCCGGTAGCAGATCGTCGTAGCTCGCCGGATCGACCAGGCTCGGATTGTTCGGGTCAGTCAGGTCGTAGAGGAACACGTTGCCGGCGAACAGCGAGGAAGGTCCCGGGTCGGTTGCGACGAAGATCGGCGCGCTCACCGGCACGAGCAACATCGCCGTGGTGCTGAATCCGTCGAGCGTCGCGAGCCCCGTCGCCAGCGGCCCGAACGACGACGGAAGGTTCTGCACGCGCGCGTTCGTCGCCGGAGCGAGCGGATCATCGGGGAGAGTAGCGCCGTCGAGCAGCGCGTTGAACGGCAGCGGCACCGTGCCGGAACCGGGATCGATCACCACGTGAGCCGCCGGCGCGGTGTTCGGCACCGGCGCGATCTGGAACGTCGTGAGCACCGCGATGTCCGTCTTCGGGAATGCGGCGGAGGCGACGGGGAATGGGCCTGCCTCGTAAGTGCGCTGCAACTGGGTGAGCAGTGCCGCGGTTTGCGCCTTCTCCGCCGCGGTGTTGCCCGGGATGAGACCCTGGTTCTCCGGCCTGGACAGGTCCTTCCCCTGCTCGATGATGTATAGGGTCGGCTGGGGTGAGATCGGCTGCCCGCCGTTCACGGTGATGCCGTTCGGGCCGCCGCGCAGCGCCGCGACGTAATGCTTTCCAGGGTCCCACGTACGGGTGGTGCTTCCCGTTGCCGTGGCGCGCGGCTTGCGCCGGATCGCAAGCGTGCCATGATCGCCGGCGGCGACGTAGTCGGTCGCGGTGGGCTGGTCGATGTCCGTCACGAACTTGGGTGGCGAGGTGAGCTCCAGGACTGCCACGTTGCAGTTCTGCCCGGTCGCGGTGCAGATGCGGAAGCTGCCCAGGTCGAGGTCGGGCTTGCTGCGCACCTGCGTCCCGGTCGGATCGACCACGACCTTCACCAGGTCGACCGAGACGGGCACCTCCTGATCGTTCGGGAATCCACCCTGGGCGACGAACAAGCGCAAGAGCTCCCCTTGCGCGCCGGGCACCGCCCCCGCCTGCGGAAGCGCCAGGTCGTTGGGAAGCGGGATCTGCGGCGGCAGCGCGGCGGGATCGAAAACCGCGTAGTTCGTCTGCTGCGGGTTGCGGCCTGCGTCGTAGCCGACGCCGGGCTCGCAGGCGCAGAGCGCGGCGGTGGCGAGCGCGGCGGCGGCGACACGTCGAAGCAGCATTGGCTGCCTCCTCGGCGAGGTGAATGAGCGCGGAGTGAAACGAGCGGGCATTTCGTCTAGCTTCGGCTCCCGTGTCAAGGCGGCGCCGTCCTCCGTTTGACGGAGGCCGCCGGACGTGCGCACGGGTCGCGCGGCGCGGGGCCGCACCGGAGGACGTTTGGGAAAATCGCTCAAGCCCGCGGATCCCGCGCTCTTCTACCGCGGCACCCCCGACGATCCGCGCCTCGGCGACCGGATCGTGCGCGGGGCCGGCGTGGCGCAACCCGCGGCATCAGTCCCATCGGTCGCGCTGCTCGGCTATGCCGACGACCGCGCGGTCGTCAATGGCCGAGGCAGGCCAGGAGCCGCGCAAGGACCTGCGGAGCTGCGCCGGTTCCTCTCGCGCCTCACTCCCGGCAATCACGGTGAATTGGACCGCGTTGCGCTGGTCGATCTGGGCGATGCGGTCGCGGAGCTGGGAGACATCGAGCAGGTGCACGCCGCGATGGAGGAAGCGGCGCTCGCGGCGCTTTCCTCGGGAGGCTGCGTGGTGCTGCTCGGAGGCGGCCATGACGGCGCGTACGCCAGCCATTCGGCGTTGCTGCGCGCGACCCGTGGTCCCGTCGCCGCGATCAACGTCGATGCGCACCTGGACGTCCGGCCCCTCCGCGACGGGCTCATCACGAGCGGTACTCCGTTCCGCCGGCTCGCCGAGCGCTGGCGAGAGCGGTACGCGCTGACCGAGCTCGGCGTGCAGCCGCAGCACAACGCGCGGGCGCACCGCGAGTGGGCCACGGCGCGCGGGTTCGCGGTGCTGGAGCTCGACGAGGTGCGCGGCCGGGTCTCCCAGGCGTTCACGGAGGCGCTACGCATGCCGGCGGAGGCCGTGGCGGTCAGTCTCGACCTCGACGGCGTCGAGGCGTCGACCGCTCCCGGCGTCTCGGCGCCCTGCCCCGATGGCCTTACCGCGGCGGACCTGTACGCCTGCGCCCGGCTCGCAGGCCAGGACTCGCGCGTGCGCGTCCTGGACGTCATGGAGCTGGCTCCGCCGCTGGACGTGGACGGCCGCACCGCGCGCCTCGGCGCCGCGGCGATCTGGCACTTCCTCGCCGGGGTGGCGTCGCGCTGAAGGTTCAGAACAGCTCGAGCTGTCGCTGGAGCTCCCGGATCGAGTGCGCCCGCACGCCACGCTGGCGCAGCGCGTGCGCGAGGTCCTCGGCGTAGCCGTGCACGGTGAGCACCCGCGAGGCGCCGGAGCGCACCGCGTACTGCAGTAGATCGGAGAACCCGGCGTGATCGGAGAGCGGCAGCGCGACGTCGACTCCAACCTCCCCCGCATATCCCTGCTCGACGGCACGGCCCGACAGCAGGCACACCCGGGAGGGCCCGATGTCCGGCAGGTACCGCCGGCTGCGCGGGTGCGCCGGCAGGACCACCACCTGACCGGGCTGGATGGCGCCCAGGGGCAAGACGGCCGGGAGCGCGACTCCTTGCGCGCGGTACACCTCGGCGAACCGGAGAGGCGCGGGATGCAGGCGGAGCTCGTGCCCGGCGAGGTGCTGGATCACCTCCTGCGCGCCTCCCAACGGCGCCGCCAGGATCACGGGCGTGCGGCGCTCGGCGAGCGTCGCCGCGATGAAGCGCGACAGGTCCTCGAATACCTCCGCCCGGGGCGGAAAGGCATACCTGGGATGTCCATAGGTAGCGCGCAGCAGCAGCGTTTCGCAGGGCACTTGCTCCTGGCGCTCCGCCGTTGCCGGCGCGCGCTCGCCTGCGCCGCCCAGGTCGCCGGCGTACACGATGGTGCGGCCGGCCAGCTCGCAATGCAGCTGCGCGCTCCCGAGCACGTGCCCAGCCGGGTGCACCGTCAGCGTGAGCGAGCCCAGCGCGAACGGCTTGCGCCACCCGGCGGGCAGCGGAGCCGCCTTGCGCAGCGCCCGCGGCTGCGCGGCACGCGCAGCCGCAGCCCGTGCGCGGCGCGCTCCACCTGCAGGTCGGGCGCGGGTTCCTCCGGCGCGGCGGCCATGGGCAACCGGGCTTCTAACAGCGAGGCGGACGGGGCTCCACTAATCCGGCGCTCAGGCCGGTCAACCCGCCGGCCCGCGTTGCCGGGCCAGCAGCACCGTGCCCGTCTCCCCCACGGCCACCCCGAGCACGATCAGCGCCCCACCCCATAGCTCCAGCCGGCTGAGGCGCTCGCCGATCAGCACCGCCGCCCACAGCGCCGCGAAGGCCGGCTCGAGCGCGGAGAGCAGCGCCATCCGGACGGGCGGCAGGCGCCGCTGGGCCCAGGTCTGCACGCCGAAGGCGAGCAGCGTCGCGAACACCGACAGATACAGAAGCGCCGCGAATGCGCGCGGATCGGAGATGAAATGCTGCCGCTCCACGAAGGGCCCGGCGACTGCGGCCATGGCGAAGGTGCCGGCCAGCTGCACGAGGACCAGCGGCAGCACCGGGTGGCGACCCGCCACGCGGCCCAGTGCGATGATGTGCCCCGCGAAGACCACCGCGCACCCGACCGTGAGGAGGTCCCCGAGCAGCTGGGCTTGTCCCGCGGCGCCACCGCTGGATAGGAGCGCCATCCCCGTGAAAGCGAGGGCGATCCCGACCGCCGCCGGCGCCGACGGGCGCTTGCGGAACAGGAACAACTCCAGGAGAGGGACGAACACCACCAGGAGCCCGGTGAGAAAGCCGCTGCGTGAAGCGGTCGTGCGGTGCTGCCCCTCGATCTGGAGCAGGAACCCCCCGCCGAGGAGCGCTGCGCAGAGCAGACCGTCCCGCCAGAGGGCCCGGCTGAAGCGCAGTTGGCCGCGCGCGGCGAGCCAGGCGAAGAGCAGCGCCGAAGAAAGCGCCATGCGCGCGGCGACGAGGAGCATCGGCGAGACGGGCGCCTCACCGCCCCCGACCAGCGCGCGCACCACTGCGAAGGTGCTCCCCCAGATGGCCATGATGGCGGCGAGCGCGAGGTCGGCCACGGCTATCCGACGAACCAGAAGCCGAGGCCCAGCACCGCGTACACCGCCAGCAGGAACGCGCCTTCCAACCAGTGCGTCTCTCCGTCCAGCGCGATCAGCGCGGTAGAGAGCACCGCCACGCCGACGGCGACCGTCTCCAGCGGGCGGAAGGCCAGATCCATCGGGGCACCTAGCAGCATCCCGGTGAAGACCAGAACGGGGGCGACGAAGAGCGCGATCTGCTTCGAGGACTCCCAGGCGATCCCCAGCGCGATATCCATGTCGCCGCGCCGTCCGAAGAGCACGGCCGTGGAATGCTCGGCCGCGTTGCCCACCACGGCCACGATCACCACGCCGACGAACGCTTCGGGCAAGCGCACCGCCTGCAGCGTGCCTTCGAGCGCGCCGACCAGCAGCTCGCTGGCGACCGCGGTCGCGCCTGCCGAAAGCGTGAGCGTCACGACCGACATCCATAGCGGCCGCTGCTCCGGCTCCGGCTGCGGCCGTCGCGCGGCGGCGGCTTCCGCCGGCGTGGCCAGCAGCGGCGTGCGCGCGTTCTCGGGGGCGTCCAGCAGACCCGCGTGCGTACGCAGCTGGAAGAGCAGCGAAAGCGCGTACATGGCGATGAGGACCGCCGAGATCTCCTCGGAAAGGAGGTGCGCGCGCTCCGCTGCCTGTCCGGCAGTCGCCAGCATGGTGGGGACCGCCAGCGCGACGACCGCGAGAAACAGGGTCGAGACGTGGGCGCCCGCCGAGGTGCGGTTGAACCGGAGTGTGGGGAACCGCGCTCCGCCGACGACGATGGCCGCGCCGCCCACCAGCAGCAGGTTCGCCACGATGCTTCCGGTGAGGCTGCCCTTGACCAGGTCGACGTGCCCGCGCGCCAGCGCCGAGACGCCGAGGATCAGCTCCGCTGCATTGCCGAAGGTGACGTTGAGGAGACTGCCGAGCGTCGGTCCTACCCGCTCCGCCAGCTCCTCGGTCGCATCGCCGATGCTCTTCGCCAGCGGCATCAGGGACAACGCGGAGAGGACGAACACCAGGGTCGGCCTGCCCGGCCAGACGAAGCGCGCCGCGATGGCCAGCGGCAGGAGCAGCAGCGACCCGCGCCAGAGCCAGCGCGTCATGCCGATGCGCCGTCTCCGGGCAGCAGGAGCCCACCTTGCAGCATCTCGCGGACGAACTCCGCCGCGTCGTGCTCGGCGGTCGCGAGGTCCACCTCGAACTCCTCGACGACGCGGACGAGCGTGGCCTCGCCGCCGATCTCGCGCCACTCCACCGCCGGGTGGCGAAGCGGGCGCAGGTGGAGCACCTCGTCCACGGCGCGCACCCTACTCCAGCTCCCGCAGGAAGACGATGCGGCCGGACCGCTCCTCGCGGCGCACGCACCCTCGCTCCTCCAGCACCTCCAGGTTGCCCATCACCTCGGACAGGGTGAGGTAGAGCTGCGAGGGCCTGGCATGCGGAAACACGCGCGGCGCGAGCCGCGCGGGCGTCTGCGGACCCTCGGCGAGCAGCTCCAGAAGCCGCGCCTGGCGCTTCTCGTAGAAGGCGAGGAGTCGGTCGATGATGCCGACGTGGCCGGTGAACGGCTCGCCGTGCCCCGGCGCGATCAGGCGGGCGGGCAGCTCGCGCGCGCCCGGAACCCGGAGAGCAGCGCATCGCGCCCCTCGCGGGTGCCGATGCCCGCGTCGAACAGCGCCAGCCCTCCGCCATCCTCCTCGATGACGTACACGTTCGCCGGACCGCCCGCCTCGGCGAACGGCACCGGGACCGGGACGCGATGGACTCCGAGGGCGGCGAGGCCGCTCACTGCAGCTTCTTCACCGCCTCGGCCATTTCCGGGAGCGCCTTGAAGAGATCCGCCACCAGCCCGTAGTCGGCGACCTGGAAGATGGGCGCCTCCGCGTCCTTGTTGATGGCCACGATCGTCTTGGAGCCCTTCATTCCGGCGAGGTGCTGGATGGCGCCCGAGATGCCGGCCGCCACGTAGAGCTGCGGCGCCACCACCTTGCCCGTCTGCCCGACCTGCAGATCGTTGGGTTGCCAGCCGGCGTCGACCACCGCGCGCGAGGCGCCGACGGCCGCGTTGAGGACGTCGGCAAGCTGCTCGATGGGCTTGAAATCACCCTTGGTGCCGCGGCCGCCCGACACCACCACGCGCGCCTCGGTCAGCTCCGGTCGCGCGCTCTTCACCTCGTTGAATTCGACGAACTTCGTCTTCGGCTGCGGCGCGGAGACCTGCGCCGGGGTCACCGTCCCCGCGGCTTGCCCCTTCTGGGCAGCACCGAATTCGGTGGCGCGCACCGTGACGACCTTCATGGGGGTGGTCACCTCCACGGTGGCGATGGCGTTCCCCGCCCACATGGCGCGCTTGAACTGGTTGGCGCCGACGATGGCCAGCACGTCGGAAGCGAGCCCCGCGCCCAGCTTCGCCGCGATGCGCGGGGCGATGTCCTTGCCGTAGGCCGTGGCCGCGATGACCACCTCGCCCGCGCCCGCTTTCTTCGCCACCTCCGCGGCCGCCGCCGAGTGGGTCTCCGCCAACGCGTGCTCGAAAGCGGCGCCTTCCACGACGTGGACGGGAATGCCGTAGGCCGCCAGATCCTGCGCTGCCTGCCCGGCGCCCGCGCCGATCACGACCCCCGCGATGTTCGCGCCAGTGTTCTTCGCCACCTGCTGCGCTGCCGTCAGCGCGGAGAGCGTCGCCTTCTTGAGATGTCCGTTCGACTGCTCAGCCACCACCAGGATCGTCGCCATGATCAGATCACCTTTGCTTCCGAGTGCAGCTTCTGCACGAGCGTCTGGACGTCGGGCACTTTCACGCCGGCCGCGCGCTGCGGCGGGGACTCCACCTTGACCACCTTGACCTTCGGGACCACGTCGACGCCGAGCTGCTGCGGGGTCATCTCCGCGATGGGCTTCTTCTTCGCCTTCATGATGTTGGGCAGCGAGGCGTAGCGCGGCACGTTGAGGCGCAGGTCCACGGTGACGATCGCCGGGAGTTGCACCTCGAGGATCTCCAGGCCGCCGTCCACCTCGCGCGCTACCTGCGCCGATTTCTTGTCCGCGGTCAGCCGGATGCCGGGCTTCTTGGCCTTCTCCTCCGGGGACTCGAGCGACTCTTTCTTGGAGGCGAACGTCGCCTGGCCCCAGCCGAGGTACTCGGCGAGCAGCTGGCCGGCGACGTTGTCGTCCACGTCCACCGCTTGCTTGCCCATCAGCACCAGGTCGGGCTTCTCCGCGTCGATGACGGCCTTCAGGACACGCGCGACGCCGTCGGAATCGACGAACGCGTCGTGCTTCACCAGGATGCCGCGATCGGCACCCATGGCGAGCCCGCTGCGAATCTCCGCCGCCGCCGCGGCCGGGCCGACGCTGACCACCACCACCTCGGAAGGCATGTTCGTATCGCGCAGCCGGAGCGCCTCCTCGACGGCGATCTCGTCGAACGGATTCGCGCGGTAATTCACGCCGTCCGTGACGATCCAGCTGTTGTCCGGCTTGACCTTGATCTTGGACTCGTAGTCCTCGACCCGCTTGATGGTGACCAGGATCTTCACTGTCTGCCTCCGGTGTCGTGCGGCTTGAGGCCGCGGACGAGCCACTCCGCCACCTCGTGGCCCGTCTTCTTCAGCGACGCGCGGCGCCCCGAGAGGAGCCATCCCAGCGCCAGCTCGTCGAGAGCGCCGAAGATGACCCGTTTGGCCGTGCCGGGCGAGACCGTGGCGGCGAGCTCGCCCTTCTCCTGTCCTTCCCTCACCACTTGCGCGATCAGATCGAGGTATGCCGCCCCGAGCTTCTGCCGGTCGGCCGACTTGAGGAACTGCGCGCTCTGGCGCAGCTCGACCACCAGCACCGAGGCCAGGTCGGGGTTCTTCTCCACCAGCGAGAAGTGGAGCTGGATGAAGCGCTTGAGCCGCGAGGGAGCGTCGCGCTCCTCCGCCAGGGCGGCCTTCGCCTCGGCCAGGAGCTGGGTCATCTTCTCGTCGAACAGGCGCAGCAGCAGGTCGTCCTTGCTCTTGAAGTAGAGGTAGATGGTCCCGTCGGCGACGCCCGCCGCACGCGCGATCTCGGCGACGGTGGAGCTGAAGTACCCTCGCTCCGCGAACACTTTCACCGCCGCGTCCAGGATCCGCGCGCGTTTGTCGTTCCGCTGCTCTCGCGCCTGCACGGTGGCCGTCCGGCGTTCCCTCGGGTCCCTCGCTGCAGCCGGAACGCCCCGGCTGAATGAGGGCTCATTCAGATAGGGCCTGGGGCGCGCCGCGTCAAGCGGTGTCACAGAGGTGACGAACCTGAACTGGCGTGGTAAGGCACGCGCGCTCCCCGATGGCATCCATTCCGCGCAGACGGCTCGCCGAGGTGCAGAAGCGCAAGGCCGCCCCGGGCGCGGACCCCGCGGACTACGCGCGCGGCGTGTTGCGCGCCGAGGCGGCGGCCATCGAGCAGCTCTGCGCCCGCATCGACGGCGACTTCTCCGAGGCGGTGGAGCGGATCCTCGCATGCTCCGGCCGCGTGGTGGTCACCGGGATGGGAAAGCCCGGATTCATCGCGCAGAAGATCAGCGCGACGTTCGCATCCACTGGAACGCCGTCGCTGTTCCTCCACCCCGCCGAGGCTCTCCATGGCGACCTGGGCCGTCTGGTTCCCGGCGACCTGGTGCTCGCGCTCTCGAACAGCGGGGAAACAGAGGAGATCTTGCGCTTGTTGCCCGCGCTCAAGCGGATGGGCGCGCCCATCATCGCGGTCACCGGCGGGCAGAAGAGCTCGCTTGCCGCAGCCGCCGACGTGGTGCTCGAGATCGGGCCGGTGCCGGAAGCCTGCCCGCTCGGGCTCGCGCCCACGACCAGCACGGTCGCGCTCCTCGCGCTGGGCGACGCGCTGGCGATGACGGTGCTGCATCGCCGCGGGTTCTCGCCCGAGCAATTCGCCGAGCTGCATCCAGCGGGCGCGCTCGGCAAGCGGCTGCTCCGGGTGCGCGAGGTGATGCGCACCGGCGCGGCGAACCCGACGGTGAGCAAGGACACCAGCCTGCGCGAGACCGCGGCGGTGATGAGCACGGTCGGGCGCCCTGGCGCCGCCAGCGTGGTGGACGCGGCGGGGAAGCTGGTCGGCATTTTCACCGACGGCGATCTCCGCCGCCTGGTCCAGCAGGACGACGTGGACTTCACCCGTTCCGTCTCGGCAGTGATGGGACGGAACCCGCGCACGATCGGCCCCGACGACCTGGCAGTCACCGCCGCCGAGATCCTCCACGAAGGCCAGATCGACCAGCTTCCCGTCGTCGACTCCGAAGGCCGCCCCGTCGGCCTGCTCGACGTCCAGGACCTCCTCTCCGCCCGCCTCCTCGGCTAGCCGCGACCGAGCCGCTCCAGGCTTCAGGCAGACAGGGAGCGCGGGAGATTTGGGAGCGCAGG
>VBKO01000126.1:0-31094 GCA_005888115.1 Deltaproteobacteria bacterium
CTACGATCCGCCCGGCGTGGGCGGCACCGGGGTCATCACCGTCCTGGCGCACGGTGACCACCCCGATTGGTACGGCCTTCCCAAGGACCCGCACGTTCCCGCTGGCGTGAAGTTCTGGAAGAACGTGCTCAGGCCGGTGGGCGTCATCGCCTTCGCGGCGGCGTTCTTCGCGATGGTTGGCCATTACCTCACCTACGGCCCCAAGAAGCCGAAGGAGGGCAGCGAGAAGCCCCGAGGGGAGGGTCCGGTATGAGCGAGGCGGCGCTTCCCGGCCAGACCAAGAAGACGGGGGTGGGCGATGCCGCGGTAGTGCGGGGCCGCCAAGACGAGGACGTTGTGGTGGGCGGCGAGATCGTCCGCCACCGTCTCTCCTCTCGGGTGATCCACTGGGCCGTCGCGCTGTTCTTCTTCGTCGCCCTCTTCAGCGGCCTGCCCATCTGGACGCCGCTCTTCGGCTGGATGGCGACCTTGTTCGGGGGGCTCTCGGTCTGCCGGTGGCTGCACCCGTGGTCGGGGATCGTGTTCGCGGCGGCGACGCTGGTGATGTTCATCCACTGGTTCGCGGAGATGAAGCTGACCGACACGGACCGCGAGTTCCTCACGCCGGGCGGTCTGGTCCGCTACATGCGGTACCAGGGCGAGGACTCGGAAGTCGGCAAGTACAACGGCGGCCAGAAGCTGCTCTTCTGGGCCGCGGCGCTCGCCACCCTGGGCCTGCTCCTCTCTGGGATCGTGATGTGGTTCCCGGAGCCGTTCGGCAACGGGCTGCGCCAGCTGAGCTACGTGGTCCACGACATCGCGTTCATCCTCTTCTTCGCGATGATCATCGGGCACATCTACCTGGGCACCGCCGCCGAGCCGGGCACCTTCAACGCCATCGTGCGGGGCACGGTCACCAAGGAATGGGCACGGCTGCACCATCCCAAGTGGTACCGGCAAGTGACGGGTGACGCCCGCAAGCGCTGACGTCCTCTCGGGACTGGCGAAGCGCGCCGAGCGGGCCGAGCTGCTCGCTCCGCAGGCGGCCGCGGCCGAGGCGCCGTTGCGCTTCGCCGCCGGCCTGTATCGCGCGCAGCGCGAGCTGGCCCGTGCCCTCGCGTCGGGACCGCTGAGCGCCGATCTCGACGAGCAGGCCGGCCCACTCCTCGCCAGCGCCGAGCCCCTCCTTCGCCATGCGGTCTCGGGTCCGCCGCAGCTGGCCGAAGAGGCGCGCACCCGGTTGCAGGACGACGCGCAGACCGCGCGCACGCGGCTCCTGGTGTACTGGTCCGGCGACCCGGAGGCGCGCGGCGATTACCTTTCGCGCGCGTTGCTCAAGCCCTGGGTCGAGCTGCTCGCGGCCGAGCGGCGCCGGCCCGTGCGCGATCGCCGCGAGGGAACCTGCCCTTTCTGCGGAGGGCTGCCCTGGGTGTCCGCGCGCAGGATCATGCCCGAGTCGCACGGCGCGCAGCGCCTCCTCCACTGCGCCTTGTGCGCCGGGCAGTGGGACTTCCCGCGCATCCGCTGCGCTTCGTGCGGCGAGGCCGATCCGGACCTCCTGCCGTCGTTCCAAGACGAGAAGCATCCGGCCGCGCGCATCGAGGCGTGCGACACCTGCAAGCGGTACGTGAAGTCGATCGACCTCTCGCTCGATGCGCGGCCGATACCCGAGGTGGACGACCTGGTCTCGCTGGCGCTCGATCTCTGGGCCGCCGACCAGGGATACCAGCGCATCGAGCCCGGCCTGGCCGGGATCTGACAGGCTCCGGCGGAAAACACGACGATCGGATCCGCGCGTGGTAGGACGCGCCCAGTCTTCACCGCGCATCCCGCGTGGCTCTACGGAGGCACCATGAAAGCAGTGTTCGGGGGTCTTCTGCTCGCCGCCGTCCTCGCAGCGGCAGAGGCGAAGGCTGATCCGGGGCCGGACCCGGCACCGGCTCGCACGTCGGCGTCCACGGCCACGTCCAGGTTCCACCCGGCGCAGCTTTGGGGCGGCATCGGGTACTACAACACGAGCGTGAGCGTCTGCTTCTTCGGCGTGTGCGGCAGCAGCGGCGTCGGGCAATTCGGATTCAACGGCGGCGGCAGCTACGTCTTCCACCAGTTCAACCGGGACGTCTCCGCGCTCGGCTTCGGCAACATCGCGCTGGCCTTCGGATCCGCCAGCAGCTTCCCGATCACGGTGGGCGGCGGGATCCGCGGCGAGCATCTCGGACCGATTCAGCTCTCCGGCCTGGCGGGTCTGACGATCGCGCCCATCAGCGGCGGTAACGGCACCAAGGTGGGCATCGGGTTCGGCGTGCAGGGCAACTACCCGATTCCACAGGTGATGCCGAACCTCGGGGTCCAGGCCGCGCTCATGTACCACATCCTCTCGGACAGCTTCAGCATCTTCACCTTCAACGCCGGCGTCTCCTACATCCTGCCGTACTGATTCCGGCCGCGGCGGCCGCCTATCCGAGCTGCAGATGGTCGTCGCCCGGGCCTTCGGACGGCGGCAGCAGCGCGCGGTAGGCGGCCTCCAGCCGCTCTTGCGGCCACCCGAGGAAGACTCCTTCGCCCCGGTAGAACTTCTGCGCGCCCTGCTCCGCGAGCACGATGCTCCCCGGGCCCCGGGGCGCCTCGACGGCGACGCGCCACCCGGCCACGGTCACGGCGGTGCCGCGCATGCGCAGCACGACCCGTTCCGGGTCGGAAGCGCGCACCTCGCCCAGCCCTTCGATCTCCATGGATCGGTGACCTACCACGGTCGCGCGTTCACAGCGAGAGCCGTTTGAACAGCCTTTCCGGGATCAGCCGGACGGCGAGCATCACGAATCGCCACCACCACGGCGTGTAGACGACGTCCGCGCCGGTGTCGATCGCGCGCACCACGTCGCGCGCGACCCGCTCGGGGGAGGCGTAGAGCGGGTTCTTGGGCAAGTGGTCGGTCATCGGCGTGTCGACGAAGCCCGGTTTCACGGTGACCACTCGGACGCCTGCGCCCGAGAGGCGGTTGCGCAGCCCGGAGAGGAACGCCGTCAGCCCCGCTTTCGCGGCGCCGTAGACGAGGTTGCTGCCCCGTCCGCGATCGCCGGCCACGGAGGAGAGCGCGGCGATGCACCCGCTCCCTTGCGCCTCGAGTCGCTGCGCGGCGCGCGTCAGCAGGGAGACGGGCCCGAGCAGGTCGGTCCGCAGCACCGCTTCCGCAGCCTCCGCGGTCCCTCCGGTGTCGCGCGCGTCGCCCAGGACGCCGTGCGCGAGGAAGACCAGCTCGAGCGGCGCGGCCCGCGCGAGGAGCTCGTCGTGCCGCGCGGGATCGTCCAGGTCGGCGATGGCGGTCTCTACCGATGCGCCGCGAACGCGCAGATCGTCCGCGACGGCGCCCAGCCGCTCCTCGTTGCGCGCGACCAGGAACAGCTCGGCCCCGCGGTCCGCGTACAGTCGCGCGACCTGCTGCGCGATCGCCGAGGTCGCGCCGAGCACCAGGACCCGCCTCATGCGGCGCGGACCCGCCGCCAGAAGGAAGAGGAGAACGCCGGATCGACGTGTCGCTCGAACCCGGCGGCGCGCGGATATGCGGCAGCGAAGCTCGCCGGCGACATCCGCGCGTCCTTCGCGGGGTACAGGGCGCCGCCTGCGTCGCGGACTATGGACTCGAGCGCGTCGAGTAGCGCGAAGGTCTGCGCGCCGCGATTCGGGAAGTCCAGCGCGAGCGTCGCTCCCGGACGGGGGAACGAGAGCATGCCGGGCGAGGGGACATCGCCGAACGTCTTCAATACCCCGAGCGAGGAGCGCAGGCCCGAGGAGACGATGCGCTCGAGGAGCGCGCTCACTGCCGCTCGATCCTGGACGACGCACTGGAACTGCAACAGTCCCCGTTTCCCGTAGACGCGGTTCCAACTCCCAACCGCGTCGAGCGGAAAGAAGAAGGGCGGGTAATGGACCTGCTTCCGGCTCGTGCGGAGACGCCCGCGCGCGTAGTAGAGGGCGTTGAAGGCCGCCACCGTCGGGCCACTCACCGCGAAGTCGGGCAGGTCGAGCGGGAGCGCAGCGGGATCGCGCAGAGAGGGCGGCTTGCCCGCGCGTTCGGAGTGGTCGCCGCGGAAATACAGCCCGCGGACGTCGCCCGGCCGCGGGTCGATCCAGGCCACCGTGTACTCGAATCGCTCCGAGGAGTCCGCGTCGAGAGCGAAGAACTCGTCCAGCCCGCGAAAGGGGACGGTCTCGGCCTCGATGAAGGGTCCCTTGACCGGCCGGAGCTGCAGCTCCGCCCAGGTGACCAGGCCAGTGAGCCCCAATCCCGCGACGGTGGCGGCGAACAGCTCCGCGTTCGCGGCCGGAGAGCAGACCGCGCGCTCACCGGTCGAGCGCAGCAGCTCCAGCCGGCGCACGTGGCGGCCGAACGTCCCCGCGCGGAAATGGTTCTTCCCATGGATGTCGTTGGCGATGGCGCCGCCCACCGATACGAACCGGGTCCCGGGCACGACCGGCAGGAAGAACCCGCGCGGCACGGCGAAGGCGAGGATGTCGCCGAGTCGCACGCCCGCTTCGCAGCGCAGTACGCCCTGCTCCGGATCGAACTCGATGAAGCGGTCGAGGCGCGAGGTGGCGAGGAGCGTCCCCCCTTCGTTGAGACAGCAGTCCCCGTAGCTGCGGCCTTGCCCGAAGGGCAACAAGGTGCCGTGCACCCTGGGGAGCGGGTCGCTGCGCCAGTGCACGGACACCGCCGCCTGGCGCGCCGGAGGGTAGCGGCCCCACGATTCGAGCGGCTGCATCGGCGCGGCATGCTACAGCCGCGTTACAATCGGCGCATGTTCCAGGTCACCCAGGAGCTCGCCTTCTGCTACGGGCACCGACTGCTCGGCCATCCCGGCAAGTGCGGGCGGCTGCACGGCCACAATGCGCGCGCGTTCGTGACGCTCCGGGCGGAGGCGCTGGACGAGCAGGGGATGGTGGCCGACTTCGACCTCATCCAGCGGCGGGTGCGCGCCTACGTGGACGAGCAGCTCGACCACCAGCTTCTGCTCCACCGCGACGATCCATTGGTGGCGGCCCTGCGCTCGCTCGGCGAGCCGTTTCGCGCGCTCGACGTGGCGCCGACCGCCGAAAACCTCGCGCGCATCCTCTTCGAGCAGGCGGAGCGGGCGGGGCTGCCGGTCGCCGAGGTGCGCCTCGAAGAGCAGCCCGGCAGCGTGGCCACGTTCAGGAAGTGATGCCGCGCTCTTTCCGGTACTGCAGGCACCGGGCGCTCCCTGGATCGACCTTGCGGCAGGCGGCGGGCCGGTCCGCGTAGACGGCACAGCGGACCTTTTTGCCCAGCGCGCCTTCCAGGGCCGCGCAGCGCTCCTCCGCGCCGACGAGCTTGAGGTGCCGGTCGCCGCCATCGTTCAGCACCGTGTAGCGGCCGAGGAGCTGGCGCCGCCGCAAGAGCCGCGACCCCGGCTCGACCGGCACGTAGTCGCGATACCCTTCGGCCCGGTTCTCCGCCGGATTGCAGCAGCACGCCCCGCAGGCCTGGCAGTCGAACGTCACGCCGCCGAGCTTCGCTGCGCGACCGGCACGGCGCAACCCGGATCGAGCCGGGCCGAACTGCGAGCCGACCAGCGTACGCCCCAGGAACCCGACGTGCGCGGGCAGCACGTGCGCGAGCGCACCGCCGGCGGCGCAAGCGACCCCCGTGGCGATTCCCGCGGCTGCGGCAAAGGCGGCGAGGTGGAACGGCCGGGTCCCGCGCGAGGAGACGTTGAGCGGCAGCGAGAAGGAGGCGAGCCCCTGGCCCGCGAGCAGCACGCCGGAAAGGACGGCGTCGACCGCGAGCGGCCAGAGGACGTCCTCCCGGGGGAAGAGCCAGATGGCGTTCGAGATGCTGAGCCCGAAGCAGCAGGCGACCAGAACGGGCCGCGCGCCGACGCGGTCGAGGGCGCGCCCCCAAAGCGGCGCGGTCAGCATGCGCACCGCCGCGATCGCGCCGTTGTAGAGCGCCATGCGCGCGAACCCCATTCTGAGATTCGCGATCATGTGGATCGGATAGAAGGCGGCGGAGAGCCCGCAGGCCGCTGCCCAGGCGACATGGAAGACCAGCGCGCTGCGCGCTGCGGGCTCGGTCCATGGACGCAGCGCGTCTGCCAGCGTCGGTTCCGGGGGAACCAGGTGCGCGCATGGCTCGTGCTGCCGGCGCAGCAGCGCCACGGTGATCGCGCCGAAGGCGCAGGACGTGAGCGAAAGCAGCGAGAGCACGAGTCCCGCGCCCGCGCCGGGCCGCGCGTGGTCGAGAGCGAGCCCGGCGCCGAGCGCGCCGAGCGTGCTTCCCAGCGCGCAGAACGCGGTGCGCCTCCCGAAGTAGCGGCCGCGCAGGCGATCCGGGACCAGCTCCCCCATCCACGAGGTCCAGGCATTGTTGCCGGCGACGGCGAGCAGCGAGCTGGCCGCGGCTACCGCGAGCAGGATCGCGCGCTGGCCAGGCTCATCGACGGGGAGCCAGGGAAGGATCGCGAGCAGCAGCGGGAGCTGCCGCGAGACGCCGATCGTCCACAGTGCGGTGCGCCGGCTGCCGTGCACGCGCGTGAGCCAGGCCGAGGGGATTTGCACCAGCTGGGCCACGAACGGGAGCGCGCCGAGGAGGCCGACCAGCACGGGCGTGAGGCCGAGGTACAGGGCCCAGGCGGTGATCGCTCCCCCGCTCGCACAGGCGCCGACCAGCTCGGCGACCACGCCCTCGGCGACGGACATCCGCAGCGAGCGGCGGACGGCGCTCTGGTCGTCGGTTCTCAAGCGAAACGACGGTCCCACGCCTCAGCGGGTGGCGCGCAAGGGCGTTGTGGTGTGGGGTGCGCGCACCGGGCCGGGCGGGCGCCCGGCCGTTCCGCCGGACGGCGGCGGAAGCCGCTCGTCCATTCCTAGGTGTAGGGGGCGCGCCTACCTTTGCTGGGAAAGGAGGCGGCTTATGCTCTGGACCATCACGGTCATCCTGCTCGTGCTCTGGGTGCTGGGCCTCGTTTCCGGCGCGCAGATCGGGGCGTGGGTCCACATCCTGTTGATCCTCGCCGTCATCAGCTTGATCTTCGCGGTCCTGCGGCGCGGCACGGGCGCGGCAGTCCCGTAGTTTTCCCGAGCGCGAGGGGAGTGCTGCTCCCCTCGCTCTTTCATTGCGCCCGCGAAAGGCGGGGCAGCTTCTGCTTCCGTTCGAGCAGGGGCTTGAAGAGATCTCCGTGCGCCCCGACGCGGCGGATGACGTCCTCCGATTCGAAGGCGAGCGAGGTGGAGTCGCGATCCTTCGCGCACGCCTCGACTTCCTCCCAGGTGACCGGGGTGGATACGGTCGGCCGCTCCTTCGCGCGCAGCGAATAGACGCACACCGTGGTCTTGTGCGGATCGTTCTGGCTCCAGTCGACCAGCACCTTCCCCGTCCGCAGCGACTTCTTCATGTTGGAGACGATCCGCTCGGGACGCTCCCGCTCGAGCAGCTCGGCGACGGCGCGGGCGAACGGCTTGGTGTCGTCGTAGCTCACGCCGGGCGTGTTCAGCGGCACATACACTTGCAGCCCTTTCGAACCGCTCGTCTTCGCCTGGCAGAAAAGGCCCAGCGAGTCGAACAGGCCCCGGAGCAGCAAGCCCACCTCGCAGCACTGCACGAGGTCCGCCGGCGCGCCCGGATCGAGGTCGAACACCACCGAGTCCGGACGGTCGTACGAGCGGGCGCGCGCGAGCGGGACGTGCAGCTCGAGGTCGGCGAGGTTCGCGGCCCACACCAGCGAGGCGAGATCGTTCACCAGGCAGAAGCGGATGCCGTCCGCTTCCGCGGTGCGCACCCACTCCGGCCGGTGGCTCGGGCAGCGCTTCTCGTAGAAGTAGGGCTGCGTGACGCCGTTCGGATACCGCTTGAGCGTGAGCGGCCGGTCGCGCAGGTGCGGCAAGAGCGCGCCGGAGATGCGCACGTAGTAGTCGATCACCTGCGCCTTGGTGAATCCGGTCTGCGGGTACAGCACCTTGTCCAGATTGACCAGGCGCAGCTGCCGCGAACCGATGCGCACCTCGCGCGCGTCGCGCGAGCCCATTCTCCGCGCCTACCGCCTGGCCTTGGTCGCGGTCTTGCGGCGCCGCGCCGGGGCGCGCGCCGTACGCGCGGCAGCGCGTTCCCCCTCGGAACGGTGGCGCCGCTCGCCGGCCTGCGGGTACAGCACCTTGTCCAGATTGACCAGGCGCAGCTGCCGCGAACCGATGCGCACCTCGCGCGCGTCGCGCGAGCCCATTCTCCGCGCCTACCGCCTGGCCTTGGTCGCGGTCTTGCGGCGCCGCGCCGGGGCGCGCGCCGTACGCGCGGCAGCGCGTTCCCCCTCGGAACGGTGGCGCCGCTCGCCGGCCTGCGGCGCCTCGCCCTTGCGCGCGGCAGCGAGGCTCTTCGCCAGCGCGTCCATCAAGTTGACCACCTTGCCCCGCGGCTCCTCCTCGGCGGGCTCGGCGACGATCTCCTGACCCTCCGCCTTGCGCTCGAGGAGCTCCAGCACCTGCTCGCGGAACGTATCCTTGTACTTCTTCGGATCGAAATCCGTCGCGAGGGACTGCACGAGCTGCTCCGCCATCTGCAGCTCCTTCTCGCGCGGCTTCGCCTCCGCCGAGGGCAGGCCCTCCAGCTCGCCCTGATCCACCACCTCGTCGGCATGCAGCATCGTCGAGACCGCCAGCGCCTTCCCCATCGGCCGCACCGCCGCCAGGTACTGCTTGGTGCGCAGGACGAACTGGCCGATGCCGACCTTGCCGCTCCTCTTCATCGCCTCGTGGAGGAGCGCGTAGGGCCGCGACGCGCCGCGGTCCGGGACCAGGTAATAGCTGTGGTCGTAGTAGATGGGATCGATCTGGTGCAGGTCGACGAAATCCTCGATGTCGATGGAGCGCGTCGCCTTGGGGGTGAATGCTTCCAGCTCCTCCCTGGTGACGGTCACGTACCTGCCCTTGGAGACCTCGAATCCCTTGACGATGTGCTCCCACGGCACTTCCTCGCCGTCGATCGAGCAGACGCGCTTCTGCTGGATGCGTCCGCCGTCCTTGTCGTGGAGCATGTGGAAGCGGACTTCCTTCGGGGAGGTCGCCGAGTAGAGCTTCACCGGCACGTTGACCAATCCGAAGCTGATCGATCCACTCCAGATCGGCCGGGGCATCAGACCACCTCTCGCGCAAGGGCAGGGGCTGCCTCGAGGCGCGGCGGCTCGGCGGGATTCGAAAGCTCCGCCGCGTCCACGCCGAAGCACTTGAACACGCGCTCCTGGTGCTGCCGCAGCCCGCGCAGCTGAACGCGCAGCCCGACCAGGCCGAGCAGCGCCTGGGACAGCACCGCGATCGCGTAGTCGTCGAATTCGTGGCACCGGCTGAAATCGAGCACGGCGCGCGGCAGCCGCTCCTCCGTCAGCCGGGCGGCCAGCTCCCAGGCAGAGACACCTTCGAACCGTCCGGACGACATGTAGGTGGCGGTGTCGCCACGCGCTTCGCGGATCACGGTGCAGGCCGGCATCGGACAGGCTCCTCGGTCGAGTTGCGCATTTAGTGCCGCGAGGGCAATGAGTGCGCACCCCCCGCCGGGCGGGCAAGCAGGCGGATGTGGGTCCTGCGCGGGATCGGACGCCGTTCGATATGCGACGGTCCGCCTCGCCGGTTTCAAGGAGGCTCGGGCGGAAGCTCCTCGGGCGGCACGGCCCCCTCCTCGGACTGCGCGTGCGGCTCGATGGGGCGCCGTTCCTGGCGGCGGCGGAGCAGACGCAGGTGCGACCTGCGCGCGGCAGTGCGCTCCTTCGACGCGCCGGGAGACGCGGCGCTGGGCCTCGCCTCCGGGGGTGGAGGCGCCTGCCCGGGAGCGCGGGCGCCGGGCGCCTTTCCCTCGTGCGCGGCGTGCTCGAGGATGGCGTTGACCTCGCCGCCGAGGACGAAGATGAGCCCGGTCAGGTAGAGCCAGGTGAGCAGCACGATCATCCCGCCGATCGATCCGTACATGACGTCGTACTTGCCGAAATGCTCCGCGTACTGGGTGAAGCCCCAGGTCGTGAGCAGCCACAGCGCCGTCCCGACCACCGATCCGGGAGTGATGAAGCGCCATTCCTGCTCGACGTCAGGCAGGAAGTAGTAGAGAGAGGCGGCGACGAACATGATGAGGACCATCGTGATTGGCCAGCGCAGGACCGCCCACACCATCGCGTAGACCTGCTGGACGCCCAGCTGGCCCGCCAGCCACGCGCCGGCTTTTCCGCCCAGCGCGATCACCGTGATGGAAACGAGTACGAGCAGCGCGCCGATCACGGTGATTCCGATCGCCATGCCCTGCGTCTTCCAGAACGGCCGCGTCTCCTTGACGTCGTAGGCGAGGTTCAGCGCGGTGCGGATCGCGTCGACGCCGCGCGAGGCGCTCCAGACCGCCAGGAGCAAGCTCACGGTCAAGAGCTTGGGGCGCTGGACGGTGAGGAGCTTCTGCAGCTGATCCTGGACGATCGCCATCGCCTCGTCGGGCATCACTTCACCCGCGCGAGCGAGCAGCTCCTGCACCGCGCCTTGCAGCGGGAGGTATGCGGTCAGCGTGACCAGGAACGAGAGGAACGGGAACAGGGCGAAGAGGAAGTAGTATGCCAGCTGCGCCGCGCGATCGGTGATGGCGTTGTCCGACCATCGCTTGTAGAGCTTCTTCAGGAAGCCCAGGAACCCCAGCTCGCGAAGTCCGGCGATGTGCACGCCTGGGAACCTAGGACGGCGGCGACGCCGCAGCACCGGGGGCGAGCGGGCGGTCAGGCGCCGGGCAGTTTGTAGAGCGCCCCGAGGACCAGGCCATACGCCGCATGGCCAAGGAGGACGAAGAACGGCGTGCTCGCGCCGTAGTGCAACGCCAGTGGCCCGGGAGGCTCGAGCTGCCGGGTCACGGTCGGCCCTTGCTCCTCGCTCGCCATGCGCGGATGGAGCGAGGGGAGGAGCGGCATCACCAGAAGCAGTACGACGGCGGCGTGGATGACGCCGAGCAAAAGCCCGCGCCATGGGCCGGCCGCGCCCCACGCGTGGAACAAGGCGACGTACACGAGCGCGAAGATCTGCCCGTTCACCAGATGGACGACGAAACCGACCAGCTTCGCCCGTTCGCGTCCTGCCGTGAACATCGAGCCGAGCAGGTACGGGATGCTCATCCTGGTGAGTCGCGCTTGCTGGCTGCCCGCCTCGATGGTGGTGAGGAGCAGCGTGGCGGCGAACCCCGCCAGAAGCCAGCTTCCCCAGTCGGGTTTCACGCGCGAGCCTCGGCGTCGGCTGCGGGGGGGCGCGCCCGCTCGGGCACTGCCTCGCGGCCGGTCGCGCGCTCCTGCAGGGTCAGCGCGGCGTTGATGAGACCGACGTGGGTGTATGCCTGCGGAAAGTTGCCCAGGGCCTCTCCCGTCCCCGGCAGGATCTCTTCCGCGTAGAGACCGACGTCGTTGGCATGACGCAGGAGCGCGTCCATCTCGCTGCTGGCCTGGGCGAGCGTGCCGCCGCCCATCGCGAGGTATTCCACCGCCCAGAAGCTGCAGATGCCGAATGCCCCCTCGCCCCGCGTCCAGCGCCCGCGGTACCTCTGGTACAGGCCGTCGCCTCGATACAGCTCCCTGCGGATGCGCGCGAAGGTGCCGGCCATCCGCGGCGCGGCCGCCTCGGTGTAACGGTACCAGGGCAAGAGCAGGAGGCTCGAATCGACGTCGCCGCCGCCGAGGGTCCGGGTATAGCTGCCGAGCTGCTCGCTGTACCCGAGGCGCTCGACCTCCGCGCGGATGAGCGCGCGGTTCCGGGCGAAGAGGTCCAGGGGACAGCGCAGGTGGTTCTTGCCGTGCAGCTCGAGCAGGCCGTCCAGCGCCGCCCAGCAGAGCACGCGCGAGTGGGTGAAGTGCCGCCGCTCACCGCGGACTTCCCAGATGCCCTGGTCGGGCTGGCCCCACCGTTCACAGACCAGCTTGCCCAGCTCGATGAGCGCCTTCTGTGTGCCGCTGTCGAGGGAACCGCCGCTGCGCACCAGGTACGCGGCGGCGCCGATCACCTCTCCGTAGAGATCCAGCTGCCGCTGGGCGGCCGCCTCGTTGCCGATGCGGATCGGTCGGGCGCCGCGGTGACCTTCGAGGTGGGGCAATTCCCGCTCGCGCATCGCCGGGCGGCCGTAGACGTCGTACAGCACGTTCAGCTCGGGCCACGATCGGCTGGTCGCATTCAGGAGCCAGCTGACGAACGCCTCTGCCTCCTCGCGGTGGCCGACCCCGAAGAGAGCGCGCGCGGTGAGGGAAGCGTCGCGCAGCCAGCAGAAGCGATAGTCCCAGTTGAGATCGCCTCCTGGGCGCTCGGGCAAGGAGGTGGTGGGAGCGGCGAGGATCGCGCCGGAAGGGGCGTGAGAGAGGAGCTTGAGCACCAGTGCGCTGCGCACCACTTCGTCGCGGTACGGCCCGCGGTAGGTGGTGCGGGCTGCCCAGTCCAGCCAGAACCGGAGCGTCGAATCGAGCGCGGACCGGCTGTCCTCGGGGGGCGGCAGCACGGCCGGGCCGCGCGTCGCCAACGTCAGGCAGAAGTCAACGCGCTCACCGGCGCGCAGGCGGATCCGCCCGCGTGCTCCGGCTGCCGCCGGTTCGAGCGTCGCCTGCGTGCGCAGCGTCAGCAGGCCCGCGCGGCAGCGCATCCGCAGCCCCAACCGACCCGCCCCGGTGAGCACGCAGCGCTCTCTCGCGTAGTCAGGCCGGGGATCGAAGTCCACCTCCAGCTCGACCTGGCCGCGGGTGCACTCCGCGATGCGTAGCAGCTCGCATTCGGGCGTCATCCGCCGCCGCCGCTCGGACTCGCTGCGCGCCGGCATGAAGTCCGTCAGCAGGACCTCTCCGCCGGGGGTCGAGAAGCGCGTCAGCAGGACGTTGGTGTCCGGCGCGTACCAGCGCTCGGCGCCGATCATGCCCGCCGGCGCGATGCGAAAGCGGCCGCCTTCGCGCGCGTCGAGCAGCGCGCCGAAGAGCGAGGGGCTGTCGAACCCCGGCCAGCAGAGCCAGTCGACCGAGCCGCCGCGCGAGATCAGCGCCGCAGAGCGCGAGTCGCCGACCAGCGCGTAATCGTGGATCCGCGGCTCCTCGCGGTTCACAGCGCCGCTGCGGCCTGCGGAGGCGCCGCCGGGCGCCGCAGCGCCTGCGCGCGCGCGACCAGCGTGCGCTCGTCGAACCAGAGCGCCCGCGCTAGGCGCGCCAGCTGGTCGGGCTCGATGCGCACCTCGTCGGCGCCGTCCCAGAGCCGGTTCTGCGGCTCCCACAGATCGAGGTGCATGCCCAGGCGCGGCGCCAGCTCCAGCACCCCCGAGAGCTGCGCCGCCGCGTCGCGCGATCCGCCGGCGAGGACCCGCGCGACCAGCGTCTGCAAAAGCTCGTGGAAGGGCCCTCGCACCGCGGCCGGATCGATGCGCGCGCCGAGGCGGCGGGCCAGATGCGCAGTGGCGAGCAATTCCGACTGCGCCGTGGCGAGGTCGACCTTCCCGTCCGCCAGCGCGCGGGCGCACTGCTGCGCCTGGCGGGTGAGGGCCACGTCCGTGGCCACCTGGAGCGGCCGCGGCACCGGCGAGTCGATCTCGCGCAGGAAGTCGATGAGCCGCCGGTTGGACTCGTAGATCTGCAGGTAGTCGTCCTCGTACCGGCGCATCGTCTCGTCGAGGAGCTGTCCGGCGAGCCTGCGGCGCTCGTCGAGGAACAGGTCGCGCAAGGTGTAGTCGCGCCCGGGGAACTCGCGATCGATCTCGCGGACCATCTGGGCGAGCGAGAGCGCGGCGAAGCGGCCGAAGAGGCGCTTCTCCCCCTCGGCATGCGCATCGGGATCGTAGGTCCGCAGCCCGCTGCGGATGTCGGAGCCGGAGAAGTGCAGGACGCAGGCGGAGAGGTCGCGGCGCTCGTGGGTGAGGCGGCTGCGGATCTCCAGCCGCGACATGGCCAGGGTAGCGCTGCCTGCTTTCTCGCGCCGCCGTCCCCGCAGCGCGACGTCGTAGCAGAAGAGCTCGTCCGCGGTGCCGTACTCGTCGAACAGCCCGGCGATGGCGTAGTGCGCGGCGACGCCTTCCAGCGACACCACCGAGGGCTTCACCAACGTCTCGTAGACCCGCGCGCCGTCCGCCAGCTCGGCCAGGTTCGAAGGCGCCTTGGCCAGCGCTTCGACGAACTCCGGCTCGAAGTCGATCCCGCTCACCTCGCGCGCGAGCTGCAGCGCCCGCGCCGCGTACTTCAGGATCTGCACCGCCTCGATGCCGGAGATCTCGGAGAAGAACCAGCCGCAGCTGGTGTACATGAGCATCGCCTGGCGCTGCATCTCGAGCAGCTTGAGCGCCGCGACGCGCTCCGCCTCGTCCAGAGCGCGGCCCGCCTGCCGCTCGACGAACTCGACGGCGCGCTTGCGCTCGGGATCGAGGACCAGCTCGATGAGCTCGTCGCGCGCGCGCCACGGATCGCGGAAAAGCGCGGCGGCCTCGCGCTGGTACAGGTCGGCGAGCCGATCGCGCAGGAGGTCGAGGGCGGCGCGCAGCGGCCCCCGCCATTTCTGGTGCCATCCCGGCTGACCTCCGGTGTGGCAGCCGCAGTCGCTGCGCCAGCGCTCCACGCCGTGCATGCAGCTCCACGACGAGCCCTCCGCGATCTCGGCCTCGCGCTCCGGGGGAGAGAGCGCCAGCGCCTGCGCCAGGTTGACCAGCTCCACGTCCTCGCGCTGTTGCAGGTGGCGGAGCGCCGCCGCCAGCACCTCGTCGCCGCCCTTCTTGTGGTGTCCGAAGGTCTCGCCGTCCACGGCGACGGTGAGCACCTCGTCGTGGGAGCGCGCCTCGTTGAAGCCCTGCTCCAGGCGCTGCACCAATTCCTCGCCGTTGGCGAGCCCCTCCCCGAAGGCGATGCCTCGCGCGATCGGGCCGTCGTAGAAGAACACGGCCATGTGCCGTCCGTCGCGCAGGTCGACCTTGTACGGGAGCGTCGGGTCGAACCGGGCGTTGCGCGCGTCCTCCCACTCGCCGCGCGGCGCGCGGACGCGCAGCGCCTGGTAGGGCGAAAGCACGGTGAACTGCACTCCTTCGTCCGCCAGCGCACGCAAGGTGGCGAGGTCCGCGGCCGTCTCCGGGAGCCACATGCCCTCGGCGGCCCGTCCGAACCGCCGGCGGAAGTCATGCAACCCCCAGCGGATCTGGGTGCGCCGGTCGCGCTCGTTGGAGAGCGGAAGGATCGCGTGCGCGTACGCCTGGGCGATGGCGTAGTGCGCGGCGACGCCTTCCAGCGACACCACCGAGGGCTTCACCAACGACGATGTCCTTGATGTACCCGCCGCCGTTCTTCAGGCGCGCCGCCGCGTTGGGGCCGTAGCACTCCGCCGCGATGCGCTCGTTCCAGTCGTGGAAGGGGGCCGCGGTGTCCTGCACCTCGACTTCCTCGATCCAGGGGTTCTCGCGCGGCGGCTGGTAGAAGTGTCCGTGCAGGCACAACAGGCGCCTGTTCATAGGGGACAGATAGTCACCGACGGCCCCCGATGGCACAAGCGGACGCCCGAGGGAACGCCCGCCGGGCGCTCGCACCGGGCGAACCGCGTTGCCCCGGCGCCGCCCTCTGTCCAGATTCCAACCATCCATATCCCGCCTGAGGAGGCGCCGTGAACGCGATCGATTTGCTCAAGCAGCAGCACCGTGAGGTCGAGAAGCTGTTCAAGAAGATCGAGAAGGCAGGTCCCGACGAAAAAGAGAAACTCTTCGACGGGCTGGGCGACGCGCTCGCCGTGCACGCGGCGATCGAGGAGCAACACTTCTACCCGGCGACCAAGGACGCCCGCACCGAGGAGCTGCTCGAGGAGGCGGTGGAGGAGCACCTCTCGGTGAAGCGGATCATCGCCGATCTGCTGGAGATGGAGCCCGACGACGCCCAGTTCGACGCCAAGATCAAGGTCCTGCAGGAGCAGGTCGAGCACCACGTCGAGGAAGAAGAAAAGCAACTGTTCCCTGAGGTGCAAAAGCTCCACTCCAAGGACGAGCTGGAGGACCTGGGCGTGCTCATGGAGCAGACGGCGGAAGAGCTCAAGGAGCAGGGCGCTCCGCGGATGGAGGTCCCGAAGGAGACCGGCGCCGCCGCGCCCATCGATTAGGTTTCAGGCGGCGCGCTTGCGCTCGGCAATGCCGCCGAGGAGGCGCCCGAGTCGCACCAGCGACTCGCGCAAGCCTTCGAAGGAGCAGGGCTCCTTGCAACAGACCTCGACCGCGCCGGCGACGTCTTCACGGTCGAAGAGCGGGAAGACCAGCACGTAGCGGACGGAGGCGGCGTGCGCGCGCGAGGCGAACTCGCGCGGCACTTCCGCCATCTCGAAGGCGAAGGCCACGGGGCGCCCCGCGGCTGCGACACGCGCCGCCCAGCTCGCACCCGCACCCGCAGCCGCCCACGACTGGCGGAGCGGTTCCAGGCCCTCGCGCACGCTCCACACCTGCATCGGCCTCTCGCCTTCCATCCAGGTGAGCCGCGCCAGCGGCCATTCGGACTCGGCGCAGAGGACGGAGAGCCCCGCGCGCAGCGCGCCCTCCACGGTCGGATGGGCCTCGGCCGCGGCTTCGATACGCGCAGCATTGTCCATTGACACTAGAAGATGCGATGGCTGCACGGCGCGGCAAGGGTCCGGAGGTAGGCTGCGCTGAGGTGCTGTGTGGAAGCGTTGCTTTCCGATGCGCGCGAAGGTCTGCGGTGCGCGGCCGGTGGATTCCATGTCGATCCGCGCGAGCCGATGCCGCTCGCGGTCGTGACGCATGCCCACGCGGACCACGCCGTCCCGGGTAGCGCCCGCTACCTGTGCGCCGCGCCTTCGGTGTCGCTTTTGCGACATCGCGTCGGCCCCGACGCGGCCATCGAAGGTGTTCCCTACGGCGAGCCGCGTTCGCTGGGCGAGGCGCGCGTCTCCTTCCACCCCGCCGGCCACGTGCTGGGCTCGGCGCAGGTGCGCGTCGAGCGCGGTGGCGAGGTGTGGCTGGTCACGGGCGACTACAAGCGCGAACCGGATCCGACCTGCGCCCCGTTCGAGCCGGTGCGCTGCGACGTCCTCGTCACCGAGGCGTCGTACGCGCTGCCGATCTTCCGCTGGGACGATCCGCGCGAGGTCCTGCGCGACGTGCACCGCTGGTGGCAGGGCAACTCCCGCCGCGCGTCGGTGCTCTTCTGCTACGTGCTGGGCAAGGCGCAGCGGATCCTCGCCGGCCTGTCGGAGCTGACCGACCGCCCGGTGTACGTGCACGGCGCCCTCGAGCCGATCACGGGCATCTACCGTGAAGCCGGAGTGCGCATGTTGCCCACGCTGCCGGTGGCGGAGACGGCGAAGGGCCGCTCCTTCGCGGGCGAGCTCGTGCTGGCGCCCATCACCGCGCGGGGAAGTCCGTGGATGCGCCGCTTCGGCGACCACGAGAGCGCCTTCGCCTCGGGCAGCATGCGCATCCGCGGGCAGCGAAGGCGACGCTCGTTCGACCGCGGCTTCGCGCTCTCCGACCACGCCGACTGGCCGGGAATCCTCCGCACCATCGAGCAGAGCTCGGCGCGCCGGGTGCTGGCGACGCACGGCTACCGCGAAGCGCTGGTGCACTGGCTGCGCGATCGCGGCACGGATGCCGACCTGGTGGGCCTTGCCCACCCCACCGACCCCGAGGGCGACTGATGCAGAGGTTCGCCCGGCTCTACGAGGCGCTCGACGCGACCACCTCGACCAACCAGAAGGTCGCGGCGATGCAAGCGTACTTCGCCGAGGCGCCTCCGGCGGATGCCGCGTGGGCCGTCTTCTTCCTCACTGGCGCGCGCCTCAAGCGGCTGATCGCCCCGCGCCTCCTGGCGGTGTGGGGCATGGAGGCCACGGGCACTCCGGACTGGATGTTCGGCGAGAGCTGGTCGGCGGCCGGCGACCTGGCGGAGATCGTCGCGCTCCTGGTCGACACGCAGCGCGCCGGCGCGCCGGCGACCTCTTCCGGGCTGTCGCTCTCGGAGCTGATCGAGACGCGCCTGCTGCCGCTTCGCGAAGCGGACGAGGAGCGCAAGCGCGAGGCAGTGCTGTCGCTGTGGCGGTCGATGTCGCTGCGGGAGATCTTCCTCGTCAACAAGCTCCTCACCGGCGAGCTGCGCGTGGGCGTCTCGCGGACCCTCGCGGTGCGGGCGCTGGCGCAGCACGCGGCTCTCGACCCCGGAGTCGTCGCGCACCGCCTGATGGGGTCCTGGCAGCCCACGCCGCAGGGCTTCGCACAGCTGGTCGCGGGCGACGTGCACGACGCCGATCTCTCGCGCCCCTATCCGTTCTTCCTCGCCTCGCCGCTGGAACAGCCGCCCGCCGCGCTGGGCGATCGCGCCGCCTGGCAGGCCGAGTGGAAGTGGGACGGCATCCGGGCGCAGCTGGTCAGACGCGGCGGCAGCGCGTGGCTGTGGTCCCGGGGCGAGGAGCTGATCACCGATCGGTTCCCGGATCTGCGCGCGGCCTCCGAGTCGCTGCCGGACGGGACCGTCCTCGACGGCGAGGTGCTGGCGTACGCGGGTGGGGCGCCGCTGCCGTTCTCCGTGCTGCAGCGACGCATCGGACGGCAGAAGCTCACGGCCGGGATCCTGGCCGACGCGCCGGCAGCGTTCATTTCGTACGACGTGCTGGAGATGGACGGGCGCGACCTGCGCGCGTCGCCGCTCGTGGAGCGGCGCGCGCTCCTTTCGCAGCTGGTCGCCGGCCGCAGCGATCGGCTCGTGCTGTCCGAGGAAGTCGCAGGCGAAAGCTGGGAAGCGCTCGCGTCGCTCCGCTCCGAGGCGCGCCAGCGCGGCGTCGAGGGGCTGATGCTCAAGCGCCGCGACTCTCCGTACCGCAGCGGCCGCCCTCGCGGCGATTGGTGGAAATGGAAGATCGACCCGTACAGCATCGACGCGGTGCTCGTGTACGCGCAGCCGGGGAATGGCCGTCGCGCCAACGTCCTCACCGACATGACGTTCGCGGTATGGGACGGAGGCGAGCTGCTCCCGGTCGCCAAGGCGTACTCGGGGCTGACCGACGAGGAGCTGGATCGGCTGGACCGGTGGATCCGGCAACACACGCTCGCGCGATTCGGCCCCGTGCGCCAGGTCGAGCCGCTGCATGTCTTCGAGCTCCACTTCGAGGGCATCGCCGAGTCGACGCGCCACAAGAGCGGCGTGGCCGTGCGATTCCCACGCATTGCGCGCTGGCGCACCGACAAGAAGCCCCGGGATGCGGACACGCTGCAGTCGCTGCGCGCGCTCCTCCGTCCGGCTCAGGCGGTGCACGGCTGAGGCGTGCTAGCTTCGCCCGCGCCCGTCCGCCCGGGGGGAAACTTCCGTGACTCGCGCATTCGCCATCTCCACGGCGCTCTGCCTGCTGTGCCCGGCGCTGCATGCCCAGACGCTCCCGTCCGCTCGGCCCGAGGAGGTCGGCCTCTCCTCCCTGCGCCTGGCCCGCATCCAGCAGACGCTGCGCGGCGAGGTCGAGGAGAAGAAGCTGCCCGGCGCGGTGGCGCTGGTCGCCCGCAAGGGAAAAGTCGCCCATTTCGACGCGGTCGGCGCGCGCGATCCGGGAAGCGGCGCGCCGCTCGGGAAGGACGCGATCTTCCGCATCTACTCGATGACCAAGCCGTTCGTGTCGGTCGCCGCCATGATGCTCGTCGAGGAAGGTCGCATCGTCCTCGGCGATCCCGTCTCGAAGTACCTGCCGGCCTTCGCGAAGATGCAGGTGAGCGTCGCGAAGGCGGACTCCGCGTCCGGCAAGCCGGCGTATGAGACCGTCCCCGCGGCCCCGGCTCCCACCGTGTACGACTTGCTCCGGCACACCTCGGGCCTCGCCTACGCGTTCAGCACCTCCAACGCGCCGGTCAAGGATGCTTATGGGAAGCGGGGTCTCGTCCGCCCGGACTCGCCTCATGCGTATCGCGACCTGACTGCGGCCGAGGAGGTCGAAGCGCTGGCCGGGTCGCCACTCGCGCACCAGCCGGGCCGCGTCTGGGAATACGGCCTCTCGACCGACGTGCTGGGCCGCGTCGTCGAGGTCGCCTCCGGGAAGCGGCTCGGGGACTTCCTCGACGCCCGCATCTTCAAGCCGCTGCAGATGGCGGATACGTCCTTCTTCGTCTCGAAGGACCGCGCGGGCCGGCTCGCCCAGGCCTTCCCCACCGATCCGGCCACCGGTCAGCCGAGCAATCTCATCGACGTGCTCGCCCCGCCGAAGAACGACTCGGGCGGCGCGGGCGCGGTTTCCACCGCATCTGACTACCTCCGCTTCTGCGAGATGCTCCTCCGCGGCGGCGAGCTGGACGGGGTGCGGCTCTTGAGCCGATCCACCGTCATCCTGATGACCTCCGATCACCTCGGCAACGTGCTCGAGGCAGGCCCCTCGCCCGGCGAGACGCTCCTCAACGTCAAGGGCTACACCTTCGGCCTGGGATTCGCCGTCCGCCGCGAGGACGGCCTCGCCGCGGTACCAGGACGGGCCGGCGAGGTGACGTGGGGCGGCGCCGCCGGGACGTACTTCTGGATCGATCCCCAGGAGGAGCTGATCGGGATCCTCATGACCCAGGCGCCCGGGGCGCGGGTCCATTACCGCAAGCTCTTCCGCCAGCTCGTCTACGCCGCAATCGCCGACTGAAGTGCAAAACGAAGCCGGGATCAGTCTTTACCTGCTGCGGTGGAGGATTCGGCTAGATCAGGCGGCCCAGTGGCCCAAGGTCGAGGTTCAGTTCCTCGGGCTTGAGACCGAACTGCCGGGCGATCTGCTGGACCGTCTCCTCCAGCTTCATCAGGGCCTGGCCGATCTTCTCGGTCTCCTCCGCGGTGAGCGTCCCCGATTCCATCCGCCGGATCGCTTGCCGCTCGAGGAGCTTGCGCAGGAACTCGACCAGCGCCAGGACCAGTCGCACCACCGACTTCTGCACGTCCTGCGGGTCGACGTTCCAGCGCGGCGGCTGGGCATGGCGCTGCAGCTCCTTGCGGAGCGATTCCAGCTCCTTCACCTGGAGCGCGACCACGTCCTCCTTCTTCATCGCAGCGGCTCCGGGGCGAAGGACCAGGCCGGCCAGGGACCGGTGGGCGCGACGCGGACGGCGAGCGCTACGCCGGCGAGGGCGCGCAAATACTCCGGCGCGCTTCCGCGGTCGATGAGGTGGTAGACGCTGGCGATGAGCGGGCCCTCGTGCGGCTCGGTCCGTTCCGCCCGGACCAGCGGGGCGAGCGCCGCCCGGAGCGGGTCGAGCGCCGGGATCGAGCGCGACCTCCGGAGCGACTCGAGGTAGGCGGTGCCGCTGCCCCGGTCCGCCTGCTCCGGCTCGCCGTACACCCGCAAGGTCATCTGCTCGCGGTCGCGGACCAGCTCCAGGGCTTCGAGCAGCTCGGCCTCGCGCTCGGAGAAGTCCACCTCATCGGCGATGGAACCGAACCGGACCGGCAGCAGCGCGGGGCATGCCACGGCGAGCCGCCGCACCGCCGCGTCGTGCGCGCGCACGGCGTCCGCGGTCAGGTCCGGACGCTGGTCCACCTCGCCGGCCAGCGCGAACAGCGATCCCGCGGGCAGCGCGCGCACGGCTTCTCCCTGCGCACCGCGCACCTCCACGGGGGGCGGCGCGTCGGAGAGCGCGTACACGTTGAGCGGCGGGCTCACTTCTTCCTCGCGCGCGCCTGCACGCGATCGGATGCGCAGAGCAGAGCGGAGAGCCGCAGGTACACGAGATCGACTCCGGCCACTCCGAGCATCGCCTCGCCGCTCACCACCACGCCCTTGTTGAGCACGTGGTCGATGACCTCGAGGAGCGACTGGTCGGCGGCCTCGAGAATCTCCATCGCCTGCTCTTCGCGCCGCTTCACGCGGACTCCGCCACGAAGTTATAGGGCGGCCAGGGTCCGGAGAGCGTCAGCTCGTACCCGTCGCGCTCGAGGCGCGCGGCAGTCTTGCGCGCGGCGGCCTGGAACGGCTTCCCCCGACCGCGGCGCACCAGGAACGCGGCGTCGAGGAGGACGCGGCGCCCGGCGGGCCCGGGGGGCGGCGCGCGGCGGCGCGCATCGTCGGCGCGGCGCGACAGCTCGTCGAACAGCGCGGCGGCGCGCTCGCCGCCCTTCTCGATCACCTCGCGGGCGAGGTCGCGCTGCTTCTTCTTGCGCAGCAGGAACTCGGTGCCCGATGCGCCTTTCGCCTCGCCCCGCGCGCCCGCGGCCGCCCGCTCGAGCGCGCGCGGCTCGTCGAGCAGCAGGCGCACCCCCCACTCCTCGCGGCCCGCGAGCCGCTGCAGCAGCCGGTCGATGCGCTTGCGCTGCCCGGCGACGTGCGCAAGCGCGCGCTCGTCGCTGCGGAAAAGCGTGAACAGCTTCATCGGGAGGACGGTCCCGGAGCGTCCGATGAATTCGACCACCGCCTCGTGCGGCAGCGCGCGCTCGGACACCCAGGCGAGGTCCGAAAGCCCCCGCTCGATCGAAGCCTCGCCGTATCCGGAAGCGGGCGCGTCGGACGCGACGAGCCACAGGCCGTCACCCGCGCCGATCGCCCGGGGAGCGCCCGTCCCGGGCAGGCCGCGCGGGGCGCGCGCGAGCGGCGGCGCCTTCTCGCGCTGGACCACGCAGTACAGGTAGGTCAGGTCGCTCATCGAGATGCCCAGGTCCGGCCGAACGCCAGGAGCTGCCGTGCTCCCCGCGGAGGAGGCGCCACGGCCGGAGTGGCCAGCATAGCAGGGGTCCGCCTCCGCAGCGCCGCGACCTCGCCTGCCTCGACGGCTGCTGCGCGCCCGCACCGGCCGCAGCCGGCCGGCGTGAGAGCGTTCACCAGCACCGGACCGGTCGGGATGCCGAGACGGCGCAGGGCGCGGAGGAGGCGCTCCGTCTCCATCCGGGGCAACACGGCTGCCCGGGTCACCGGGACGAAGAGCGCGCGGGCCGGATCGCGGAGCAGCTCCTGCAGGTCGCGCAGCTCGCGCGCGGTGGTCGTGAGGGTGCGCGCGAGATCGCCGAGGCCGATCACCCGGCGGTATTTGAGGAGGATGGCGAGAAGCGCGTGGACCCAACCGAGCGCCTTTTCGGGCATCTCCAGCAGGCGCAAAGCATGCCCGGTCGGCGCGGTGTCCACCACCACCGTCTCGAACCCTGCCTGGAGCGCCTCGACCACGGCGAACAGGGCGAACAGCTCGTCGATCCCGGGCGGAGCGAGATCGATGAGGTCCTGCACCACCTGCCGGTCGAACGTCGCGTCGAAGCGCGCCCCGCCCCGCAGCGCGTCGAACAGCTCATCGACGCTGCGCCGGTACTGCTCGCGGCGGGCGGCGAAGGCCCGGTCGGCGTCCAACTCGCGCGCGGTGAGCCGCTCCGCAATGTCCCGCGGTTCGTCCGAGAGCGCCCGATCCAGGACGTCGCCGAGCGAGTGCGCGGGGTCGGTGGAGAGCAAGAGGACGCGCTTGCCGCGGCGGGCGAGGTGGAGCGCACAGGCGGCCGCGCAGGTCGTCTTCCCCACGCCGCCCTTGCCACCGAAGAGGAGGAGCCGAACGCCCTCGGGCGGAACCCAGGCAGTACCCTCGCCGGGCTGCGGGCGCGCCGCCCCCGGGCGCGGCGCCTGCGTCCGCGCCGAGGAGAGCCGTCGCAGGGCCGCGAGCCCCCGCGGCTCCTCGTCCAGCGCGCGTACGAGTCGCAGCGGAGTATCCGAGAACGACTCGCGCGTTGCGCGCAGGACGCGGGCCTCCTCGGCGCGCCGGCCGGCGCAGAGTGCGCAGGGCGAGCGCGGAGCGGGCGTGAGGCGGTTTACGACCAGCTCGCGAACGCGCACTCCGAGGCGCTGCAGCCCCGCCACGCCGTCCCGCGCCTCGCGAAGCGCCAGCTCCTCCGGCAGCATCACCCAGTGGAAGGCGGAGCGCGCCGGGTCGCGCAAGAGCGCCCGGAGCTCCTCGGCCTGCCGCTCGAGGCCTTCGATGACGGCGTCGCTTGCGTCGGGCAGGTAACGCCCGCCCAGCGATTGGGACATCCAGCGGTGCTTCTGCTGCAAATCGTTCAGCACGCGCGCGAGCCGGGCCAGCGTGTCGGGCATCGCGAGCAGCCGCAGCGTGTGCCCCGTCGGCGCGGTGTCCACCACCACGCGGTCGTACTCGCCCGCGGCCGCGAGCCGCGTCAGCTCGACGAGACCGATCAGCTCGTCGACGCCGGGCAGCGACTGCGAGAGGAGCTGATCGACGTCCTCGTCGTCGAGGTACGTCCCGCGAGACGCGAGCACCCGGAAGGCGCGTTCCCGCTTCTGGAACCAGCGCGAGAGCGCGCGGTCGGCGTCCAGCTCCGCGGCGAACAAGCCGCGATGTACTCGCCGGGGCCGTGCCGAGAGCCGCTCTCCCAACGCGTCGCCCAGCGAATGCGCCGGATCGGTGGACACCGCGAGCACCCGCCTGCCGCGCGCGGCGAAGAGGACCGCTTCCGCGGCGGCACAGGTCGTCTTCCCCACCCCTCCCTTGCCGGCGAAGAAGGAGAAGAGCACGGCCGACCCGGTCAGCGCAGGCCCGCGCGCGACCCCGATGACCGCAAGCCGCGAGCCGCAAGCCGCAAACCGTTCACCTCACTCCTCGCCGTGGATCGTCGCCTCGACGCCGATCACTTTCATCTCGCCGGGCTTGGGCGCCTGGCCGCGCTGCCGCTCGCGGATCTCGCGCAACCGGGCCAGGAGGTCCGCTTCCAGCGCGCGGAACTCCTTCTCGTCGATCTCGCCCAGCTCGAGCCGCATCTGCGCGGCGAGGAGCTCCTCGCGCAGGCGCGAGTCGTCGTTCATCTCGGCATCGACCGCTGCGGCGATCTTGCCGAGCACGAACTTGATCCCGGAGGTGAGCATGCGGTCGAGGACGATCACTTTCCTTCCTTCGCCCTCTCGAGCTTCAGGCGGATGTTGACGAAGTTGTACGGCGGCCAAGGCCCCGTGTACTTGAAGGTCAGCTTGTCGTGCCTGGCGCCGATCTGCTTGACGCGGTGATCGAACGCCAGCTCCTTGTCGCGCGAGACGAGGAATGCGGCATTCATGATCATCTTGTCGCCGATCGGCTTGTTCGCGCGGGAGGCGACCGCCACGTCGCGAAGGGCCTCGAAGATGTCCTCGACGTACTTCTCGGACATCGACTGCAGGGCCGCGTCGACCAGGCGCCCGAACTGCATGCGGGCGAAGTAGGTGGACCCCTTCTGCGCTCCGATCTGGTTCTTCAGATTGCGGATGTCCTCGTCGGCGCGTTCGATCTCGCGGATCATCACGTCGCGATCCCAGAGGACCTTGAGGCCGAACTCGAGCTTGTCCTGCATCTTCACCAGCACGTCGTGGAAGGCGTCGTATGCGGAGCGCAAGAGCTCGACGATGTCGTCTCGCGTCTTGAACACCGTCCCGAACGACATGGGGATGACGGTGTACTTGCGCATCACCGTCTCGTTCACCCGCTCGTGCGCGAGCACGTTCTCGCGGGTGGGATCGTGCACCTCGATGGGAGTGTCGGACACCACCGCTGCGATGTCCTTGTAGTTGACCGTGTGCACGTCGGCGGGATCCGCGCCGATCCCGAGCGGGCCGAAGCGCAGCGTCTCGCCGCTCTGGATGATGCAGTAGACGTACTTGCCACGGGCCCCGCCTTCGGGCTTTGGCCCCGCGTCGGCGGGCACCTCGGGAGCGAGGGCACGCGCTCCCGCGCCCTCCTTGGCGCGCGCGCGGGCCGAAGCCTTGGCTCCGCGCTTCTTCTTCTGCACTTCGGGCATGCTATCCCCCCGCCTTGGCTGCGTTCACGCGTGGTGTGGAGAGCATCTTGCGGATCTCGGCGACCAGCTGATCGGGAAGGCACGGCTTGGCGACGAACGAATCGCAGCCGGCCTCCATGGCGCCCTTGGAATGTCCTTGCATGGCGTGGCCGGTGAGGGCGACGACAGGAATCGCGTTGGTGCGCTGATCGGCCTTGAGCCTGCGCGTCGCCTCCCACCCGTCCATCACGGGGAGCGAGAGGTCCATGATGATGATGTCCGGCCGGTTGGCGAAAGCCTGGTCGAGCGCTTCCTTCCCATTGGCCGCCTGGATGACGCGGAACCCCGAGAACGCGAGGTACTCGGCGTACATCTCCCGATTGTCCTGGAAATCGTCGACCACCAGGACGAGCGGTTCTGGCGTCATGGCCTCCTCCCTTCCCGGGGCACGTGCAGGGTGAAGGTCGACCCCGCGCCGAGCTTGCTTTCCACGGTGATGCGGCCTGCCAGCATATTGGCGAGCCGCCGGCAGATCGAGAGACCGAGCCCCGCTCCGCCGTACTGGCGAGTGACGGAGTCGTCGGCCTGCCGGAAGTCGTCGAAGATCTTTTGCTGGTCGTTCTCTGCGATACCGATCCCGCTGTCCTTCACCGCCAGCGAAATCTCGTCCCGCGTCGCATCGTAACCCGCGCTCACCCGGATCGCACCCTGCGGCGTGAACTTGATCGCGTTGGTGAGGAGATTGAGCACGATCTGCTTCACCTTCTGGCGATCGCCCTGCACGGCCGGCAGGTCCCCGGTCAGCTCGGTGGTTGCCGAGAGCCGCGCCTTCTGGATGAGGGGCTCTACCTCCGCCAGCAGCTCCCCCAGCAGCGTGGGCAGCTCGAACTGCTCGAGGTGCAGCGGCATCTTGCCGGCCTCGATCCGGCTGATGTCGAGCAAGTCGTTGATGATGTTCAAGAGGTGCTTGGCGTTCGAGTCGACGCGGCCGAGGTTCTTCTTCTGCGGCGGCGTCATCTCGCCGTTCACGCCCTGCAGCAGCATGCTGGTGTAGCCGAGGATGGCGTTCAACGGCGTGCGGAACTCGTGCGACATGTTGGCGAGGAACTGCGACTTGAGCTGCGACGCCTGCTCCAGCTCGATCGCCTGCCGTTGGAGCAGCTCGTTGCGGCGGACCAGCTCGGCGGTCGCCTCGCGCACCTTCTCCTGCAGCTCCTTCGAGGCGCGCTCCAACTGCTCATAGAGGCGCGCCTTGTCCAGCGCCTCGGTGTGGTCGTGAAGGATGGTCACCACCGCGGTGACCTCCCCGTGCTCGCTCAAGACCTTGCCGCTGATCGCCTCCACCGGCAGCGGCCGGGCCGCCTGCGGGTCGGCGAGGCTGATCTCGCCTCGGAAGCGCGAGGCGCCCCCGGAGAGGAACACATTGGAGACGAAGGAGGAGAAGTGCGCGTCGTTGGTGCGCACCGCGCGCTGCATGTCGTCGCCCGAGCCCTCCGGCGCGGTGAAGAGCCGCTCCGCCGGAGCGTTCATCAGCAGGATCTTGCCGGACGGATCGGTCACCAGGATCGGATCGGCCACCGAGTCGATGACCAGGTCCAGCCGGTCGCGCTCGGCGCGCACGTCCGCCTCGGCGATCCGCAGCTTGCGGTAGTTCTCCTCGATCTGCTCCGTGGCGGCGCGCAGGTCGGTGACGTTGCGCAGGATGGAGACGAAGCCGGTGCCCTCGCGCGGGTGTTGCACGGTGGTGGAGAGCAGCTCGAAAAGCAGGTCGGTGCCTTCGGTCGGGTTCACCAGCAGGAGCTCGCGCCGGGCGGCCTCCGGCTCGTCGATCGCCTGGCTCGAGAGCGCAGCCGAGAAGAGCATGTTGTTCAAGGTGACCGCGCGCTGGCGGCCCTCGCTCTGCTCGTCGCGCGCGACGAAGAGCGCGTCGGCGCGGCTGTTGGAGATGATGATGCGGCCCTCGGTGTCGGTGAGCAGCACCGGGTCCGGCACCGAGTTGATCACGCTGAGCAGGAGCTCTCGCTCGCGCTCCAGCCGGTGCTCGGACTCGACGGCGCGGCGCATCGCGCGCAAGTGGACGAGCTTCTGTCCCAGCGCGTCCGCGAGCCACCGCGCCTCGCGCTCGAGCTCTGGAGAGGGGGGCGCCGCGAGGAGGATGCCGACGCGCGCTTCCGGGCGCTCGGCGATGGGCAACGGGACGGCCACGAACGGTCCGGGCCCCAACGGCGGCGGCCCGCGCGCCTTTCCGTTCGCAAACACGATCGGCGTGGGACCCGAGAGCGCGAACGCCACCGGATGAGCTCCCTCGTCGCGGTGCACGGAGAGGCGCTTGAGCTGCGCCGGAGTGATTCCGAACCCCGCCAGGGCGCGCAGCTCGTCCGTCTCGGGATCGACGAGAGCGCACACCGCTGCCTTCGCGGCGGCGTGCCGGGCGAGCCAGTCCACTGCGCGCTGCGCGCATTCCGCCGCGTCGTCGCTCGCGATCAGCTGCTCCGCGAGCGCGAGCCGCGCGAGGGCGTTCGACTCCGACGGCCGCTGGGGCGTGGAGGTCGGGGCGGGGCGCGCCAATTCCGGCTACTCCGTGCGGCGGCGCTTCGCCCGCGTTCCCGCCGCCAATTGCGCTTTGAGCGCGGCGTTCTCCGCGAGGAGCGCCTCGTGCGCGCGCCCGTCCACCGGTCGGGAGCTGGCGGTGGTCGTTTGCGCCACGGCCTCGGAGTACTTGAGGTAGGTGTCGATGGAGGCGACCACCACGCGCGCCTCGACGGTGATGAGGTCGATCCCGACCAGCGAGACGCGCACCCACGCGTCGATGACGATGCCTTTGTCCAGCACGCGATCGAGGACGTCGATCAGGCTGGATCCACCGGATGCTCTTTCGACGGGCATGGTCGCTTCTCCAATCAGCGCCGCGGCGTGCTGCGCCGGGCCGGAGCGGTGCGGGCCAGGGTCTCTAGCTTGCGCTCGAGCAGGCGGACCTGCGCTCGCAAGGCTTGGTTCTCCGCCTCATCGCGGTTGCGCCCTGGCGCGAGGTGGTGGTCGTACTTCCACCAGTCCAAGCCGATCTCCTGCGCCTTGTCGATCGAGCAGACGATCAGGCGGATGCGGATGGTGAGGAGCTCGACCTCCGCGAGCGAGACCTTGATGTCGCCGGCGATGACGAGGCCCTTGTCGAGGACGCGGTCGAGCACGTCGACGAGGCCGCTTGCCTGATGTCGCCCCAGCTGCAACTCGGTGGCCATCGTGGAGTCAGGTTGTAGACCGACCCCCGCCCCGTCGCGCAAGGGGGCACCCGGTCATGTGCCGGATGGACGGCCTGGCGAGTTCGCAGGCTAACACTCGCGGCGGCCTTTTACGCGTAGTGCGTGTCGGTGCGACACCGACTACACCAGATTACCCGCCTCTTGCGACAATGCGACGCGTCATAAAGGTCGAGGACGTGCCATGCGGACCTCCGAGTCCAGGGGGGCCGCGCTGCAGCAGGAAGGGTTTGCAGGTCGTGGTCGGGCACGACGGGCTCGAAGGCCTCGAGCTGATCGACCAGCTGCGGCCGCAACTCGTGCGTCACCGATCTGGTGATGCCGGTGCTCGCACGGTCTGGCGCTGATCCGCCGACACGCGCGCGCCCCGCTCGCGCGCCCCGGGCGATCGCCGTGTCCGGCGTCCGCGACGCGCCGCGCGTGAGTTCGGCACCGCGGTCGGCCTTCGCGCCGCGTTCGCGGCTCCATTCCGCGGCTTGTCAGCGCAAGCGCGCGTCGTCAAGTTGCGCGGATGCGACGCTTGCAGATGGTGCGGGAACAGTTCGGGAGCGCCACTCTCATCCGCCTGCGCGGCGCGTTCGATCTTCCGCAGGCGCTCGAGCTGCGCGGCGCCCTGCACCAGCTCGGCAACGACGTCATCCTCGACTTCAGCCAGGTGGAGGACCTCCGGGTCCACGCGCTCGGCGTCGTCGCGCAATCGGCGCAACCCGGGCTGCACCTCCTCGGCCTGCGCCAGCATCACGTCGACGTATTGGGGTACCTGGGCTTCGACGTCGACGACGGCGGGCGCCTGCTCCGCCGTGAGGCGGGCGTCGGAGCGCAGTGAGCCACGAGGCGAGGAGAACCGCGGCGCTACCGCCCCGCCGCGAGAAGGCGCATGTTCGAAGGGTGACGGAGCATCCGGACGGGTGGTTCAGGCGATTCGCCTGCAGTGTATCGGACGCGGTGGGCAGCTACTGGGCGTTCGTCGCGGCACTCGGAGTCGTCCTGGTCTGGGCGATCACCGGACCGGTGTTCCACTTCTCCGATTCCTGGCAGCTCGTCATCAACACCGGTACCACCATCGTCACCTTCCTGATGGTGTTCCTCATCCAGGCCACCCAGAACCGGGATGGGAAGGCGCTGCAGCTCAAGCTGGACGAGCTGATCCGCGCGCAGCGGACGGCGCGGAACGTCTTCGCCGACCTGGAGCACGCCACCGAGGCGGAGCTGAAGGAGTTCGAGGAGGAGTTCCGCCAGCTGCGCCGCGGCGGCCACCGCCCCGAGACCGCCGTGCGCAAGGCGGCTGCCGAAGTGAAGAAGCAGTGAGGTGCTCTACAGGAGCGGTGCGATCCGGGAGAGATCCTGGACGAAGCGGTGCGTCTCGCGCCGGCGCGTCTCGTCGTCGGGAGCGCGCAACAGCGAGCTGGGGTGCACGGTCGCCATGACGTACGGCGCGAGCTCGGAGCGGAGGAGCTCGCCGCGGTGCTCGGTGACCTTGAAGGTCTTTCCCAAGAGCGCCTGCGCCGCAGTCGCGCCCAGGCAGACCAGCACCCGCGGCTTGACCACCGCGAGCTCCGCGTCGAGCCAGGGACGGCAGGCGGCGATCTCCCGGGCATTGGGCTTCTCGTGGATCCGCCGCTTGCCGCGCGGCTTCCACTTGAAGTGCTTCACCACGTTGGTCACGTACACGAGGTCCCGATCGATGCCGGCCTCCGCCAGGGCGCGGTCGAGCATCTTCCCGGCGGGACCGACGAACGGCCGTCCGACCCGGTCCTCGTAGTCGCCCGGCTGCTCGCCGACCATCATGGCGTGTGCCGACTTTCCCCCTTCGCCGAACACCGTCTGCGTCCCGCACTTGTAGAGATCGCAGGCCCGGCAGCTCGCGGCCGCTTCCCGGAGCAGCGGCAAGGTCGGGTGTGGAGGGATGAGCGGCGCCGCGGTCGGCACCTCGAGGGCGCGTCCCATGACGGGAAACGTATGCACGTCGTACGATGCGGCCATGGAAATGGCGGCACCGACGCTCGACCAGATCCGCGCGGCCCGGGAACGGCTCCGCGAGCTGGTCGCGGAGACTCCGCTATGGCGGTGGCGCGGCGATGCCATCGAGCAGGCAGCAGGCCGCGGCACCGAGGTGCTGCTCAAGCTCGAGCTGTTCCAACACGCGGGAAGCTTCAAGCCGCGCGGCGCGCTGTGCTCG
>VBKO01000126.1:31235-36027 GCA_005888115.1 Deltaproteobacteria bacterium
GCGCGCCTTCATCGACCCGTTCGAGGGACCTCTCGTCGCGCTCGGCACCGCGACGGTGGGTCTCGAGAGCTGCGAGCAGGCCCGCGAGCTGGACGCGGTAGTCGTGCCCATCGGTGGAGGAGGGCTGTGCGCCGGCGTCGCCTCGGCGGTGAAGCAGTTGCTGCCTCGCTGCGCCGTGTACGGCGTGGAGCCTGCCGGGGCCGACTCGATGCACCGCAGCTTCGCGAGCGGCAAGCCCGAGTCGATCGACGTGGTCCGGACCATCGCGGACAGCCTGGGCGCGCCGCACGCCGCTCCCTACAGCTTCGCGCTCTGCCGCCGCTACGTGGACCGCCTGGTCAAGGTGGACGACGACGCGCTCCGCTCCGCCATGGCGCTCCTGTTCCGCTCCGCGAAGCTCGCCGTCGAACCCGCCGGCGCCGCCGCCACCGCGGCGCTCTGCGGGCCCCTGCGCGAGGCCCTCTCCGGAAAGCGCGTCGCCGTGATCGTCTGCGGGGCCAACATCGACGCCCTCACCTTCGCCAGACACCTCGGAGTAAGCGACTGAAAGATCACCGGGTCTCCGCGGTGATCGCTTGGTCGTCTTCGTGACTAGATCTGGCGCATGGGGAGGATCAGGGTCGGGACCAGTGGCTACGTCTACAAGCACTGGAGGAACCTCCTCTACGAGGGGGTGCCCGCGTCCGGGTGGCTGGAGCGGTATGCCCAGGTCTTCGACACGGTGGAGCTGAACGCCACCTTCTATCGGCTGCCGAGCGCTTCCATGGTCGACGGCTGGCGCGAGCGCACGCCGCGTGGGTTCCTGTTCGCCTGCAAGGGCAGCCGCTACATCACCCACATGAAGCGCCTCAAGGATCCCGGCCCGGGGCTGCAGCGCTACTTCGAGCTGGTACTGCGGCTCGGCTCCAAGCTGGGCCCGATCCTCTGGCAGCTCCCGCCGCAGATGAATCGCCCGGACCTGGCGCGGCTCGACGATTTCCTCGCCATCGTCCCGCAACAGCTGCGCCACGCAGTCGAGTTCCGCAGCTCCGCCTGGTACACCGACGAGGTCTGCGGGGTGCTCGACCGGCACGGCGCCGCGTTCTGCGAGCACGACCTGGTCGATCGGCCTCCGCCGGCGCACACAGGTGGTTTCCGCTACGTCCGGTTTCACGGTGCGACGGGCAAGTACCGCGGCCGGTACGGCCGGACGGCGCTGCGGAAGTGGGCACGCGATCTGAAGGCGTACGGACGCGACGCGTACGTCTACTTCAACAACGACACGCACGGCCACGCGGTCCAGGACGCGCTCGACCTCTCCGAGCTGCTCGAGCAGCTGCCCGCGAGCGCTGCGCACGCCGCCGCGTCCGTGCGATGAGGCGCGCCATGTCGAGCGTGCTGTTCCAGACCGCCGCGGGGCCGGTGCGAGATTACCTGTGGCGGCGGGGCGCGCGTCCCACGGCCCGGGACTCTGTTCCCGGCAGCAGCTCGATCCGGATCATCGGGTCGCCCGGTTCGGCTACCGGGATGTCCGCCCGCAGGAACGCCGGCGGATCCGGCCGGTAGTACCAGAGGTATTGGTCGGGCGCCTTCACGAACAGCCGAGCGAACCAGGGGACGTCGGGATGAATCACATACCGCGCGGCCGGAAGGCGCCGACCTCCCATCGCCAGCTCGCCCACCTGGTCGCGCGAAATGCTGACCGTCACCGTGCGGGGCTTGGCCGTGAACACCACCGCGGTCACCTCGATCTTCTCGCCTTTGTCGAGCCGCTCCGTGAGGTTCTTCACCGCGTACATGAACCCGACGCCGGCGAAGGCCTCGCGGGTGCCGTCGAGGTGATCGTCCCAGGTGTCGACGCCGTCTCCGTTGCGCTTGCGCGCCATGGCGTGGCCGGTCGTCAGGTCGACGGAGAACCGGCGCAGCACCTCGCCGCCCTTGGTCTCCTCCCAGCTCCAGGAGAGCTGTCGCAGCCGGGGCCGCTGCTCGAGCACCACCTCCTCGTGCAGCCGGCGGCCGTCGCGCAGGTCGAAGATCCCCTGCGCGTGCAGCTTCCCATCCTCGATGTATTGCGTGAGCGTCCCTTCGCCGATCTGGTGACCGTCGGCGTCGCGCACCACCGGAAAGCCCCGGATGGTGCCTTCCATCCAGCGCGTCTCGAGGGCCCGCGCCGGCAGCGCGGCGACGAGGAAGAGAAGGGCGACTACCTTCACCCACCTACCGTAAGCATGGACGCTAGAGTCCGCCGCAGGGCAGCCGGTCAGCCGAGCCATGGATCGGTTGCGCTCAGGCCAGATCGAACAGCAGGATCTCGGAGCCGTCTTTGGCGGTCACGTCGAGTCGACGCTCGTCGGTGACCGCGGCGCCGTCGCCCTCGCGCAAAGTCTTTCCGTTGAGATCGATGGAGCCGCGGGCGACGTGCACCCAGGAGTGGCGGCCCGGACCCGGCACGTGCGAGACGCGCTCGCCGGGCTCCAGCAGGCCCGCGTACACCGACGCGTCCTGGTGGATGCTTACCGACCCCTCGCGGCCGTCGCGCGAGGCGACCAGCCGGAGCTTGCCTCGCCGATCCGTTTCCGAGAAGGCCTTCTGCTCGTATCCGGGCCGGTGGCCGGGCCGGTCGGGCACGATCCAGATCTGGAGGAAGTGCACGGGCTCGCTGCGCGACGGATTCGTCTCGCTGTGCACCACGCCGGTGCCGGCGCTCATCCGCTGCACGTCTCCGGGGCGGATCACCGATCCGTTCCCCATGCTGTCCTTGTGCGCCAGCTCGCCGGAGAGCACGTAGGTGATGATCTCCATGTCGCGGTGCGAGTGGGATCCGAAGCCGCGCCCCGGCTCGACGCGGTCGTCGTTGATGACGCGCAGCGCGCGGAACCCGAGCCGCTCCGGATCGTAGTGATCGGCGAAGGAGAAGGTGTGGTGGCTGTCGAGCCAGCCCGCCTCGGTGTGGAACCTCGCTGACGACGGAAGGACGGAAATCATCGCGTCCCCTTTCTTTGGAGGGTTGTTGGACGCACACCGTCGCACAAGGATTCGTGCAATGGCCTGCACGGCGCTGGCGCATTAAGCTCGCGGCATGGTCACGATCTTCTATTGCAATTCTTGAGGCTACAAGCCGAGGGCTGCCCGGGCGGCAGCCGCATTGGAGAAGGAGCTCGGGGTGACGGCCGAGATGAAGGTCGGCCCGACCGGCTCATTCTTCGTCGACGTGGACGGAAGGGTGGTCATCGAGAAGCGCATGCTGGGGTTCCCGGACGAGGACGAGATCGTCGCCGCGGTGGGAAAGGCGCTCAGGGCTAGGTAGAAGGTTCGGGCCCGGGTCCCTGCTGCGCCGTCTGCTGCTCCGCGATCGATCGGCGGACCTCGTCCATGTCGAGCGCCTTGACCTTCTGCACCAGCTCTTCGAGCGCCTCCTGGAGGAGCGCGCCGGGCTGCGCGAAGAGGGGGATCCCGTCGCGGAAGATCATCAGCGTGGGGATGGAGCGGATTCCGAATGCCGCGGCGAGCTCCTGCTCCTTGTCGGTGTCGATCTTGGCGAAGGTGATGTCGGGGTTTTCCTCGGCCACCCGTTCGTAGACTGGCGCGAATGCCTTGCAGGGTCCGCACCACTCGGCCCACCAGTCGATGAAGACGATGCCACCCTTCTCGATCGCGTCCTTGAAGTTGTCCTTGGTCAGAGCGAGCGTGGCCACGGGTACCTCCTTTCCGGAACGTTCCGGGGAACCTAGTCACCTGGGTGGCGTGGCGCCCCTCATTCGGCGTCGGGCGGCCCGCCGCTCCGCGCGACGTCCTCCGTGCGGACGCGCGCCGGATCCATCCCCCGCGCCCGCTTGGTCATGGTGGCGAGCAGCTCATCGAACCCCGGCACGCTCCCTTTCATGAAGCGGAGCGGATTCACCCGCGCCACCACGAACGCCTTGAGGTAGGGCGAGGTGAAACCCCGCTCCTTGAGCTTCTCCACCGCCGCGCCCACCGCGTCGTCCAGCTCCAGCACCAGCGCCGCGCGGCGCTCGCGCTCCCGCAGCGCTTCGGGCAGCTTCGAATCGAGGAACTCGTCCACCTTCCGCAAAGCCGGCGCGTACGCGCCTCCCGACAGCCGGCCGCGCTGCTCGTAGGCGAAGCCGAGCGTCACCAGCACCGGCTCCTCCAGCTCCAGCGTCAGCTCGCTCTCGCGCCGCGACGGGTCCGTCGTCGACAGGTCGCGCAGCATGCGCGCCACTTCCAGCGATTTCTCCCGCAGGTTGTGCGCCTTCTCGATGTTGAGCGCGAGGATCTGGTACGCCACCGCGCGCTCGGGGACCAGGAGCGCCAGCACCGCCTTCGCGCCCAGCTCCTTCAGTGCGGTGAGCCGGTGACCGCCGTTCGGCGTCCGATACGCGCCGTCCTCGCGCACCGCAATGATCGGGTCCAGGTAGCGTCGCGTCTTGTCCATCGCGCGGGTCAGCTTCAGCACGTGCGCGTCGGAAACGTCGCGCTGGAACGGCGTGGGCTCGACCTTGTCCACCGGCAGCGCAGTGAAGAGCAGCGCGTGCCCACCGAGCGGCTCGCGGTACGCCGCCAGCACCGCTCCGCCGTCCTCTTCGACCTGCCGGGCGAGGGCCTGCAGCTCGGCCGGCGGATCGTCCAGGCGCAGCTGTCCGGGGCCCAGCTCGGTGGGCTTGAGCTTCACGCCTTTGCGTGCGCGGGGCCGGCCGGTCTTGGTCTTGGGGCGCGCGCGAGGCATCCAGCACATCCTACTTGCCCGCGCCCCGGCTTGCATGGCTACATCGATCGATGAGCAAGCTCGTCGCCGTCCTGCCGCTCGTCTGCG
>VBKO01000244.1 GCA_005888115.1 Deltaproteobacteria bacterium
ATCGTCTCGTGCACCACGCGCGTGATCTCCCGCGCGAGCGCGCGCTTCTGCTCCACGGTCCGACCCTCGCGGATGTCGCACTGGATGACCGGCATCGCGTCCTCCTGTGTAAGGGACGGCGTAGAGTAACCCGCGCCGACGATCATCCGTGCGCGAAGAAGGCGCGGGCGCGCTCGCTGCGCGGGCTGTCGCACACCTGCGCCGGAGGGCCGTCCTCCACCAGCCGGCCCTCGTCGAAGACCCACACGCGGCTGGCGGCGGCTCGGGCGAAAGCCATCTCGTGCGTGACCACCAGCATGGTCATGCCACTCCGGGCGAGATCGCGCAGGACGGCGAGGACCTCGCCCCGCATCTGGGGATCGAGCGCGCTGGTCGGCTCGTCGAGCAGCAGCACCTCCGGCCGCATCGCCAGAGCGCGCGCGATGGCGACCCGCTGCTGCTGCCCGCCCGACAGCTCCGCGGGCCGGGCTTCGGCCCGGTCCGAAAGACCGACGCGCGCGAGCAGCTCCGCCGCGCGCGTTCGCGCGGAGCCGGGCGCCTCCTTCCATACGTGCACGGGCGCCAGCGAGACGTTCTCGAGCGCGGTGAGGTGCGGGAATAGATTCAGCGACTGGAAGACCATCCCGACGCGCGCCCGCAGCGCGCGCAGCTCGGGCGCGTCCGCCGGCGTGCGCGGCTGCAATTCCACTCCCGCGATCCGCACGGCACCCGCGTCGAAGGAGGTCAGCCCGTTCAGGCAGCGCAGGAAAGTGCTCTTGCCGCCTCCCGACGGTCCGACCAGCGCGATGGTCTCGCCGTCGGCCACCTCGGCATCGATGCCGCGCAACACCTGGCGCGCGCCGTGGGACTTGCGCAGCCCTTTGACGTGAATGGCGCTCACGCGACCGCCTCCCGCAGCGCGCTCGAGCCTTCGTGCGCGCCCAGCCGAGCCTCCAGCCGCGCGGCGAGGCGCGCCAGCGGGTAGCTCATCCCGAAATACAGCGCCGCGCAGAGAAGGCCCGGGAGCGCCCAGGAGCGGACGTCGACTGCGGTGATGGTCATCTGCTTGGTCAGCTCAACCACGGTGATCACCGAGACCAGCGAGCTGTCCTTGAGGAGCGAGATCAGATCGTTCGTCATCGCCGGCAGCGCGGTGCGCAGCGCCTGCGGCAGGAGGACGAGCCGGAGCTGCTGCCCGCGCGTGAGCCCGAGCGCCGCCGCTGCCTCCGCCTGTCCCGCCGGAACCGCCCCCAGCGCCGCGCGGTGCACCTCGGCCTCGTACGCGCCGTAGTTCATCCCCAGGCCGAGGATCGCCGCGGTGAGCGCGTCGAGGTGCACCAGGGGCGCCAGACCGTAATAGAGCAGGTACAGCTGCAGCAGCACCGGAGTGCCGCGGAACAGCTCCACGTACCAGTGCGCGCAGACGCGCGCCAAGGGCCGGCCGTACACGCGCGCGAGCGCCAGCAAGAGCCCGAGCGGCACCGCCAGCGCCATGGCGAGGATGGAGACGAGCAAGGTGACCGCCGCGCCCCGCAGGAAGAGCAGCACCTGGGCGGCGTCGAAGCGCGCCTGCGTCTGCGCCGGGGCCCCGGCGCCCGATGCCGGTTGCGGCGGCAGGTGGTACTTCGCGAAGATCGATTCCAGCTCGCCGCGCGACATCAGATCTGCGAGCGCACCGTCGAGCGCGTCGCGCAGCTCGGTCTCGCCGAGGCGGACTGCGATCACGTAGGTGCCGCGCGCCACGTCGGGATCGCCGAGCTCCAGGCCGGGCTTGGTGAGCCCGTACCGCGACGCGATCACCGAATCGAGCAGCACGGCGTCGGTGCGGCCGAGCTCGAGGTCGCGGTACGGCTCCTCCTGGCCGCCGTACAGCACGATCGGGATCCCGGGCGTCTCCCGCAGGATCGCGTGCGCGAGGGAGCCGGACAGCGTCCCGACGCGGTGCCCGTGTAGCGCCGCCAGCGTACGCAGTGGAAACCCGCGCCGCACTACCAGCTGCTCGGAGAAGGAGTAGTAGGGCCGGGTCACCAGCGCCTGGGCGCGGAGCGCCGGCGTGTCCTCGATCCCGTTCATCGCGACGTCGAAGTCCCCGCGCACGAGCGACGGGAGGAGCGTGCTCCAGTCGTTCTGGACGAATCGCTGCCGCACGCCGAGACGCTTCGCCAGGCCCTGCGCGATCTCCACCTCGAAGCCGTCCAGCTTGGATGGGTCCGCCGGGTCCCGATAGACGTACGGTTCCCCGCCCTGCAGGTCCCCGGCCCAGCGCAGCTCGCCTCTCTTTTCGATGCGCGTCAAGGCGCCCGCCGCGATCAGCGCGGCACACGTCAGCGCGTTCCGTCCCAGGAGCACTGCCCATAGGTTTGCTGGAAGTGCCGCCCGACCGCAAGCGTCGGACGGTTGTCTACGGCAGGACGCGCAGCGCGGCCGCGCCCTGTTCCGTGGCCACGTGCAGCGTCGCGGGCGCGACGCGGCGATCCAGCTCGAGCATCTGGATCGATCCTCCCGGGATGCCGCCGACGGCGGTGTGCCGGCCGGCCGCGGGATCCCACAGGAGCAGCGCGGAGAAGCTCGCCACCGCCAGCCGGCCGTCGGTGAGGGCGACCAGGTCACGCACGTTCGATTCGGGCAGTCCCGCGTCGCGGATCGGATCGAAGTACCGGAACGCCTTGCCGTCCCAGGAGGCGATCCCGTACGCGCGGGAGCTGGAGCTCTGTGGTCCGCTCGCGAACCACACCGTCCCGTCCTTCGCGACCGTCACCGTCGACAGATCGACCGGGTCTCCTTCCCGCGGCGGCCGGAACACCGGTGGGTTCCTGCCCGTCGCCGCATCGTAGGGATCCCCGAAAGCGATGGCGAAGGTGTCGGCGCCAATCCGCGCGTGCCATTGCGAGAGCGGCTGCGTCCACCGGATCTTCCCCGCGGTCCACTTGCCCGCGACCCAGAGGTCGCCGTCCGGAGCGAGCGCCAGCCCGCGCCAGTCACCGATCATCTGCGTGTCCTTGCTCTCGTCGCCGGTGCAGGCCTTGTGGAAGCAGACTCGCGGGTGGAGATGGTCGCTCAGCCACTCGCGCGTCGGGGCCAGGAACCACTCGCCCGGCTTCGGGTTGCGGAAGGCGTCCGGCTGCAAGCGGTCGACCCCGTGGTTCGTTCCCGCATACAGCTCGCGCCGGGCGTGATCGTAGAGGAGCCGCTCGATCCTGCGGTTCTCCCAGAACTGCGCGCTGACGCTGGAGACCAGGTCCATCCGGTCCACCTGCAGCGACCCGTCCGGCTTCAGGCGTACCCGGTCGATCTTGCCGCTGTGCCGGTCGGGGTCGGTCCAGTCGCCCGCGCCGGCTGACCGGCCGTAATACCCGACGAAGACCTCCCCGCTGCCGCCTCCCGCGATGGTGCGGATGCCCGGCGGCACCGCCCCGCCGAAGATCGGGCAGGCCCGGTCGCCTCCGCTGAAGTCGCTGTCGCAATAGCGGACCGGGTTGCCCGACAAGTGCAGCCCGTCCCGCGCATCGAAGCGCCGGAAGCGGGTCTCGCCCGGCTTGAGCAGGTAGAGCGCCGCGTTGGTCGCCAGCCACCGGTTCTGCGCCGCATCGGTGGACAGGCCCACGACGGGCGTCTCCTGGATCCCGTCCGCCGATCCGTAGGTCACGTTGGCCACCGGCCACGGGCCAGGCCCGCTCGCTACCGACCCGGAGTCGGATCCGAGCCCGAACACGCCGCCGCAGCCGGTCAGAAGCAGCAGCAGCGCGGCGCGCCTCACGGCACGATCCGGATCGATGTCGCTCCCGAGTTGGTCGAGACGTGCAGGGTGGGCGGGTTCACCATCGTGTCCAACTCGAGGCGCTGGACGGCGTCGTCGGGGAGCGCGCTGCCGGCGCGCACCACCTTGCGCGCCTTGGTCTTCGGATCCCAGAAGACGAGCCCGCTGCGCGGTCCCGCGAAGACGATCCGCCCGTCGGGCAGCGCCACCATATCGCGCACGTTGGTCTCGGCCATGCCGAGGTCGGCCATCGGCGAGTAGTAGGT
>VBKO01000245.1 GCA_005888115.1 Deltaproteobacteria bacterium
CGCCGAGGATGATGCGCGCGTAGAGGCTGCCGCCGCGCGAGAGCAGGCGTCGCCAAACGCCCCAATGGCTGGTCCCGCCTCCGGGAACGTACCGGCTGCCCAGCACCAGGTCGGCATCGCGCGAGGCGGCGAGCAGCGCGGGCAGCCGTCCGGGCTCGTGGGAGAAGTCGGCGTCCATCTCGAGGATCCGCCCATACCCGGCGCGCAGCGCCACCTCGAACCCCGCCAGGTACGCGCGTCCCAACCCTTCCTTGCGCGCGCGGTGCAGCACGCGAACGCGTGGTTCGCGCGCGGCCAGCTGGTCGGCGAGCAGCCCGGTTCCGTCGGGAGAATCGTCGTCCACGACGAGCACGTCCAGCTCGGGCGAGGTGGCCAGGATGGCCGGCACGATCGCGGGCAGGTTCTCGCGCTCGTCGTACGTGGGAAGCACCACGCATGCGCGGCCGGCGTTGGTCATCGATCGTTTCCGAGCAGCGCCGCGATCTCCTCGGCGGCGCGGCGCGCGGCTCCCGGCGAGCCGGCCGGCGCGAGGCCTTCGCGGATCTGGCGCATTCCCTCGAGCTGCGCGTCGCGCGCCTCGCCGGCGGCGAGGAGCGGGGCAGCGCTTTCCGCGATGCGCGCGCCGGTACAGTCGCGCTGGAGCAGCTCGGGGACGAGTCCCCTCCCGGCGAGCAGGTTGACCAGGGACACGAAGGGGACGCGCACGAGGAGCCGCCCGACGATCCAGCTGAGCCAGGACAGCCGGTACACGACGACGGTGGGCACCTGCGCGAGCGCGGCCTCCAGGGTGGCGGTGCCGGAAGCGACCACGGCGGCGTCCGCGGCAGCCAGCACTTCCGGTGCGCGTCCGGCGACGAAGGCGACGGGCAGATCGGCCCGCAGCCATTCGGGACGGACCGTCGGCGCCACGGCGACGACCAGCTGGAGATCCGGCATGCGCTCGAGCAGCAGCCGGGCCGCGCCGAGGAGCGCGGGCCAGATTCGCCGGATCTCCTGGCGGCGGGAGCCGGGAAGAAGTGCGAGGACCGGGCGGCGGGCGTCCAGGCCCAAGGCGCGGCGGAGGTCGGCGCGCGGAGTCGAGGTCGTAGTCGGGGTGGAGGTCGCCGGCAAGGCCGGGCGAAAGCCGTCCGCCAGCGGGTTGCCCACGTAGACGGCGTTCACGCCGTGGCGCGCGTAGAACTCCGCCTCGAAGGGCAGGATGACCAGCATGCGCGCAACGTCACGCGCGATCTGCCGCACGCGGTACGTGCGCCACGCCCAGACCGAGGGTCCGATGAAGTACGCCACCCGGACGCCGAGGCGCCGCAGCTTTCGCGCCAGCCGGAGGTTGAAGTCGGGGCTGTCGATGAGGAGCGCCGCGCGCGGCTGCCGCTCCTGCGCTGCGCGGCGCAGGGTCCGCAATGCACGGAAGATGCGGGGTATCGCGGGCAGCACCTCCGCGATGCCCATCACCGACAGGTCCTCGGCACGGACCAGCGTCTCGCAGCCCTCCGCGCGGAGGAGCGGGCCGCCGGCGCCGAACGCGCGCAGCCCGGGCCGCAAGGCGCGCAGCTCGCGCAGCACGGCCGCTCCGTGCAGATCGGCGCTGGCCTCCACGGCGACGACCAGCAGCTCGCCGTTCATTCCGGCGGAAGCCGCTCCGGACCCGGCCCCTCCGCGCCTGGCCGCGCCGGCACCTGGATACCCTCCACGGCGATGCCGGCGCGATCCGCCGCCGAGGCGAGCGCCGCGCGGTCCAGCACCACCGCCTTGCCTGCCTCGAGCGCGAGGGCCGCGCACCGCCCGGCCTGCATCGCCGCCACCGTCTCGGGGCCGACCGCAGGCACGTCGAAGCGCGGATCCTGCTGCGGCTTGAAGGCCTTCACCACCACGGCGCCTTCCGCCAACGCGCCGCCGCGCGCGATGCAGGCATCGGTACCCTCGAGCGCCTCGACGGCCAGGACCACGCCGCGCTTGACCACGACCGTCTGGCCGACGTCGAGCGCGCCGAGCGAGCGCGCCACGGCGAAGCCGACCTCGGCATCGGAGCGCTGCTCGCCGGTGAGACACCGCCGCCCCAGTGGTCCCCGGGGCGCGAGCAGGTCCGGCACGAGCGGCAGCGGCGAGGTGACGCGCACGCCCTGGCGCTCCAGCGCGTCGGCGATGGCGCGCAGGGCCGCGTCGTCCCCGAAGCTGCGCAGCCCGGCGAGGACCTTCACGCCCAGCCAGTCGGGGCGGAGGTCGAAGAGCCGCACCTTGCGCAGCCCGCCGCAGAACACCGCCTCGCGGCAGCCGCCCTGGACCAGGACCTCGGCGATGCGTCCGAGCTGACCCAGCTTGACCCAGGTGAACCGGCCGACGTGCCGCTCCAGCTCGGGGTCGGTCTCGCCCTCGTGCGCCGCGGCCACCACGGAGCGCCCGGCGGCTGCAGCCGCCTGGGCGAAGAGGACCGGAAACCGGCCCGAGCCGGCGACCAGCCCGATCGGCTCCATCAGCGCGCGATGCCCCGCTGCGAGCCTTCCAGGAAGGCGACGAAGTGGTCGATCTCGCCGTGGCCGCCGTACTCCGCCTTGACGTGCGCAACCGCCTCCCGAAGCCCCATCTTGCTGCGGAAGACGATCTTGTACGCGCCCTTCACCCGCGCGATCGCGTGCTCGTCGAAGTGGGCGCGCGTGAGCCCCACGGTGTTGAGCCCCACCACCTCCGCGCGGTCGCCCTGCACGGTGACGTAGGGCGGCACGTCCTGGGTGACCATCGCGCCGCCGGAGACGAACGCGAGCCTCCCGATGCGCGTGAACTGATGCACCGCGGAGAGCCCCCCGAAGATGACGTGGTCCTCCACGACCACGTGGCCCGCCAGCGCGGTGCTGTTCGCCAGGATGCAGCCGTCGCCGAGCTGCACGTCGTGCGCGACGTGGCTGTTGGCCATCAGAAGGCAGCGGTTCCCCAGGCGCGTCACCCCGCCGCCGGCGGCGGTGCCAATGTGGACGGTGGAGAACTCGCGGATCTGGTTCGCGTCGCCGATCACGAGCCTGGTGGGCTCGCCGGCGTACTTGAGATCCTGCGGGATCGCGCCGACCGAGGCGAACTGGAAGACGACGTTGTCGGCGCCGATGGTGGTGTCGCCTTCGACGACGGCGTGCGGCCCGACCCGCGTGCGCGGGCCGATCTTCACCTTGGGGCCGATCACCGCGAACGGAGCGACCTGGACGGTCGATTCCAGCTCGGCGTGCCGGTCGACCACGGCGGTGGGGTGGATCACTTCTGCTCCTTGCGGTCGGCGATGGTGGCCATGATCTCCGCCTCGCTCGCCAGCTGGCCGTCCACCTTGGCCTGGCCCGCCAGCCGCCAGAAGGACCCCTTCTGCCGCTCGATGGCCACGTGCAGGTCGAGGCGGTCCCCCGGCGAGACCACGCGGCGGAACTTCACCTCGTCGAAGGCGAGCAGCAGGATCACTTTCTGCGACGGATCGAACGGCGCGCTCTCGTGGGCCAGCAGCGCGCCGGCCTGGGCGAGGGCCTCGAGCTGCAGCACGCCGGGCATCACGGGGTTGCCGGGGAAATGCCCCTGGAAGAATCCCTCGTTGAAGGTGACGTTCTTGTAGGCGTGGATGCGCTCGCCCTTCACCACCGTCACCACGCGATCGACGAGCAGGAACGGATACCGGTGCGGCAGCGCCGCGAGGATCCTCGCGATGTCGAGCACGGGGCCTTCCACGCGAACCTCCCGAAAGCTCGCGAAGCTACCCCACCCAGGATCCGCCGGCAACGAACCCCAGAATGCATGCCAGAACGTCCGCGCCCATGAAAGGCATAGCGCCGCCCTATCGGCGGCGACTACTTGCCTCGCGCGGAACGCTCCAGCTCGGCGATGCGGGCCTCCAGCTTGCGCACCTGCTTGACCAGGTCGGGGACCCGCGGCAGCGCGGCCATCGTGCGCAGCCATTCGCGGTGCGGCATCGCCGGGTACCCGGTGTAGGTCGCTCCTTCCGGAACGTCGTTGGGAACGCCCGCCTGTGCGCCGATGCGGGCGCCGTCGCCGATCTTCACGTGGCCGACGATGCCCACCTGCCCGGCCAGCACCACGCCCTTGCCGATCTCCGTCGACCCGGAGATGCCCACCTGCGCGACGATGAGCGAGAGCGGCCCGATGCGCACGTTGTGGCCGACCTGGACCAGGTTGTCGACCTTGGTGCCCCGCCCCACCACCGTCTCGCCCAGCGTGGCTCGGTCCACGCACGTGCAGGCGCCCAGCTCGACGTCGTCCTCGATGCGCGCGATGCCTGCCTGCGGCACCTTGCGGTGGAACGGCCCTTCGCCGTCGCCTTCGAGATCGAAGGCAAAGCCGAACCCGTCGGAGCCGACCACCGCGTTCGGCTGCAGCACCACCCGGTCGCCCAGGAGGCAGCGCTCTCGAACCACCGCGCCCGTCCACAGCACGCAGTCGGCCCCGACCCATGCCTCGTCGAGCACCGCGGCACCCGGGTGCAGCACCGAGCGCGCGCCGATCCGCGCGCCGCGCCCCACGATGCAGCCCGCGCCCACCGATGCCGTGGGATCCACCTCGGCCCCCGGTCCGACGTGCGCGGTCGCGTGCGCGCCGGCGGGCGGCCGCCGCTCGGGATGGAAGAACGCGCCCGGTAGCGTGCGTTGGCGAAGAACGCCACCTCTTCGGGGCCCGCGTCCTCGAGCGCCGCCACGCCGCGCACCGGACGCGCCGCGTCGCCGTGCACCTGGGCGCCGATGCGGCGCGCCAGTTCCTCCAGGGGCAGCGGCCCCCCCGGCGCCACCTACTTCTTCCCGGGCGGCGGCTGCGGCACCGGCTTCGGCGCGGGCTGCGCCGTCTTGGGCGGCGCCTTGCCGGCCGGCTTCTCGCCCGCGCCGAACTTGTCGTTGTAGCGGCGCACCACCTCGTTGGTGATGTCCGCCGGCAACGGGGCGTAGAGGAGCGTCCCTTTGTCCATCACGAAGCTCAGCGACTCGCGCTCGGCGATCTCGGCCACCACCTGCTGGAGGCGCTGCAGGATGCTCCCCATGGCCTGCTGCTCCTGCCGGTTCATGTCTTCCTGCAGGTCGCCGGCGGACTTGCGGGCCTCGACGAGCGCCTTCTGGAACTCCTCCTGCTTCTTGCGCTTGGCCTCGTCGGAGAGCACCGGCGCCTGCTTCTCGTACTCCTGCTGCATCTTCTCCAGATCGGCGCTCTTCTTGTCGATCTGGGCGCGCCGCTGGTCGAACTCGGACTTGAGCCGGCTGCGGGCAGCCTTGCCCTCCTCGGTCTCCTGGATGGCGCGCTGCACGTCGACGTAGGCGAGCTTCAGCGGCTGCGCGCGCGCGGCGGCGGCGAAAGCGGTCGTGGCGAGCAGGAAGGCAATCAAGAAACGGTGCATCTCGAATCTCCAGTCGGACGAAAAGCCGGCCAAGCTAAAGGGACGTGCCGAGGCGCGTCAAGTATGCACGCCCGGCGGTCGCGGTCAGAAGAAGTTCCCGATGGTGAACTCGAACAGGTACGCGTCGTCGACGGAGCGGCGGGTGAGCGGGAACCCGACCTCGAAGCGCAGGGGTCCCAAGGGCGAGAACCAGCGCACGCCGAAGCCGGTGCTGTGGAAAAGCCCCAGGGGCAGCGTGCCGTTCCCGTTGGCGTCGGGGCGCTGGCTGCTCTGGAAGAAATTCTCGCTCTCCGCGAAGACGTTGCCCATGTCGTAGAAGACCACTCCGCGGATGCCTGCCGACTCGACGATGGGGAACTCGATTTCCCAGTTGGTGAGCAGCTCCTTGTTGCCTCCCACCGCGTAGTCGAGGATGCCGGCGTCCGGGTCCCTGGTGGCCAGGATCTTCTTCGTCGGCGAGATGCTGCGCAGCGTGTAGCCGCGGATGGAGTTGATGCCGCCCGCGAAAAACTTCTCGCTGATCGAGATGGGCCGGTTGAGCGGGTCGGTGCTGCGGATATAGCCGACCGAGAGGTTGACCTTGGCCACCAGCCCCCAGAAGAGCGGGCGGTAGCGGCGCTCGATCAGGCGGTAGCGCTGGAAGAGGTTCTGGCTGGCGATCAGCGAGGTGGCGAACTCCGCGGAGGCGGACTCGAGGTGGCCGTTGGTGGGGAAGAGCCGGTTGTCGCGCTTGTCGTAGTTGAAGGAGAACCGGACGCTGGAAGTGCGCCCGGCGGTGAACTGGTTGCGAAGCTGCAGCGCCGAGGTGCCCGTCGGGATCACGTCGACGCCTTCCAGCGTGTACGTGCCGAAGAAGCGGAAGTCTTCGAAGATCTCGTAGCCGGCGGTGATCGCGCCGCCGATGGCCTGGCGATCGAACCCGGTGAAGAGGAGCTCGCTGCGGTAGAGGTCGACGGAGGCGGTCCAGGCGGTGTCGAGGAAATACGGGTCCAGGTAGCTGAGCTGGAACAGCTGCCGCAGGCTGGAGATCTGGAACGACAGGCTGGCGGTGTGGCCGTAGCCGAACAGGTTGTTCTGCGACAGCTGCGCCTGGCCGAAGAAGCTCTCACCGCCGGTGAAGCCGAACCCCAGCTGGAACGTACCCGTCAGCTTTTCCTTGACCGTGACCTCCAGCACCATCCTGTCGTCGGCGGAGCCGCGGCGCGTGTTGATCTCCACCGAGTCGAAGTAACCGAGCGCCGTGATGCGCGCCTTCGACATGCGGATGGCGGTGCCGCTATAGAGGTCGCCCTCGTTGATGCGCATCTCGCGGCGGATGACCTTGTCGCGCGTCTTGTTGTTGCCGACCACCTCGATCTTCTCGATGGTGACCAGGTTCCCTTTCTGGAAAGCGAAGTTGATGTCGACGGTCCTGTTCTCGGAATGGACGTCGGTGTCGGGGGTGACGTTCGCGTACGCGTACCCCTTGTCCTTGTAGACGTCCGCCAATATCTGGAGGTCGCGCTGCAGGATCGTCTTGCTGAAGCGCGCCCCGCGCTTGGTCTCCACCAGCGAGAGGAGCTTGTCCTTCGGCTCGAGCAGGTCGCCTGCGACGTCGATCTTGCCGATGTCGTAGGGATCGCCCTCCTCGATGGGGATGGTGATGAAGATGAACCGGCGGTCCGGCGACAGCTCGATGGCCGCCTTGCCGAACTTCACGTACAGATAGCCGCGGTCGTAGTACAGCCCCTGCAGCACGTACTCGTCGCGCGCGAAGGCGTCCTCGCGATAGGTGCCCGCGCTCGAAAGGAAGCTCCAGAAGGTCCCCTCCTGGGTGATCATCGCGCCCTTCAGCTCGTCGAGTCCGATGGCGCGGTTCCCGACGAAGCGGATCTCCTTCACCGTGACCTTCGCGTGCTCGTTCATGACGAAGACGACGTCGACCTCGTTGTTGGGCAGCGGATCGAGGCGCCAGGTGACCTCGGCGAGGAAGTAGCCCTTCTCGACGTATTTCTCCTGCATCTTCTTCGCCGTCTTCCGCACCGCTTCGGCGTCGAGGATCTGGAACTGCTTGACCTCGAAGGTGTCCTTCAGGTCGTCACGCGAGAGCTCCTCGTTGCCCTCCAGCCGGATGTCGCGGATGGCGGGCTTCTCGCTGACCAGCACGGTCAGCTGGTACCCGGTGCCTGGCGTCCTGACGGGCGAGACGTCCAGCTTGACGTCGTTGAAATAGCCCATCCTCCAGACGGCGAGCAGCGCATCCTTCAGCTTGCGCTTGTCGAAGGTATCGCCTGGCTTCAGGGGGATCACCGCGCGAATGGCATCGCTCTCCACCCGCCGGTTGCCCTGGATCTCGATCTTCGAGATGACGCCCGTCTCGGGCACCGCCGCCGCGGCCTCCGCGGCGGTCATCCCGGCGGGGACGTCCGGCGCGTGGCCCGTCGGCTGCGCGGGCTCCGGCTGCCGGGGTTGCGAGGACGGCTGCGCCGGACGAGGCGGCGGCTTCGGTGGGGGTTCGCGGCGGCCGGGGCGGGGGCCTGCGCCCTGGGCCGCCACAGGCCGAAGCGGCGCGATCAGGAGACCCAAGGTCGCGAGCAGGAATGCCAGGCGCATGTAGAGGCGCGGACCCTAGTACAACTCGAAGGACCGAACAATGGAATTAGGGCCAGCCGCCGCCGACAGGGCGGCGCTGTGCTTTTCGCGCACGCAACGGCCACGGTGCGCCGGAAGCGGACACGCCGTCCCAGCGGCGGACACGTTGCATCATCGGGCGGGAGGTGGCCGGTGCGGCACGGAGTTTGCGGGGCCGGAGGCCATGGACACGCTCCTCGCCGACCTGCGCCTCGGACTGCGCATGCTCCTCAAGGCGCCCGCCTTCACCGCCGTCTCGCTGCTCGCGCTGGCCCTCGGCATCGGCGCGAACAGCGTGATGTTCAGCGTGGCGAACACGGTGTTGTTGCGCCCCCTCGCTTACCGGGATGCGGTGGAGCTGGCGCGTGTCGATACCGTCCAGAAGGACACCGGTGCATCGATCGGCAACTCGCCGCCCGACTTCTACCGGGTGCGCGACCTGAACCAGAGCTTCTCCGGGGTCTCGGCTCTCTACCGCCGGCCGGTGAACCTCACCGGCGCGCAGGAGCCGCAGCGCGTGCGCGCCATCGTCTGTTCCGCGGAGCTCCTCTCGGTCCTCGGCGTCGCCCCGGTGCTAGGGCGCGGCTTCTCGCGCGAGGACGAGCGCTGGGGATCGCACCGCGTCGCAATCCTCGGCGACGGGCTGTGGCACACGCGCTTCGGCGGCGACGCGAACGTGATCGGCCGCGCGATCACCGTCGACGGGCAGCCTTACACGGTCGTCGGAGTGCTGCCGCCCGGCTTCTCCTGGATCGGCAACGAGGCGCCGCTCCTGCTGCCCATGTCGTTCGAGCCGGGCGACAACCTCAACTCGCACAACAACTACTTCATGGGTGTGGTGGGCAGGCTTCGGCGTTCGGTGACCGAGCAGCAGGCCCGCCTGGAGCTCACGGGCATCGCCCGGCAGATCGCAGACCAGTTTGCCGAGTCGCGCGGGCTCACGATGGACCTGCAGCGCCTGGAGGACTCGATGGTCGGCGGCGTCCGTCGTGCCGTCGTGGTGCTGCTCGGCGCGGTGGGATTCGTGCTGCTCATCGCGTGCGCGAACCTCGCAAATCTCTTGTTGGTGCGCGCGGCGGCGCGGCGCCGCGAGATCGCCATTCGCGCCGCGCTCGGGGCGAGCCGCGGCCGCATCCTCCGCCAGCTCCTCACGGAAAGCGTCCTGCTCGCCGCGCTGGGCGGCGCCGCGGGCCTCTTGCTCGC
>VBKO01000324.1 GCA_005888115.1 Deltaproteobacteria bacterium
GGCGCCGAGGGCCTCGAGCAGCTGCGCCGCGAGCGCGTCCACGTGGTGGTGCTCGACATCGACATGCCCGTGATGAACGGCCGCGCTTTCCTCGCCGCGTGCTCCGAAGATCCCAAGCTGGCGTGCGTGCCGGTGGTCGTCTACTCGGCGGACCCGCAGCCGGCGGGGCTTCCGCCGGGGGTCAGGGCCTGGGTCTGGAAGGGAAGCGAGTCGTCGGATCTGCTCGCGGCTATCGAGGCGTCGTAGTCCGGCGCGCCAGGAGCAGCAACAGCGCGGTCAGCAAGTTCCCGCCGAACCCTTTCGGCCCGTTACCCCGGGGCACCGCCGCGATTGTTCCGCCGCGTGGGAACGTGCGACTCTCGAGCTCCCCTCGCCGGCGAACGAGCGGGAGGACCCGTGGAGAAGATCTGGAAGAAGCACTGGCCGCTGTCGGTCGACGAGGCGGCGATCCGGTTGCCCGAGGAGACGCTGCCGGTCATCTTCGCCCGCCAGGCGCGGCGCGCCCCGGGGAAGACGGCGCTCATCTTCTACGGCCGCGAGGTCACGTTCGCGGAGCTGGACGACGCCGTGAGCCGTTTCGCCGGCTGGCTGAACGCGCGCGGGATTCGCGCCGGCGATCGCGTCGCCATCTTCCTGGAGAACTCGCCGCAGTTCGCCATCGCGTACTACGGAACGCTGCGGGCCGGTGGGATCGCTGTGTGCCTCAATCCGATGCACAAGGCGGTCGAGCTGCAGCACGAGTTCGACGACTCCGGCGCTCGCGTGCTCGTCACCTCGGACCAGCTGTACGCGGTGGTGGAGCCCATTCGCGCGCACACCGGCCTCGAGGCCATCGTCGTGACCGCGTACCGCGACTTCCTCCCGCAGGAGCCGGCGCTGCCGCCACCAGCCGGATTCAGCGATCCGCCCCGCGACTGGCCCGGAACCGAACGGCTGATGGAAATCCTCCCCTCCGCGACGTCGCTGCCCGATCCAGTCCCGCGCGCGCAGGCCGACACGGCGCTCCTCCAGTACACGTCCGGGACTACCGGCGCCCCGAAGGCGGCGGAGATCACGCATCGCAACCTGGTCTCGAATTGCGAGCTGCAGCACACGTACATCGGGTCGGAAGATCGCGACGTCGCGCTCGGAGTCCTGCCCTGGTTCCACATCACCGGGATGGAAGGCCAGATGAACATGATGGCCTACCTGGGCGCGACGCTGGTGGTCATCGGCCGCTTCGATCTCGTCACCGTGTTGCGTGCCATCGAGCGCTATCGCATCACCCTCACCACGCTGATCACGACCATCAACGTGGCCATCGTGAACTTCCCCAAGGCGCGTGAGTTCGATCTCTCGTCGCTCCGAGCCTGCTTTTCGGGAGGCGCGCCGGTGCCGGCGGAGATCGCGCGGCGGTGGGAGGCGCTCACCGGCCACGCGCTGATCGAGGGATATGGGCTGAGCGAGACCACCGCGCCGACGCACATCAATCCGCCGCACCGCCCCAAATACGGCACCGTGGGACTGCCCATCCCGCTGACGGACGCGCGCATCGTCAGCCTGGAGGATGGCCGGACCGAGCTGGGAATCGGCGAGTCAGGCGAGATCGCCGTCCGCGGCCCGCAAGTGATGAAGGGCTACTGGCGCCGCCCGGAAGCAACGGCCGAGGCGTTTCGCGACGGTTGGTTCTTGACCGGCGACATCGGGCTCGTGGACGAGGAGGGCTACTTCAGCATTTCCGAGCGGAAGAAGGACATGCTGAAGGTTTCCGGGTTCAGCGTCTTCCCCGCCGAGGTGGAGGCGATCATGTATCGCCATCCCTCCATCGCCGAGGTGGGCGTCGTCGGAGTGCCCGACCCGTATCGCGGAGAGGACCCGATCGCGTACGTCGTGCTGAAGCCCGAGGCGCGCGGCAACGTCCGCGAGGAGCAGATCGCGGAGTGGTGCCGCGCCGAGATGGCCGTCTACAAGGCGCCGCGTCGCATCCGCTTCGTCGAGGCGCTCCCGAAGACCGCCTCCGGGAAGGTCCTGAAGCGCGTGCTCCGCGAGCAGGCGCGCGCTTTTGCGAGAAATCCGGAAGCGTGAGATCGCCGCGCAGTCCTGCTGCACCCCACGCGCCGCTTGACGAGGCCTTGCCAGTGGTTACGTTGGTCGGCGCTGGAGGTCGTGGATCACTCGATGACCTCTCCCGCGCCAATCGAGGCGCCCGTTCAGCGGAGAGGTTTGTATGAACATGATTCGTGACCCATTTCGGGAGCTGACGCAGATGCAGCGCCACTGGCTCTTCCACCACAACCAGAACCTCGATCAGCTTTACGGCCGCGGTGTCCAAGGCGAGGAGACGCAAAGCGTCGGCAGCACGTGGACGCCGCTCGTCGACGTTTTCGAGGACAGCGAGACCATCACGTTGAAGGTGGAGCTGCCAGAGGTCGCCGCGAACGACGTCGACATCCAGATCGAGGGCAACGCGCTGACGTTGCGTGGCGAGCGCAAGCTCGAGCGGGCCGACAAGCAAGATGGCTACCAGCGCATCGAGCGGAACTACGGAAGTTTCGGCCGCACCTTCACGCTGCCTTCAACGGTAGAGGTCGGGGACATTACCGCTGAGAGCCGTGACGGCGTGCTGCGCATCTCTTTGCCCAAGAAGGCGGAGACGAAGTCGCGCCAGATCAAGGTGCAGACCGACTCCGGCCTCGCTCGGCGCGATCCGCAGAAGCAGTAACACTGCGGGGTAGGCGGCTAGTCGCGCGAACCATCGCGGGCAGCCGAGAAAACGGGGCCATGCGGCCCCCTTTTCTTGTGCGTCACGCCACTTCGAACAGTCCCGCCGCCCCCATCCCGCCGCCAATGCACATCGTGGTGACGACGTAGCGGGCGCCGCGGCGCTTGCCTTCGATCAGCGCGTGCCCCACGAGGCGGGCGCCGGACATGCCGTACGGGTGTCCGATGGCGATGGCGCCGCCGTCCACGTTGAGGCGGTCGTCGGGGATCCCGAGGCGGTCGCGGCAGTAGATGACCTGGACCGCGAACGCCTCGTTCAGCTCCCACAGGCCGACGTCCTGCGCCTTCACGCCTGTCCGCTCCAGCAGACGCGGAACCGCGAACACCGGTCCGATGCCCATCTCGTCGGGCTCGCAGCCGGCGACGGCGAAGCCGCGGAAGATGCCGAGTGGCTTGAGGCCGCGGCGTTCCGCCAGCCGCGCGTCCATCACCACGCAAGCGGACGCGCCGTCGGAGAACTGGCTCGCGTTGCCTGCTGACACCACGCCGCCCGGCAGGGCGGGCTTGATCTTCGAAACTGCCTCGTAGGTCGTCTCCGGCCGGATACCCTCGTCGGCAGACAGTGTCACCTCGCGAGTGCCCAGCTTGCCGGAATCCTTGTCCGCCACCGCCATCACGGTGGTGAAGGGGACGATCTCGTCCTTGAACTTGCCAGCGGCAAGGGCCGCCGCCGCGCGCTGCTGGCTCCGCACGCCGTACTCGTCCTGCTTTTCGCGCGGGATGCAGTACCGGCGCGCGACGTTCTCGGCCGTCTGCAGCATCGAGTCGTAGATGGCGGGTTTGTGCTCGACCAGCCAAGGGTCGCGCGCCATGTGCCCGTTGCGCTCGTTCTGCACGCACGAGATGGACTCCAACCCGCCGGCCACCACGACCGGGACCCGATCGACGATCACCCGCTGCGCGGCCATGGCGATGGTCTGCAGACCCGACGAGCAGAAGCGGTTGACGGTGGTGCCGGCTGTGGTCACCGGCAGCCCGGCGCGCAGCGCGATCTGCCGCGCGACGTTGCCGCCCGTTGTGCCCTCGGGCATGGCGCAGCCCATCAGCACGTCCTCCACCTCGGCCGGATCGACCTTGGCGCGCTCGACGGCGGCTCGCACCACGTGCGCTCCCATGGTCGCGCCGTGGGTCATGTTCAGGGCGCCGCGCCACGACTTGGCGAGCCCCGTCCTGGCGGTGGATACGATGACTGCGTCGCTCATGGTCGCGTCTCCCCGGCTGAGTTGAAGGTCTTCCCCTCCGCGGCGAGCTTCGCGAGCAGCGGCGCGGGCGTCCAGAAGCCCGGGTCGCCGTGCGGATTGGCCGAGAACCGCTTCATGGATCGCACCACGTTGTAGAGCCCGGCCGTATCGGCGGCGAACATCGGGCCGCCCCGGAAGGGTGGGAACCCATACCCGGTCAGGTAGATCACGTCGATGTCCGAGGCGCGCAGCGCGATCCCTTCCTCCAGGATGCGCGCGCCCTCGTTGACCAGCGAGTAGATGCAGCGTTCCACGATCTCCCCGTCGGAGATCTTGCGCCGCTCGACGCCGAGCTCCTTGCTGTACCCGACGACCAGCTCCTCGATGGCTGGGTCGGGGATGGCGTCGCGCTTGCCCGCCTCATACCGGTACCAGCCCGCGCCGGTCTTCTGACCGAACCGACCCAGCTCGCAGACGCGGTCGGCGAGGCGCGGGTACTTGACGTGAGGCTTCTCCACGTAGCGCCGCTTGCGGATGAACCATCCGACGTCGTTGCCCGCCAGGTCGGCCATGCGAAAGGGGCCCATCGCCAGGCCCCATTTCTCCAGCGCCGCATCCACTTGCCGCGGCAGCGCGCCTTCCTCGAGCAGGAATCCTGCCTGCCGCGAATACTGCTCGATCATCCGGTTGCCGATGAATCCGTCGCACACGCCGGACACCACGGCCGTCTTCTTCAGCTTCTTCGACAAGTCCATCACGGTGGCGAGCACGTCCTTGCTCGTCTTCTCGCCGCGCACCACCTCGAGGAGCTTCATCACGTGCGCGGGGCTGAAGAAGTGCGTGCCGATCATGTCCTGCGGCCGGCGGGTGAATCCTGCGATGCGATTCACGTCGAGCGTCGAAGTGTTGGTCGCGAGAATGGCGCCGGGCTTCATCACCTCGTCGAGGGTTCGGAACACGCCCTCCTTGACGCCCATG
>VBKO01000325.1 GCA_005888115.1 Deltaproteobacteria bacterium
TCCTTCCACAGATAGATGGAGCCGGTCGGATCGCGCTTGGCCGTCTCGTCCTCCACCTGGGTAGTCCAGATCCGCCCCACCGTCTCCTTCACGCGGTTGATGAATCCCGCGTAGCGGAAGCTGCGGCTGTTCAGCAGCGTCTCGTCGCCTTCCTCCACGCCGCGCAGATCGTCACTCATCGGCCCGCCGGCGACCGGGCCGAGAGCCTCACCCGGGCGGTCCAGCGTCAGCGTGAGCGGACCGCGCTTCCCGGGCGACCCGGGCAGGAGCCCCGGCGTACCTTCCGGGCCTTGCTGCAAAGGCGAGCGCTGCCTGCTCGGATCCGCCATGGCGATGGCGCGGCCGTTCCCGTCCAGCGCCTCGCGCCCGGACCGATCGCTGACGCTACCATCGGGCGCCTTTTGCAGATGCAACCCCTGCACCTGGTCGCGCTTCGGCGCTTCGGCCTTGGCGATGCTGCGGTCCGGCGGCGGCTTCGCTCCGCCGTTCTGTCCCGTCTGCACGGAGCTGGGAGCGGCGGCTTCCTGCTTGGGCCTGGCTGCGTCGTTCTTGCCCTCGCGCTGCACTTTGGAGAGCGCGTTCTTGAAGAACGGCGAAGTCTCCTTCGCACGAGTTTCCTTCACCACCCGGCTGTCGTGCTCGCTCAGGTACTTGGTCGGCTTGTCCGGTGGCCGCTCGTCCTTCGGCTCGCCCAGCGCGACGACCTGGCCCTCCATCTTGTCGCGCTGCTTCGCCTTCTCCTGCTCGAGCGCGGGAGGCAGCTGCGGAGAGAGGTCCGGCGTGGATTGTCCGGCCGACGGCGCCGAGCTGGGCGGTCCGCGCTGCGCATGCTGGACCTGGTTGCGCGGCGTGGCAACCAGACCGACGGCGGTACTGCGCACCTGCGGAGGGACGTGGAACACGGCGTCCTTCGCGATCCAGGGCAGGAGCAAGAGATGCAACCCCAGCGAGACCGCGAGCGCGATCGTCAGGCGGCTGCGCCGCCGGACCGGCCTATGCGGCAGCGGGGACATCCGCCCGCCATTGTAACTCCCGCCAGGGCGGCGGAAAGATTGCCTGCGAGCCGGATGTCGCTGGCCGGAAGGCACGCTCGCCGCCCTGCGGCCCGCCGGGCGAGCGCCATGCGACTTCGGGGAAGGTGCCGCGGGCACGTTCCCGAGAACCTTCGGCGGCGCACGGTCCTTCCTGGAGGCAGCCGCCCGGGGCACGTCGCACAAGTACGCAATATCAGTAGATTCTCTCCGAGTGGGCGCCGGAGTAGTACCAGCCGAGGATGTCCTGGTACCCCCAGCCGCGCTGGGCGCGCCCGATCGCGCCCGTCTGGCACATTCCGCTGCCGTGGCCCCAGCCGCCTCCGACGAATACCCAGTCGGACCCGGCGCGTTCCACGACGAACATCCCGCTTTCGAGGTTGTGGAAAAGCCGTCGGATGGCGAGCTCGCCGCCGACCCGCGCAATTCCGGCGGTCCCCTCGATCCGCAGGGCCCGCGCGCGGCCCGAGACTCCGCGCCCTTCGACCGACATCGAACGCACGTGCCCGACGCCAAGCCCGGCGCACAGGGCATCCACGTCGTCTTCGCGGAACGTCCGGCGCCAACGGACTTTGGTCGGAGGGGCGACGAGCGCGCAAAAGCTCGGCACGGATGGCAGGCGGACGAAGCGCGACACGAGCGCTGCTCCGATCCCGCCCGCGAACGGCGCCATCCCCGGCGCGGTGGGGTCGAAGTCGGGCCGCCCGCGCAGCGACGGATCGGGCGGACCTCCCCAGACGGCGTCGTTGTCCTCGGTGAACCCGCCGCAGACAGCCGAGTAGACCGAATCGACCAGGCGGCTCACCTCGCCCGGTCCTTCTCCGAACGGCTGTCCGCTCACGCGCGCGAACAGCGCCTCTCCGCGGGTGGCGTCCACCGCGGCATCCGTCGCGCGCGTCTCTGCGCCTGCGCCCCGGTACACCTGGCAATGCTGCTCGGCGCAGAGCAGGTACGGGTCGCCCAGGTGACGGGCGCCGACCTTCGCGAGGACTTCGCCGCGCGCGGTCACTGCCTGCGCCTTGAGCGCCTCCGCGTGCGCGGTGGCGAAGATCTCGCTCGGCACGACGCCCTTCACCAGCCGCTCCATCGGGACCGCCGCGACGAGCGCGAGAAGCCCGCGCGGATCCACGGTCGCGTACACCCGCCCGGGATACGTGCGCTTCTCGAATCCATGGAACGAGTACCCCATCCCGAACTCGACCTCGGCCACCGAGAGGCCCTGCGCAGCGCGCAGCTCGAGCGCGGATTCACCGGCGGCGCGGACGGTTCCCGACACGTCGACCAGCTCGATCCGGCCCGACGGGCGCAAGGCGAGCTCGCGAAAGAGCTGCGGATGAACGGCCGGAAAGCGGGCGGCGATGTTCTCCGCTTGCGCTCGTGCGCCGGACTCGGTGGCGTCGCCGTCGGCGAGCAGCGCATGGCGGCGCGTGTCGACCACGTGCCCGGCGATTCCATACACCTGCCCCACCGTGGCGGACCGCGTCGCTACTCCGCGGGAGGACCAGTCCGCGCGCGCCCTCTCCAATCCCGCCGTGTCGGAAAAGCGCAGCTCCTCGAGCAGCACCCAGGTGGCGCCCACGCCTGCGCGGCCGGAGGCGAGCCGCACCGTCCAGGATCCCTCGGCGCCCTCGAGCAGCAGATCGGGAGCGGCGCCGTCCGCCGCGCGCGCCCGGACGGTGAGCGGACCGCGAGCGGAGATGGCCATCTCGCGGCGGCCTTCGGCAACGCGGACCGTGACGAGGGGCTGGCCTTCTTCGAAGGAAAGGCGGCGGGAGTAGAGGAGCTCGAGCGGGTCGTCCGCGGCCGGGGCTCCGGCGAACAGATCGGAAGGAGGCTCCGCGGTCTGAGCCGCCTCTGCGTCGGCGGCATCGGTCCGGGTCGGGGTTGGCGGGGTCGGAGTCGGGTCGGAAGTCGAGGGCTCGGACGGCTCGCGGCGCACCGCCCGCGTGCACCCCGCGAGCGCGCCGGCCAACCAGCCGAGGAAGCTCCTGCGGCTCGTCATCGCAGGTGGGTGCGCTCCACGTAGCGCCGGAACGCCGCGTGGAGCCGTCGCGTGATCGGGCCGGGCTTGCCGCCCGCCACCGCGCGTCGATCGGCCTTCTCGCCGTCGAGGATCACCAGCGAGGTCACCGCCATCACCTCGCGGAGAGAGCTGGTGACGAAGACTTCGTCGGCGGCGGCGAGCGCCTCGATGCCGTGTGGCTCCTCGCGGACCGGCAGGCCCTCGCCACGCGCGACCTCGATGACCAGGCCGCGGGTGACGCCCTCCAACATTCCCACCGCGAGAGGAGGCGTGACGATCCCGCCAGCGTTCACGAAGAACACGTTGGAGGTGGATGCCTCGGTCACCTGGCCGTGGAGGTCGAGCATCAGCGCATCGTCGGCGCCGGCGGCGTGCGACTCGCGCAGCGCGAGCACGCTGTTCAAGTAGTTGCCGGTCTTCAGCGCCGGATCGAGTGCCTGCGGCGGATTGCGGCGCATCCGCGTCACCGCCATCTGCAGGCCGCGGTCGTACAGCTCCGGCGGGGGCGGCTCCAGCGGGCGGATGAGGAACACGAGGCGGTTCAGGCCTTCCGCGAGGTGGGGCGCGAGACCGAATCGCCCTTCCCCGCGCGTGACGATGATCCGCGCGTACGACTCCGCGTTTCCGGCCGCGTCCAGCGTCCGGAAAAGCTCGGACTCGATGCGCGAGCGGGGCGGGAGCAAGAGGCCGATGCGCGCGGCCGTGCGCTCCATCCGGTCGAGGTGCCGGCCCAGCTCGAACACGCGCCCGGCGTAGGTGCGCACCACCTCGTACACCGAGTCTCCGTAGAGGAAGCCGCGGTCCAGCACCGGAACGAAGGCCTGCTCGGGCGGAACCAGGCGACCCTCGACGTTGACCAGCGTCCCCATCGCCGAGGTGCTACCGGACCCTGCCGGGGTGCGCAAGCAAGTTGCCCGCCCACCCCCCGACCGCGCGGAGATCGCCCGCCACGGCAAAGACCGCCGTGCTACCATCCGCCTCGAGCCGCTAGCTCAGCTGGTAGAGCACCGGCCTTTTAAGCCGAGGGTCGTGGGTTCGATCCCCACGCGGCTCACTCTGCAAGATGTCGTTTGCACTCGCGGAATTCTCGGCGCGCTTCGGCGCCGGAAGCGCTCGGTGCGCTTCTGTCAGCAAACTGTCAGCAAACGGAGCCGATTTTTCAGGCCCGATCCGGCTCACGGCATCGCGCAGATCCTCGAGCGCGAGGTGCCCGTAGGTGCCGGTCGTCGTCGTCACCGATGCATGCCGCGGGTGCGTTGCACCCGGTGATCATCGGGCCGCGCGAACGCTTGAAGACGCGCAGTGCGCCTGCGCCAGGGCCCGAGGATCGACGACGTCTGTCGCCCGCGATCTCGCAGACCTTGTCTCGGTGGATGCGGCAGTGACGACGGTACGGGGGATCGGCCGCCCACTCGTCGCTCTCATCACCAACGCTGGCATCGCCAACTTGCCGACTCTGCGAATCCGGGATGGCGTCGAGATGCAGTTCCTCGTCAACCAGGTCAGTCAGTTCTTGCTCGTCACGCGCCTCGTCGTTTTTATCCCAGACCGCACGGGCCGCATCGTGATCGTCAGTAGCAGTGCAAGCACCGAGCAAGCCGAAGGAAGGGATCACGTTCGACAACCTGGACGGCCGCCGCTTCTACAAACCGTTCACCTTCTATGGACAATCGAAGCTCGCCACGGCCGTGTTTGCCAAGGAACTGTCGCGTCGTCTGGCCGGACGGGGCATCGCCGTGAACTCCCTGCACCCTAGTGCCACTCGGGGTACGAACCCCAACGGTAACCTGGGCCTGCCGTTCCGGCTCATCCTCTCGATGCACAACTGTTCATGAAGTCAGTTGCATCGGAGCGGATCGCCGACACGTATCGAGGCTGGCCAGGGTCGGTGGGCGTATCTCGGTCATCTTTGTGCTGGAGGGCTTTGAGGTGTCCGGTCCAGTTGGACCGCTGATGCTGAAGGGTGTGACGGCCCAGGGCATCGGCGTCGGCCATCGACGGGCCCTCGAAGATCTGACCCGAACCCTCCATCACCTGGCGCTCTAGCCCGCAATCGACCGCAAGCTGATTGACCTGCGAGGGCGACTCGTCTCCTGCGCTGATCGATTGCCGACGCTTCGACCACGCCGCTGTCGAACGGCTGGACAGCGCGAAGTCCTCGTCGGGCGCCGGCGCGACGGGAGCGGCTCAGGACGACGAATGGGGAATGCGCCCTCCATTCGCCCGATGGGCTTCCCGGTCGAAGTGGCACTTCGGCTGCATGTGCGCGGCTCGAACGGGACTTCTTCCCGAGGGATCCTATGCAACCGCTCAGAAGAATCGCAGCAGCGCTCTGCGTGGCAGCCGGCGCGCAGGCGGCCCAAAGCCCGCAGACACCGATCGAGGGCAGCGCCATTCCGCAGTTCATCGAGCCGCTTCCTACGCTCGGCGTCGCGGGCGGCAGCATCAACACCCTGTTCGGCAACCAGCCACTTACGCTGACCATGTGCGAATTCCGGGCGCACGTCCTGCCCGCTGGGACGTTCGCACCGGGTCAGAAGCCGGAAACGTGGGTGTGGGGCTACGTGCCGGGCACGACTTGCCCGAGCACCGTGCAGGACACCTATGTCGGTCCGGTGATCGTGAACAGCCGCGGCTCGCCGACCGAGATCACCTTCATCAACCAGTTGGGCAGCGCCGCGACCACCAACGTGCTGGCCTACAAGTACTCCACCGACCAGACGTTGGAATGGGCCGACCCGCTCAACGGCGGGGCCAACGCCTGCAACAAGGCAGGCGGGATCCCGGCGTTCGGCTCGCCGTGCGCGCAGAACTACGCCGGACCGGTCCCGGTCGTTCCGCACCTGCACGGCGGCGAAGTGCCTCCGATGCTGGACGGTGGACCCGATGCCTGGTTCCTCAGCGACGCCCTCGGCACGCGCTTCGGACACGACTACTACACGCGCCGTCCGGGCCCCGCGAACCAGACCATCTATGCCTATCCCAATCTGCAGCAGGCCGCGCCCATCTGGTTCCATGATCACACAGATGGCGTTACGCGGCTGAATGTCTTCGCCGGTCTCGCGGGCGCTTACTACATCGTCGATCCCGCCCAGAAGCTCCCGGCCGGGTTCCCGGGGGTCGCGGAGGTCGTGCCCATCGTGCTGCAGGATCGCATGTTCGACACGAACGGACAGCTCTATTTCCCGTCCGACTCCAGCGGCGCATCGGTGAACAGCACGAATCCACAGCATCCGTACTGGGTGCCTGAGTTCGTCGGCGACACAATCGTCGTCAACGGCAAGGCCTGGCCCTTCTTCGCCGCGCAGCCGAAGCGCTACCGGTTCCTTCTCCTCAACGGCTCGAACTCGCGCACCTACGAGCTGTTCCTCACCAATCCGGTCACCGGTGCCTTCGGTCCGCCGATGTGGGTCATCGGCAACGACAGCGGCTACCTCGACGCGCCGGCCAAGCTGGATCCGGTGGCCGGACAGAAGCTACTGATCATGCCAGGCGAGCGATACGAGGTGATCATCGACTTCGCCGGGGTCGCGCCCGGAACCACGTTCATCCTCAAGAACACCGCCAAGGCGCCCTTCCCCACCGGCGCCCCGGCGAAGGGCTCGACGGTGGGCAGGATCCTTCAGTTCCGCATCGCCTGCCCGCCAGCCGGTTGCCCGGTCGATTCCAGCTGGAATCCGGCCACGCCGGGCGCCACCATTCGGCAATCTAGCCAGTTGATCCAGCGGCTGGTGAACCCCGCGACAGGCACTCTGGCAGCAGGAGTTACCGCCGACAAGACGCGGCAACTGACTTTGAACGAGGTGGAGCTGCCTGCCTCGGTGGCCACCGACCCGGTGACGGGCGTGACCACCGCGTATCCTGGCGGTCCGGTGGACATCCTGCTGAACAACACCAAGATGTCAGGCGAGTCGCCGCGTCCGTACAGGGACTTCGTGCCCATCGACGTGGGGGGCAAAGTCACCTTCTACTCGGAGCTGCCGCAGGAGGGCGACACGGAGGTGTGGGAGATCGTCAACCTGACCCCCGACGCGCACCCGATTCATGTCCACCTGGCGTCGTTCCAGGTCCTCAACCGGCAGGCGTTCGACTTGAAGCAATACAACGCCGCGTACGCCGCCGCTTTCCCCGCCGCACCCGCGCTCGGCTGCGCGGCGGGCTTGTACTGCGCGGACTTCGGGCCGCCGCTCGACTACAACACGGGCAACCCGCGCGCGCTGGGCGGCAACCCCGACGTCACGCCCTTTCTAAAGGGCAAGCCCCTGCCGCCCAGAGCGCAGGAGGCGGGCTGGAAGGATACGCTGGTGGTGCCGCCAGGTGCCGTGACGCGATTCGTGGTGCGCTGGGCGCCGAACGACCTGCCCATCGGTACGCCGAAGAACCAGCTGGTCTACGCCTTCGACCCCAGCGACAACCTCGAGCATGGATACGTGTGGCACTGCCACATGATCGACCATGAGGACAACGAGATGATGCGGCCCGACGTGATCCAGCTCAACCCGGCCCCGGGCGCCCCGGCGCCCGCGGCTCGTCCGCTGGTGAAGGGCGTCGCCTACTGAGGGACAGGGCTTGCGCGGCGAGGGGCGAGATGACCCTCGCCGCGTTCATGCGGGGGTGGCTGTCGGTCCAGAGGCCCTCCGCACCAGCGGGCCGCACCAGGATCTGGATGACGATCGGAGCGAAGCGACGCTGGCTCTCTACTTCTCCCTGTGAGGCAACCGCGTCCACGTGGACGCAACCGTCAGGTCGAGGCCCATCATGCCAGGCGCGACTGTCTGGCGAACGGCGTGCTGCAGGTCCCCGCGCTCGCGAGGTCGTCAACCGCTGGCTCCCGCCTCACGGTGCAGCCCCAGTCTGCTGCGCAGGACCGAGACGTAGA
>VBKO01000326.1 GCA_005888115.1 Deltaproteobacteria bacterium
GAGGTGGTGCTGGCCCACGACGGCGAGGGCGGGTTCGCCGAGGCGCAGAAGCCGGACGTCGACCTCGTCATCCTCGACGTGATGCTGCCCGGCCGGAACGGCTACGAGCTGCTCAAGGAGCTGCGGCGGCGCGCGGTCCAGACGCCGGTCCTGATGCTCACCGCCAAGGGGATGGAGGGGGACAAGATCCTCGGGCTCAAGCTCGGCGCCGACGACTACCTCGCCAAGCCGTTCGGGCTGGGCGAGCTCCTGGCGCGGGTCGAGGCGCTGTTGCGCCGCCGGCCGCCGCGCGACGACCGCGCCGCGGACCGCATCAAGTTCGGCGAGATCGAGGCGGACCTGGGCGCGCAGACCGTCGCGCGCAACGGAACGGCGGTCGAGGTGACACCCCAAGAATTCAAGGTGCTGCGGCTCTTCCTCCAGTCCGGCGGCCGGGCGCTGAGCCGCGACGACATCCTGGCCCGCTGCTGGGGCGCGGAGTACGAGGGCACGCCCCGCACGGTCGACAACTTCGTCCGCTCGCTGCGGGTCAAGCTGGAGCGCGACCCGGAGCAGCCGCGCCACTTCCTCACGGTGCGCGGCCACGGCTACCGATTCGAAAGGTGAAGCGACGCCAATGCGTATACTGAATACCGATCTCCCGGGCGTCCTGCTCATCGAGCCGGACGTCTTCCGCGATCCCCGCGGTCATTTCCTGGAGACGTTCCACGAGCGAAAGTACCGCGAAGCGGGCATCGCGCACCCGTTCGTCCAGGACAACCAGTCGCGCTCGAACCGCGGCACGCTCCGGGGACTGCACGCGCAGCTGCAAAGGCCCCAGGGCAAGCTGATCCGGGCGCTGCAAGGCGAGATCTTCGACGTCGCGGTGGACATCCGACCGGGCTCGCCCACCTTCGGCAAATGGACGGGCGCCAAGCTCTCCGGCGACGACTTCCGCCAGATGTTCATCCCAGCCGGGTTCGCCCACGGTTTCTGCGTGCTGAGCGAGACGGCCGACGTCGCCTACAAGTGCACCGACTTCTACGACCGCGCCGACGAGATCGGCCTGCGCTGGAACGACCCCACCGTCGGCATCGCCTGGCCCATCCGCGACCCGCTGCTCTCCGAGAAGGACGCCGCCTTGCCCGCGCTGTCGCAGCTGCGCGCGCGCCTAGGCGTGAGGTGATCGGTCATCAGGAGCCGGGAATGGCGGACGTTCTCGATGGGCCGACACTTCAGCGCCTGGATCCCTCCAGAACTTCCCGCCGGTCCGCGCTAGCTCGACCAGCATGGGTGCGGGCGCGAAGCGCGGGCCGAACCGTTCCTCGTACGCGGAGAGGCGCTCCACGACGTGCGCGGCGCCCAGCGAGTCGGCGTAGCGGAACGGACCGCCCCGGAAGGGAGGCCAGCCGAGGCCGAACACGGCGCCGACGTCGCCGTCGCGCGCGGAGCGGAGGATCTTCCCGCCCAGGCAGTGCGCCGCCTCGTTGACCATCTGCAGGACGCAGCGCTCGGCGATCTCCTCGCGCGGGGGCGAGCTGCGCTTCTGCCCTCCCGGGAGCAGGTCGTAGACGCCGCGATCCACCTCCTTGTGCCCCTTCTCCTTGCCTTCCCCGTACAGGTAGAAGCCCTTCTTCGCCTTACGGCCCAGGCGGCCGTCGAGGGCCACCCGCTCGAATCCTTCCGGCGGCCTCATCCGCTCGCCGAACGCCTCCGACATGATGTGCGCCACCTTGCCGCCCACGTCGATGCCGACCTCGTCGAGGAGCTGCATCGGCCCGACCGGGAACCCGAAGTCGACCAGCGCCACGTCGATGCCCTCGATCGCGGCTCCCTCGACCAGGAGGTACGACGCCTCGTTCATGTACGGCGCCAGGATGCGGCTGGTGTAGAAGCCGACCCCGTCGTTCACCACGATGACGGTCTTCCCGAGACGCTTCCCCAGAGCGACCGCGGTCGCGACCGCCTGCGGGCCCGTCCGCGGCGCGCGCACCACCTCGAGGAGCGGCATCTTGTCGACGGGCGAGAAGAAGTGCATGCCGACGACGCCCTCGGGACGCGCGGCGGGCTCGGCGATCCGCCCGATGGGAATCGACGACGTGTTGGACGCGAAGAGCGCGGAGGGCACCTCCCGCTCGACGTCGCGCAACGTGTCCTGCTTGAGCTTCAAGTCCTCGAACACTGCCTCGACGATCACGTCGCAGGTCTTGAATCCCGACCAGTCGGTCGTGGCGGTGATGAGCGCCAGCTTCTCCTCGCGCTCTCCGCCGCGATGCCCGCGCCCATCAGCCCGGCGCCGACCATCCCCACCTTCGAGACGCGCGCCGGCTTCACGGAAGGATCGTCCACCCCCGTGTCCTTCTTCAGCGCGGTCGTCGCGAAGAAGATCTGCACCAGGTTCCGGGACACATCGCTCACCACCAGCTCGCCGAAGCGCTCCGCCTCGGCACGCAGGCCCGCTTCGATGCCGTCCTCGATGCCGATGCGGACTGCCTCCAGCGCCTTCTCCGGCGCCGGGTAGTGGCCCCGCGTCTTCTTGAGCAGCGCCTTGCGCGCCTGCTGGAAGAGGATGCGCCGGCCGATGGGGTTCTCCTCCAGCGCGACGGCTTGCAGCACCTCGCGGTCGGCGATCTGGCGCAAGTGGACGCGCGACCGGTCGGGCCGCAGCGCCCCGGAGGCCAGCTCCGCCGCGCGCCTGCGCGCGACCTGGAGCAGGATCGGCCTGGGCACCACCTCGTCGACCAGGCCGAGCCGCCGCGCTTTCGACGCGCGCACCGACTTGCCGGTGAGGATCAAGTCCAGCGCCTCGGCGATGCCGATCAGCCGCGGCAGCCGCTGCGTTCCGCCTGCGCCGGGGATGAGCCCCAGCTGCACCTCGGGTTGCCCGAGCTGCGTCCTGCGATCGTCGGTGGCGATGCGGTACGTGCAGGCGAGAGCGACCTCGAGACCGCCGCCCAGCGCCGCGCCGTGGATCGCCGCCACGATCGGCTTGCGCTTCCCCAGCTCCTCCAGCCTCGACATCGCCTGCTGACCGCCGCGGGCGAGCTCGGTCGCTTCCTCGCGGGTCGTGATCCGTTGAAGCATCTGCACGTCCGCGCCGGCGATGAACCCGTCCGCCTTGCCGCTGGTTAAGACGAGGGAAGTGATCGCCGGATCCTCCGCCGCGCGCCGGAGCAGCTCCTCCAGCTCGCCCGCGAAGTCCGCGCGCAGCGTGTTGACCGGCTCGCCGGGGACGTCCATCGACACGACGCCCACGCCTTCGCCGGGCGTCTCGAGGCGGAAGGTCTTCGCGGCCATGTCTACTCCCGGGTGAGGATGCACGCCCCGCCCAGGCCGCCGGCGGCGCAGATGGAGACCAGGGCGGTGCCGAGACCGCGCGCAGACATCTGGCGCAGCGCCTGGTGCACCAGCCGGGCGCCGGTGGCGCCGAAGGGATGGCCCAGCGCGACCGAGCCGCCGCTCGGGTTGATCTTCTCCTCCGGGGGTTCCCCGATCGGCTCGCCACCGCCGAGGTGCTCCTCGGCGAACTTCTTCGAGCCCCACGCCTGGAGGTTCGAGAGGACCTGCGCGGCGAACGCCTCGTGGATCTCGAAGACGTCGATGTCCGGGACCCGCATCCCGGCGCGGCGCAGCACCTTGGGGACCGCGAAGGCGGGCGCCTGCAGGAGCTGCCAGGCCGGATCGACTGCCGCGTAGGCGTACTCCTTGAGGAACCCGAGCGGCTTCATCCCCAGCGCGCGCGCCTTCTCCTCGGCCATGACCACCAGCGCGGCCGACCCGTCGGTCAACGGGGACGAGTTGCCCGCCGTCACGCTGCCGTACTTCTTGTCGAACACGGGCTTCAAGTTCGCGTAGGCCTCGAGCCGCGAGTCCTTGCGCACGACGTTGTCCTCGACGACCACTTCCTCGAAACGCGGCGGCACGAGAACGCGCATGACCTCTTTACGGAAGGTGCCGTCCTCCCAGGCGCGCGCCGCGCGGGTATGCGAGCGGTGGGCCCAGGCGTCCTGCGCCTCGCGCGAGATGCCGTTCTCCTTGGCCATCTTCTCGGCGCTCTCGCCCATCGACATGCCGGTCGAGTACTCGGCGATGGCCGGCGGAACCGGCAGGAGGTCGCGCGGGGAGATCTCCCGGAACGCCTTGAGCTTCTCGACCAGCGTCTTGCCCTTGGCCGCCGCCACCACTGCCTGCGCGACTGGACGCGAATAGGTGATGGGCACGTCGCTCATCGCTTCGGCGCCGCCGACGATGGCGACGTCCACCTCGCCGAGGGCGATGGCGTCGGCGGCGGTGGTCAGCGCCTGCAGGCTGGTCGCGCACGCCCGGGCCACCGAGTGCGCCTCGATCGTCTTGGGCAGCCCGGCGGCCAGGCCCACCTCGCGGGCGATGTTCGGCCACTGCACGATGGGGATCACCACGCCGAAGACGATCTGCTCGATCTCCTTCGGCGGCAGCTCGCAGCGCTGCACCAGCTCCGAGACGGCGATCCGGCCCAGGTCGAGGGCGGTCAGCCCCCTGAAGGAAGTGCCGGACTTCACGAACGGGGTGCGCAGGCCGGCGACGATGGCCGCGCGGCGGCCAGGCCTTGTTGCCATGGAGGGCCTCCGGGGTGGGTGCGGAGGAATAAGCGTCTCGACGCACCGGGTCAAGCGATCCGCGCAACCCAGCTATCGACGTCAGTTCGCGGGGGTGCCGGCGGACTGCTCCTCGCGCATCTCGAGCAGGTACTCCCAGGACCAGATGCCGGAGTTGTGGCCGTCGCTCCAGTCGACGCGCACCGCGTACCGCCCGACGGGCTCCAGGTTCTGCGCGCGCACGTCCTGCTTCACCTGCGCTTCGCCCACGGTGCGCTGGCCACTCCATTCGTCGACGCAGCCGGCGCACGGGCAGCGCGCGCGCAGCCACCTCGGCGGGAAGCGGCTCTCCTTGCCGTCGTCCCAGCGCACGTGCACGCCGCCGTCCGGAGAGACGGCCACGTCGGTCGGCCGCACTGGCGCGACGTGCGGCTTGATCTTGTCGAGGAGGCCCATGGTTCTTGTGACAATATCCCACCGCATGCTCCGCAGCGAGCGGTTGTTCCAGGCGGTGGCGCTCCCGTACGCACTGGTGACGCGACACCCCGTCTGGGAACGGGACTGCGCACGGATGGCGTCCGAGCTGCCGCCGGGCTGCCGGCGGGCGCTCGACCTGGGATGCGGTCCCGGGAATTCCGCCACGCACCTGCGCGACGCCGTGCCCGCGGTGCTCGCGGTCGACCACGCTCCCGCGATGCTGCGGCGCGCGCGGAGGCGCGATCCGCGCCTCCTCCTGGTCCGAGGCGACGCGCGCCGGCTCCCGGTGCGCGACGGGAGCATGGACGCGGTCACATTCCACAGCGTGCTCTACCTGCTGCCGGATCGGGCCGCGGCGCTGCGCGAGACGGCGCGCGTGCTGCGGCCCGGCGGCCGCGCGATCCTGCTCGAGCCGCGCGATGGCATCCGCGCCGGCACAGGCCTCCTCCGCGCCTTGCCGCGCCCGGGCTGGGCGATCACCGCTTTGCTCTGGCGGACGATGAGCGGGTTCTACGGCCGGTTCACCGCGGCCGATCTGCGCACGCTGCTGGAGTCGGCTGGGCTGCGGGTCGTCAAGCTGGACGAGGCGCTGGACGGGCTCGGGCTCCTGGCCGTCGCCGAGCGGCCTGCATGAAGCTGATCCACTTCTCCGACGTCCACGTGCAGATCCGCGAGTGGCGGAAGCGGCCGCTGCGGGAGCTCGGGCCGCTGCGCGCGCTCGCGACGGTCGAGCTTTGGAAAGGCCGCGGCCGCCAGTACGACGGCGCCGAGGAAGCGCTGCGCGCGCTCGCCCGGGCTGCGTCGGCGGCCGATCACGCGCTGTGCACGGGCGACCTGACGCAGCTCGGGCATCCGGAAGAGTTCGCCGCCGCGCGTGCCGCTCTGGGAGCGCTGGCGGGCGACACGGACCGGTTCACCGTCTTCCCGGGAAACCACGATCGTTATCCCTGGCGCGGCGCTCCCTCGCGGCTGTTCGAGGAGCACTTCCCCGAGCACGCGCGCAGCGACCTTTCTGGGCGGCTGCGCGTGCGGCTGCTCGGCGAGGCGGCCCTCGTGGTGCTCGACTCGGCCGGTCCGCTCTGCTGGCCCGTGCTGTCGCGCGGCCGACTGGATCGCGCCGAGCTGGACGCGCTGGAGGCGGTCCTCGCCTCGCCGGAGCTGCGCGGCCTTTGCAAGCTCGTCGCCGTGCACCACACCCCCGTCCTACGGGGTGGCCGCGAGGACTGGCCATGGCGGTCGCTGCGCGGGGCCCGCGCGCTGCTCGCGGCCGCCCGCCGCGGCGGAGCCCAGGCCATCCTCTGCGGCCACATCCACGACCGATTCGTCCACGGCTCGGATCCGATGGTGATCTGCGCCGGGTCCTCCACGCAGCTCGGCCACGAAGGCTATTTCGAACTGGACATCGGCCGCGGGCGCGTGCTCTCCGCCACGCCTCGATCCCTGCTCCGAGACGATCGCTAGCCGCGCTCGAGCGGCGAGCAGGTCGTGTCGCGCAAGGTGAAACGCTGCCCGGTCCGCTCGTGGATGAGCACGCAGTCCGCGCCGCTCTTCACCAGGCGGA
>VBKO01000327.1 GCA_005888115.1 Deltaproteobacteria bacterium
AAGTGGCGGTACATCTACGAGACAGGCTTGGTCGATACCGACCTAGCTTTCTGCAACGGTTCGCCGCCGCCATCCAAGGGTCCTGAAGGAGTACCCGTAAGTCGTTGCAAAGGGCCTGACGCCTGAACGGGGAGGCCCGATCGCTCTGCTTGCGCGTCCATTCGGACGCTTTTGCGATTTTGGGGGACGATCGCGCAGTAAGATCATGAAAGTATTATTGAAAGTGGAGGCGGCGGGAATCGAAGAGACGCAGACCGGATGCGCGAAACCCTTTGCGAGATGCGGACTTGCTTCGCATCCGGCTGCAGTGACAAAGGAAGCTCGATCCCGCCGTCTTCTCCGTCGTTCCGACCCGTACCGCCCCAATCCGCCGGTTCATGGCAACCACGTGGCAACGTTGAGCCGCACCTCGTAGCGAATTGACGGATAAACGCAGTTCCGTCGACCCCTCCCCTCTCGGTGAGCCAGCAGAACAGCGCGCGGCGGTGCTGCCCACCCGCCGCGCAGGAGCACATACAAGCGCGTTTCGGCCCGCAGCCACGATGCCGGATGCTTCAGATCATTGACCCGCTGCCATCACCAGGCGAGCGGCATCCTCCTCGAGAAGGTAGCCATCGGCTACGAGCTGAGCCGCTGCTTTCGCAGCGAGCTGCTGTCGGGTCGCGACGGTGCCATAGCGCTCCACGAATGAAAGGCGCGGATCGCCGCTCGCGATTCTGTCCGCTGCGGTGGCAGGGAACGGATAGTACTCACCGTGCAGCTGACACAGGCGGTTGCCGATGAATGCAGGCTTGCGAAGTGTCCACCCAGTATGCGTTCCCTTGGGCACTCTCAGCAAAGGAGAGTGAATCCCAGCGATCTCGTTCCCGTCCGCATCCACCTTGGGGACGCGCACGCCGTACCGGTTTGCATAGATGTGAACCGGGGGTTGTACCGATTGATCGTTACGATAGAGATGGTTGTAGTCGCCATTGAAGACCGGCGCGCCGGGGATCGTTGGGAACGAGAACGTGCCGAGGAAGGACTCAGGATTGGACGTGGCGGGAGCGACTGTGTCGTCGATCGATGGCCACACGCTCGGCGGTGGCTCGGCACCGCTCTTCACCCATGCTTCTAGGTCGGTGAGAAGCGCACGTGAAATCTCGTGCCAAGTGAGCGGATTCGTCGTCCCGACGCAGACTGGATTGACCATCTTGGGAGTGTGCTGGACACCCGCGATGAAATACATCCGCACATTGCGCGGGATTTCGATATCGTGCATTCCCAGCGGATCTGTGTGATTGAGAGACGCTCGACCGCGCCACCACTCGTTGGCTCCGTCGATGTGAAAGATTTTCGGACACTTGTTGTCATGGCCGTCCAAGCACTTGTCTAGAATGCCGGCGGTCTGACCTGTGTATGGATCCGCCTGCCGCGCATAAGAGAACGGGAACTGATCGCTCGGGTATGCGTGCCCCTCGATCATCGCCGAGAAGCGACCGGGTTGCGAGAAGCGCTGGTTGATATAGGTGAGGTTGGCAGCCGCGTGGGAGACGATGAGGCCGTCGAACTGGTTCCTGTCAAAGAACCCCTGATTGAGACCGTCACGAAGAACTCGGCCCGATTGCGAGAAGCCGACGCCGATGACGGCCTCCACGGCTTTATCCACACCTGGAATCGAGAGAGGGTTAGCAGATGTATTGTCCGAACGAAGAAACGAGACGACGTCCCGAATCGAAATGAATGAGAGTCCATGAACGATAGGATTCTGACCTGTGTACACTAGATTATAGATAAGATTGGACTGGAAACCTGATGGAAAGCAGACATCTGTATCGCTGGGCGTGATCGTAGTTCCGTTCGTGCAAATCCCGAACGACCACTGATCACGCGGAATCACGGTATCCGGTCCGTCAACATCCTGCCGCGACAAGAGAACGGCGTTGGCCATATGCTCTGGGACCGGCTTCGGTGGGGTAGAAACCTGTCCACGGTCCCACCCGATCGGCACCGTAAAGCGCGGAGTCGTGGCGGTAAACACCCACTCCTGACGGACCGTACCCGTGATCGTGCCTCCATCCGGATTCGTTGCCACCGGGTACCGCGCCCCCATCACATCCGGAGCATTCGGTGGAGCGTTGTTGATGTCACCCTGCCAACCACTCCATACCAGCGTGTACCCCCGCCGCATCAGGAAGCCGTCGCCCGCGTCTGCTGCGTTCGGGAACTCGTTGAGCCAGGGCTCCTGACGCCCGAGATAGTAGTTACCGAGCAGCAACTTACGGCCGCGGTTGAGGACTTCGTACAGGACCGTCTTGCTCCGCTTCGTGGGATCGACAGGACGAATGATGTAGAGATCCACATCGTACTCGACCATGCCACACGCGTTTCGCGGAGCCTCATCGAGATCCACGACGTTGCGGTTGAAGGAGGCATGGGGGCTTACCTGCCCATGCGCTGTACCAACCAGCTTTTCATATTGACCAACAGTACCAAACGACGCGCCACCAAGAATTATGGCTTCGCTACTGATATTGATACTCGTAATTCCTTGTCTACACCGCGAATCGTGGCTTTGATTGGGCAAATGCCGACACCCGGCGACAAGGATGAGAAAAGCGATCGAGAGCAGCTTAGCGCTACGTCGCATGGGTCCAGTTCCAGGTCCTCCGCCACTCCGTGCACACGAAGGCGCGCGGTGCGGTGCTCGACTTCGTCGTGTAGCTCGTCGCGATCATCGTCGACTGGAGGCCGCGCGGCCCACATCTCGTGAGCGGTACGCCACTGCAGTGTAGGACGACGCCAGCGGCAGTTCAAGACTGTAGGACTGATAAGCCGCCTTCCGTCCACCCGACTCTCCCATCCCTTCGCGGGATCGAGCGTAGCAGACCAGCCCGCGGCCGTGCCATGCACCGGCCGCGCAGGGTGAAGCTCGCGCTCGGCAAGGCGTGGACGCCGGCGTTCGCCGGGCTCGCGTTGCTCGATGTCTTCAACGCGTACCGGGATGAGAAGATGTCACGCTACGTCATGGCACCCTACGTCTTCCAGGACGACGGCGGGAGCTTCACCGTGCAGGAAGGATCGAGGTGGCTCGTCTTTTCCGAATACTCGAAGCTCTACGTCGAGGGTCCCCTCGCGGGGAAGAGCGTCACCATCGACAAGTCCGAGTTCACCTGGTTCAAGAAGGAAGGGGAGGCGCTTTGGGGTACCGTGGACGGCTGGGGCGACTTCGTCCCCGGGCTCTTGATGCCGGAGCTTCCCGAGGTTTCCGAGCGTCCCGAGCGCCCGGGCTATAGTGATTCGCCGGAGAACGACGTGTTAGGTCTTCCGAACCAGCTAGACTTGGAGGAGTGGAAGGCGGAGGCGCTCGAGGCCGTTGCGCCCGAACACGACACGCTCGTCCTCAGCAATCGCGCCGCGAAGCCGGTCGACGAGGTCGAGTTGGCGGCCGCGCTGGGAGGCGTCAAGGGGATCGAGCGGGTGAAGATCCTCGTCGTGCAGCCAAGCTCGCGCGTCCAGGACCTTCGCTTCGTCGCCGCGCTCCCCTCTCTAGAGGTGCTGGAACTCCAGGCTGGCGGGCTGCGCTCGCTCGACGGCATCGAATCGTTCCGCCGCGGCCGTTACCTCTCGATCGAGACCGGCAAGAACCGCAAGCGGGACATCTCGCGCCTCTGCGAAGCTCCGATCGGGAAGCTGTCGGTTCAGTTCGCGAAGGCGGCCGACCTGCAGGCCATTGCACGCAGCACGACGGTGCGGCACCTCGAGATGACGAGCAGCCCGCCCCTGGACCTGCGCGAATGGCGCGCGGTGCCGCTGGAGATCCTGGCGCTCTGGGGCGGCACGATCGATCGGCTGGGGGACACCGAGCACGTAGCGACGTTGCGGAACGTGACGCTGTACGGCTGCCGCAAGCTCCGCCGCTTCGACGGCCGCAACGGGAACGTCACCTGGATGGTCATCCAGGTGTGCAATCTGCTGGAGTGGCCGACGCTCGCGTCGTTTCGCAACCTGCAACATCTCGCCATCACGAAGATCAAGCCTCGGATCGCTCTCTCGAGCTTCGCCGGCCTCCCAGCCCTGCGCAGCCTCTCCCTCGCGCACTGCACGGTCGCGGTCGATGACCCTCACCTGAAGCGTTCGGCTCCGAAGCTCGAGGAGCTGCGCGTGAGCCCGCTCGAGGAGCGGCTCGCGCTCGAGCTCAGCAGGAGCAATCCTGCCGTCGTGGTCTCGAACGGCGTGAGCGCATATCGTGACGGGATCGCCGTCGACGACTGAACGTCCGGTTCAGCGTGATGCGGACGCTGGTGGACCTACCTGTTGCGGTAGACACATCTTCTACAGCTCGACGTCGTTCCCGGCGCATTCCTTTCGACCCCGCGGCCCTAACGGCGGAGAAGGCCGGCGGCCTCGGCCTGCTCCCGCAGCCGCGCCTTGAGGCGCTCGTGGCGTTTGCGCATGGCGGCGGGTTTTCTGCCCACGACTTCGGCGATCTCGCTCCAGGACATGCCTGCGTGCAGACGCAGCGTGAGCAGCGTCTGCGTAGAGCCAGGTGCGAAGTGACGAGGTTCTATTCGGGATGACGCTGGCATCCGCGACAGTGGACTTCCCGAACGGGTTGTCGGCAAGATGCCGCGTGGCGCGAAAAATTTCTTCACCCGCTTATCTCGCGAAGCTGACGCGCCCGCGCCTGACCGACGTGCTTTTGCGCGAGCGCCTCTTCAGACGGCTGGACGATAGACGGCACTCGGTAATCTGGATCAGCGGGCCACCCGGCGCGGGCAAGACGACGCTGGTGAGCAGCTACCTCGCCGAGCGGGGCATTCGTCATCTTTGGTACCAGCTCGATGCGGGCGACGGCGATACCCGCACGTTCTTCCACTATCTCGGGCTCGGCGTGAGGAACGCAGCGCTGCGAGA
>VBKO01000328.1 GCA_005888115.1 Deltaproteobacteria bacterium
CGCCATCTCCTCGCTGGTGCTTTCCAGCCGCAAGAGCGAGCACGCCTCCGCGATCATCTCCGTCGCCCGGGGGCCCACGATGTGGACGCCCAGCACCTCGTCGTATTTCTCCTCGCCGACGACCTTCACCATGCCCTCGGCCGCGCCGAGGATGCGCGCCTTGCCGTTCGCGGACATCGGAAAGACGCCGATCTTCACCTTGTAGCCGCGCTCGCGCGCCGCCTTCTCGGTGAGACCCACCGAGGCCACCTCCGGCTCCGAGTAGGTCGCGCCTGGCACCAGGTCGTAGTTCACCGGCTTCGGGTTGTGCCCCGCCAGGCTGTCGGCGACGAACTCTCCCTCCACGAACGCGAGATGGGCGAGCTGCGGGTGCGGGCGGCCGGGCAGCGCCACCACGTCCCCGATGGCCGACAGCCAGCGCTCGCCGGTGAGCAGAGTCTTCGGGTCGACCACCACGTACCCGCGCTCCAGCTTCACGTTGGGAAGCTTCTCCAGATCGAGGTTCTCGCTGACCGGCCGGCGACCCACCGCGCAAAGGAACATCTCGGCCTCGAGCACCTCGGTGCCCTTCTGCGTGGTGACCGTGCACTTCACTACCTCGCCGGCAACCTCCACCTTCTCCACCTTGGCCGAGGTGAGGAACTTCACCTTGCGGCGCCGCATCGACTTCTCGAACTCGGTGGAGATGTCGTCGTCCTCCAGCGGGAGGAGGTGCGGGAGCATCTCCACGATGGTCACCTGGCTGCCGAATCGCTCGTAGACGCTGGCGAACTCGACGCCCACCGCACCCGCACCGAGCACGATGAGCCGCTTGGGGACGGTAGTGTTCTCCAGCAGCTCGTCCGAGGTGAGGATGCGCTTGCCGTCCAACTTGAGGCCCGGGATGAGCCGCGGCGCGGACCCCGAGGCGAGGATGACGTGCTTCGCCTCCACCATCTGGTCGCCAGACGAGCCGCCGGAAACCGCGATACGCCCGGGACCCGCGATGCGCGCATGGCCGTGGACGCGATCGACCTTGTTCTTGCGGAAGAGGAACTCGACTCCCTTGGAGCTCTTGGAGACGACCGACTCCTTGTGCTTCACCACGCCCGTCATGTCGAGCTCGAGGCCGGAGACCTTGACGCCCTGTTCGGCGGACTCCTGCGCGTTCTCGTACAGCTCGGCGGTGTGGAGGATGGCCTTGGTGGGGATGCAGCCGCGCAGCGTGCAGGTGCCGCCCAGCCGCGGGTCCTTCTCGATGCACACCGTCTTGAGGCCCAGCTGCCCGGCGCGGATGGAGGCGACATAGCCGCCCGGTCCTGCTCCGATGATTGCCACGTCGTACTGGGCCACCAGGTCCTCCGGCTGCAGAAAGGCGGCTGGAAGTAGCGCCGGGGGTGCGGGCTGTCAAGGAGAGCGCGGGTGCATCTGCGACCAGCGGGAGAGGGCCACGCTGCCGAGGACCAGGAGCGCCGCCACCCAGGCGCGCGGCGCGATCGATTCGCCGAGCAGCAGCGCCGCCCACAGCGCGCTGAGCAGCGGCTGGAAGAGCAGCATCTGGCCGCCCGCGGCGATGCCGCCGAGCGCGAGGCTCTTGTACCAGGCGAAGAACGCCAGGAACATGCTGACGACGCTGACGTAGGCGAATCCGCTCCACGCGCGCGCCGAGACATGCAGGCTCCGGTGCGCGAGATCGAGGCCGACCGGCAGCGCAAGGACCGGCGCGGCGAGCAGGAGCGCCCAGCAGATCACGCGCCAGCCGCCCATGTCGCGAGCCAGCATCCCGCCCTCGGCGTACCCGATGCCGGCCGAGATCATCGCGAGGAGCAGCCACAGATCGGCGAGCTGCGGCCGCCCTGCGCCTTCGGCGGCGGCGAAGACGACCACCGCCAGCACGCCGAGGGCGGAAGCCGCCCAGAAGAGCGGCCGCGGGCGCTCTCCGTGTCGGACCACCGCCGCGACGGCCGTCACGATGGGGATGAGCCCCACCACGATCGACGCGTGCACGGCGGGCACCGTGCGCAGCGCGATGGCGGCGAAGAGCGGGAACCCGATCACCACGCCCGCCGAGGCGACCGCGAGCGGCAGCAACTGCTCGCGGCGAGGGCGCCGCGCACCTGTCGCCCAGAGCACCAGCACCGCCAGCGACGCGGAGACGAGCGCGCGGCCGAGCCCCATCACCACCGGCCCGAGCTCGCCGATGGCGGCGCGCGTGGCCGGCAGCGTCCCGGAGAAGCCCAGCACGCCGAGGGCACCGAACAGCATGCTCTCGGCGTTCCTCTGCGCGGCCACGAGGGTGGGGCATGTAGCGGGGCGGACCCCGGCGGTCAAGCGGGCTACCGCGCTGGACCGCGATCAGGTCCGGCGAGGCGGGAGTCCGGCGTCCTCGCGGGCCACGCTGGCGAGACCGGACCAGTCCCAGCTGTCGCGTCCGCGGGCGAGCGCCGTGAGCAAGCGATCGCGGATGAGCGAGGCGAACGGCAGCGGCGCTCGCACCTCCTGCCCGGCTTGCAGCGCCAGCGTCATGTCCTTGAGCGCGAGCGGCATGGCGAATCCGGCCGGCTCGAACTCGGTCGTGGCGACTCGCGCGGCGTAGCCCGTGAACGCGGTGGACGCGAACATCGTTCCGGCGAAGAAGTCCATCACCTTGCGCGGATCGAGGCCCGCCTTCTCCGCCAGAGCGGTTGCTTGTCCGGCGGACTCGATGGTCGCGGCGATGAGGAAGTTGCCCGTGAGCTTGACCACGTTCGCCTGCGGCGCCTCGTCGACCGTGAAGGTGCCTCGCCCGAGGGCAGCAAAGAGGCGCTCGCAGGAGGCGAGGTCCTTCTGCTCGCCGCCGCAGACGATCCAGAGCTGCTTCTTCTGCGCCGCCTCGGGACGACCGAAGACCGGCGCGGAGACGTAGCCCTGCCCCGCGGCCTGGTGCGCCTCGCGCAACCTGCGCGACAGCGCCACCGAGATGGTGCTCATCGAGACGTGGATGCCGCCGCGGCGCAGGCCCGAAAGAAGGCCGTCCTCCCCGAACGTCACCCGCTCCAGGGCGGCATCGTCGGCGACCATGGTCGCGACGATCGCGGACTGCTCGGCCACTTCGCGCGGCGATCTGCACTCCACCGCGCCGGGCGGCGCTTTGCCCTTCGTTCGATTCCAGACCCGCACGGTGAACCCGGCGGCGACCAGGTTGGCCGCCATGGGAAGGCCCATGCGTCCCAGCCCGATGAACCCGACCGCCTCCACCTCACTTGCCCAGGAGCGCCTTGATCCGCGCCTGCAGCGAGGTCCCGATCAGCGTTCCGTAGACCCGGCGGCCCAGCCGGTAGGCCTTCGCGCTGTAGGGGTAGAACCAGAAGGCCGGGAAGTTGAACCGCTCCAGGTTCACGTGGCGCACCTCGCACAGGTCGCGAAGCCCGTGCTTGCCGTGCACGCGGCCGAGCCCGCTCGCCTTGACCCCGCCCCAGGGCGTCTCCGGCGCCGCGTGCGTGTACAGCGTGTCGTTGTGCATCACCGTGCCGGCGAGCAATTGGTTCGCGATGAGGTCCGCCTTCCGCTTGTCGCGTGTGAACACGTACGCGGAGAGCCCGTACGGCGAGTCGTTCGCCAGCCGCACCGCTTCCTCCTCGGTGCGGAAGGTCATGATGGGCAGCATGGGGCCGAACGTCTCGTCGCGCATGATGGCCATCTCGTGCGTCACGCCGGTGAGCACGGTGGGCTGCACGAACCGTCCGCCGTCGGGGTAGACCTTCACCTCGCCGCCCGCCAGCACCTTGGCGCCCTTGGCGCGGGCGTCCTCCAGGTGCCGCTTCACGATGTCCACCTGCATCTGGGTGGTCATCGCGCCCACGTCGACGTCGTAGCTGTTCGGCTCGCCCTGGCGCAGGCCCTCCGCCAGCTTGACCAGCTTGTCCGTCAGCTGCGGCGCGATGCTCTCGTGCACGTAGACGCGCTCCACCGAGGCGCAGGTCTGGCCCGAGTTCGCGAACGCGCCCCACGCCACCTTGAGCGCCGCCGTGTCCAGGTCGGCGTCCGGCAGCACGATGGCCGGGTCCTTGCCGCCCAGCTCCAGCACGCACGGGATCATCTGCTCGGCGGCGGCCACGTTCACCTTGCGGCCGGTGGCGACCGATCCGGTGAACACGACCATGTTCACGCCGCTCTTGACCAGCTCCGCACCGACGTCGCCCTTGCCGTGCACGATCTGCACCAGGCCGCGCGGGACGCCCGCCTCTTCGAGAAAGGCGCGCATCCGCTCCGCGATGAGCGGCGTGAACTCGCTGGGCTTCAGCACCACGCCGTTGCCGGCCATGAGCGCCATCACGGTGTCGCCGGCCGGGATGGAAAACGGGTAATTCCACGGCGAGATGATCCCGATCACACCGCGCGGATAGAACCTGAGGTAGGACTTCTTGTGCGGGAACATGTGGAGCGGAAGCCGCTCGTCGCGCAGCAGCCGCTCCGCCTTCCGCGAGAAGTAGTGGGTGAGATCGGCGACCGGGAGGACCTCCATGAAGAGCGCCTCGTTCCGGGTCTTGCCGTTCTCGCGAACGATGAGGTCGGCGAGCTCGTCGGCGCGATCGAGGACGAGCTGCTGGAAGCGCGACAGCGCCTGCTCACGCTCCTTGAAGGAGCGCGCAGCCCACACCTTCTGGGCGGCGCGCGACGCCGCCGCCGCATCGCGGACCTGGGCGGCGGTCGAGACGCGGACCTCGCCGACCAGCTTGCCGCTGCCCGGCTCGTACACCGCCAGCGTCCCATGCGCCGTGACCGAGCCTTGGACGGGGCGAGTCCCGTCCGGCGTACGGACTGCGGACCTCTGCATCGGTTCCGAGATGGACTCGGCCAT
>VBKO01000329.1 GCA_005888115.1 Deltaproteobacteria bacterium
CTCAAATCTCCCGCGCTCCCTGTTTGCTGTTTGCCCGGTTCGTCAGGTGGTGAGGAGGCGGCGGATCAGTTCGCGGAGTTGCTGCGGGTCGAAGGGCTTTTCGATCTGGGGATTCGGGACGCGGCGGAGGAATTCGCGGGCCGCGTCGGTGAAGGCGCCGCCCGAGAAGAAGACCATCCCCTTGGCCACCTCCGGGTGGGTGCGCAGCAGCTCGGCATGCAGGTCCATGCCGGTCATCTCGGGCATCATCAGGTCCGAGATCACCAGGTCGAACTTCGCGCCCGCGATCGCCTCCAGCGCGGCGCGTCCGGTCTCCACGACGACCACCTCGTGCTCACGTGAGAGCGTCCGCCGCACGGCGCGCGCGACCAGCGCATCGTCCTCGACAAGAAGGATGCGGCCGCGCCGCGCCTCGCCGGTCGGCGCAGGCGCCGACGCCTGGGCCGGTTCGCCCGTGGAGGTGGGGAGCGTCACGCGGAACGCGCTTCCCCGCCCTGGCGTGCTCTCCGCCTCGATGCGGCCGCCGAGCGAGGTCACGATCCCGTGGCAGATGGACAGCCCGAGCCCGGAACCCGACCCGACCGGCCGCGTGGTGAAGAACGGATCGAAGACGCGGGCCAGCACCTCGGGGGGCATGCCCGCGCCGGTGTCGCGCACTTCGAGCATCACCTCGCCGCCCCGCCCAGGCCGCACGGAGACGCGCACTTCGTTGCCGTCCGCCTCGCCCTCCGGGATCGACTGGGCGGCGTTCAGGATCAGGTTCACCAGCACCTGCCCGAGGTGCGCCTCGCTCGCCTCGACCAGCGGGGCGGGTTGGAAGTCCCTCACCACCCGCGCGCGGTGGCGTAGCTCGTTCGCGAGGAGGTGCAGCACCTGCTCCGCCACCTGCGCCACGTCGAGGGGCCGGCGCCGCTCGTCGAGCCCGCGCGAGAAGACCTTCAGCCCGCGCACGATCTTCGCCACCCGGTCCGCGCCCCGGTGCGCCTCGGCCACCGCCTCGAGCAGGTCGCGGGTGTGGGCGGTGTCCGGCAGCGCCTTGGCCAGCTCCTGCCGGAGCAAGTCGAGGTTCGCGAGCACCGAAGCGAGCGGATTGTTGATCTCGTGCGCCAGCCCTCCCGAGAGCGTGCCCATGGAGGCCATCCGCTCGGAGAAGACGAGCTGCGCCTGGAGCCGGGCGCGCTCCTCTTCCGCCGCGCGCTCCGGCCCGGTGTCGCGCAAGACGAGCAGCGCGCCGGACACCGCTCCCGACTCGTCGCGCAGCGGCACCGCGGTATCGACCACCGCGTGCTCCGCGCCTCCCTTGGCGACCAGCAGTGCGTGCGCGCCCGGGCTGCGCGCGACCGCCTCGCCCCGCAGCGCACGGGCGACCAGGTCGTCGAGCGTGCGGCGGTCCTCCGCGGCGACGATGCGTACCACCTCGGAGAGCGGCTTTCCCTGCGCCTCGGCCGCCGGCATCCCGCTGAGCGCCTGGGCGCGCGAGCTCAGCCGCGTCACCCGGCCTGCGCGGTCGACTGCGACCAGCGCGTCCCCCAGGCTGTCGATGAGCCGTTCCAGGTCCTCCTGGCCGTCGCTCATCGAGGCGCTCGTAAGCCTGTAGGCTTAGCGCCTACAGACACACACCCACCTGGCACCCTCTGGTGGTCGAATTGGTCGCAAGCCTCGCAGGCGGCAGCCCCCTCCCGGGCTCCCGCGCCGCAGCGGGGGCAGCGCATCAGCTGCGCACAGTACAAGGCGCTCGTCTGACCGGCAAGTAATGGACAGTTCATCAGACGCAAGTCCGGTCCTCGACCAGCCTGCCGCCTGACGTCCCCCGTAGGGTGTCCACGAAATGGTCACCCGCCTTTTCGCGCTGTACGGCTCGTCGGACGTCGGGCTATAAGCGGGCCAGCGAGCGGTGTAGGGCGTTCGCGTACGGAGGACCGACGCGTGGCAACGCAGGTCGTTCTGATGGGGCTCGGCGCCATCGGGCGACTCATCGCCCGAGCCGTGCTCACCCGGTCCGATCTGGAAATCGTCGCCGCCATCGATCTCGATGCGCAGCGGGTCGGACGCAAGCTGTCCGACGTGGTCGATGCGCCAGCTCCCGACGTGATCGTGACTCCCGACGCCGGAGCGGCGCTGAAGAAGGCGCAGCACGGCGTCTTGCTGCACGCCACCGGGAGCAGGCTGGACCGCGTGGAGGGCGAGCTTGCGCAGGCGTTGTCCGCCGGCCTCGCGGTGGTCTCCACCTGTGAGGAGCTCTCGTACCCGTGGCTGCGGCATCCGGAGATCGCCGAGCGTCTCGACCGCATCGCCGAGCGGCGCAAGGTGGCGCTCCTGGGGACGGGCGTGAATCCCGGTTTCGTCCTCGACCGCCTTCCGGCGACGCTCGGCAACGTGGTGGGGCGCGTCGATCGCGTGCAGGCGAGGCGGATCGTGGACGCGCGCACCCGCCGGCTGCAGCTGCAGCGGAAGGTCGGCGCTGGCCTGAACGAGGAGGAGTTCGACCGCGGCGTCGACGACGGTACCATCGGCCACGTCGGGTTGATGGAATCGGCCGCGCTGGCGGCGCTCGGCGTCGGGCTCGAGGTCGACGAGGTCGACGAGGACATCGACCCGGTCGAGACCGACGAGGACATGCAGGGCGAGGGGTTCACCGTCCCCCGCGGCGGAATCGTGGGCGTGCACCAGGTCGCGCGGGCGTTCCACGACGGAAAGGAAGTCGCCCACCTGGAGCTGACCATCGCGCTCGGCGCGCCGGATCCGCGCGACGAGATCGAGCTGATCGGAGACCCGGGCATCAGGTGCGTCATCCCCGGCGGAGTGCCGGGCGACAAGGCGACCGCGTGGTCCGTCGCCCATGCGGCGCCGCTGGTGGCCTCTGCCGAGCCCGGGCTCATCACCGTCTTGGACCTGCCTGCGGGCAGATGAGGAGCGCAACGCCGTGGATCGCAACGCCATCGGGCGCGAGTCGAAAGCGGCCGTCAACGAGGTGGAGAAGGGGGCCATCCGCCGCTTCGCCGAGTCGCTCGGCGAGACGAACCCCATCTACTTCGAGGAGGCCGCCGCGCGGGCGGCCGGCTACCGCAGCGTCGTCGCTCCTCCCACGTTCCCCACCACGCTTCGCGCGGGCAGCGACCTGCGCGAGGGCCTCCTGCTCTCGCCCGGCAAGCACCTCCTGCAGGCCGAGCAGACCTTCGAGTACGCCCGGCCCATCGTGGCCGGCGACAAGCTGACCGTCCGCAGCAAGGTCGTCGAGGTGTCGCAGCGCAACACCCCGAGCGGCCTCACCGACGTGGTGGTCATCGAGGACGAGGGCAAGGACGAGACGGGGACGGTGGTCTACCGATCGCGCCAGCTCTGGGTGGTGCGCACCGCGCCCAAGCACGCCCCGGGAGATCTCCATGAGTAGCCGAAGCGCCGCCAAGAAGATCCGGCCGCCGCCCAAGTCCGCCGCGAAAGTGGCGAAGGTCGCCAAGGCGAAGGCCCCGCCGCGCAAGCTGGCGAAAGTGACCAGGTTCCCCAAGGTGGGAAAGCACGCGGACAAGAAGACGGTGCGCAAGCCGCCGCCGCCTGCCCGGTCCGCCGCCAGGCCGGCCGTGGCAAAGCCCCTGGTGAAGAGGCCGCCCCCGCCCGCTCCCGCGCAGGCCCCGCCCCGGCAGGTGCAACCACCCAAGCAGAGCCTGGCACGCTCGTTCTACTGGAGCGAGCTGCGCGTCGGCGACGATCTGCCGCCGCTCAGCAAGCCCACCATCGACCGCGTGCAGATCGCGCGCTACGCGGCGGCCTCCAACGACTTCAACCGGCTGCACCTCGACGAGCCGTTCGCGCACGCGCTCGGGTTCCCGGGGCTGTTCGCGCCCGGGATGCTGGCGATGGGGTTCGTGGGGCAGCTCCTCACGGCCTGGTTGCGGCGCGGGCACGTGCGCAGGCTGGCGGCGCGCTTCGTGAAGATCGTCTGGCCCGGGGACGAGCTGAGCTGCCGCGGGCGCATCGCGGAGCTGCGGAAAGAGAACGGCGCCTGCTACGCGGACGTCGAGCTGTGGGCGGAGAACCAGAAGGGCGAGCTGGTCCTGCGCGGCCAGGCGACGTGCGAGCTGTACGAATCGCCGGCGGCCGGAGCAGGTGGAGACGCGGGCGGGCTCCTCTTCGCGCTGCAAGCCGGAAACTCTGGCGCGGGTGGGCAGCGCGCGGGGTCGCAGGCGCCGGCGAAGGGCGGCGCGAAGCCGCCGCCGCGCAAGCGGTGAGGCGGGCCGGGCTCCTGGCCGCGGCGGCGCTCTGCGCCGCGGCGTGCGCGTCGGGCCGGAAGAGCGCGGGGACGGCGAGACCGGCAGGCACGGCGACGGCCGCACCGACCGCGACATCGAAAGCGACGGGGACTGCGAGCCCACCGGCGAAGCCCTCCGCCTCGCGGCGGGAGCTGCTCGCTCGGGCCGCGGACGCATGGGACCGCCGGGACGAACCCGGTTCGCTCGACGAGGCCATCCGGCTCTGGGAAGAAGCGGCGTCGCAGCCGCCGGCGCCCGCCGAGGCACTGATCTTCGCGGCGCGGGGGCGGCGCCTGCGGTTCGAGCGCGCTGGACTCGCCTCGCCCGATGGGCTGCACGAGACGGCGCGGGACGCGAGCGCCTGCGCGGACGACGCGCGGCGGGCGTGGGGCGCGATCGAGCCCGATGCGGCGGCGGCGGCGGCCGCGGGGCAGCCGCTCGGCGACGTTCTTGCGCGCATCGGGGGGCGCGCTGCGGAGCCGCTCTACCTCGAGGCGCTCTGCACGGCCGCATGGGCACGGGCGCAGGGGTTCACGCCGCTCATCGA
>VBKO01000330.1 GCA_005888115.1 Deltaproteobacteria bacterium
CGGGCGCAATCCCCACCACGGGGCTGACAGCGCTGCAAGGGATCGAGCACCTGAAGCTCAAGAGGCGCGAATCGACGATCGTGCATGGGGCGAGTGGCGGCGTGGGCACCCTCGGCCTGCAGTTCGCGAAGCTGCGCGGCGCGCGCGTGCTCGCCATCGCTTCCGGCCGCGACGGCGTCGCGCTCGTGCGTCGGCTTGGCGCCGACCAGGCGGTAGACGGTCGGCAGGAGGACATCGAGGCCGCGGCGCGCAAGTTCGCTCCGGACGGCATCGACGCGGTGCTGGCGACCACCGGTGGGAAGCCGCTCGAGCAATGCTTGCGCGCCGTCCGCCGCGGCGGAAGGCTCGCGTATCCGAACGGAGTCGAGTCCGCGCCCACCCGATGGCCCGGAGTGAAGATCATCGTCTACGACGCGGAGGTCGGCGTGCGCGAGCTCCAGCGCCTGGGCAAAGCGGTCGAGGCGGCGAAGGTGAAGGTGGTCGTCGCAGCCGCCTTCCCGCTCGAGGACGCGCGCAAGGCGCACGAGCGCATCGAGGCGGGTCACGTGCTGGGAAAGGTCGTGCTCAGGATCCGTTGACGGGCGAGGGCATCGATCCGGAGAGGAGGAGCTACCATGGCGCTCGAAGCAGGGAAGCAAGCACCGGACTTTTCGCTGAACACGACGCCCGACCAGAGAGTCTCGCTGCGCGACTTCCGCGGGCGCAACGTGGTCCTCGCCTTCTATCCCGCGGACTGGAGCCCGGTCTGCTCCGACCAGCTGCCGATCTACAGCGAGCTGATGCCGGAATTCCGCAAGCTGGGTGCCGAGGTCCTGGGAATCTCCGTCGACGGAGTGTGGTGCCACCTCGCGTTCGCGAAGCATCGCAACCTGCGCTTTCCGCTGCTCTCGGACTTCGAGCCCAAGGGCGGGATCGCACGCACCTACGACGTGTACCGGAAGGGTGAAGGCGTTTCCGAGCGCGCGCTCTTCGTCATCGATCGCGAGGGCATGATCCGCTGGAGCTACGTCTCGCCCATCGGCGTGAATCCCGGCGCCGACGGAATCCTCGAGGCTCTCGAAGGGCTTTCGCAAGGGAGGAAGCCATGAGCACGCTGAGGCCGACGCTGAACGCGCAGGACCACATCCAGGGCAGGCCCGATGCGCCCATCCAGCTGGTCGAATATGGCGACTACGAGTGCCCTTTCTGCGGGCGGGCGCATCTGATCGTGAAGGCGGTGCAGCGCGCGATGGGCGACGACCTGCTTTTTGCCTTCCGCAACTTCCCGCTCAGCCAGGTCCATCCCCACGCGCTGCGCGCCGCCCAGGCGGCCGAAGCCGCCGGCCTGCAGGACCGCTTCTGGCCGATGCACGATCTGCTCTTCCAGAACCAGCAGTTCCTCGAGGACGGGCACCTGCTCCGGTACGCAGGGCTGATCGGGTGCGACGTCGACCAGTTCGCGCAGGACATCGATTCGGAGGAGGTGGCGGAGAAGGTGCGCTCGGATTTCCTCTCCGGCGCGCGCAGTGGCGTGAACGGCACTCCCACCTTCTTCATCAATGGCGAGCGCTACGACGCCTCCTGGGAACCCGACGTCCTCCTCTCCGTCCTCCAGGAGCTGCGGGGCGTGCGCGAGCTGCGCTGAACCGCGAAGGTGTAATCTGATCGGCTCGAGGAGGACTTATGCGCTCCCTCCGGGCCCTGTGCGCCATCGCATTCGCGGCCGTGCTCCTGCTTCCCGCTTCCTCGCGCGGGCAGTCGCGCGAGCAGGTGGACCGGTACCGCCGCGGAGCGGAGGCGGAGATCCTCCGCGAGCTGGCGGGCTTCGTCGCCATTCCGAACCTGGCCTCGGACCGGCCGAACATCGAGCGCAACGCGCAGCATCTGCTCGGAATGCTGCGCCGGCGGGGCATCGAGGCCCGGCTCCTGGAGACGCCCGGCGCTCCACCTGCCGTCTACGGCGATCTGCCTTCGCCCGGCGCGCGGCGCACCGTCGTCCTCTATGCGCATTACGACGGGCAGCCAGTCGACCCCGCGCAATGGAAGTCGCCTCCCTGGACGCCGGTGCTCCTCGACAAGCCGCTCGAGCAGGGCGGCCGCGAGCTCCCTTTCCCGGGCCCCGGTCAGAACGTGCCCGAGGAGGCGCGGCTCTATGCACGGTCCGCGAGCGACGACAAAGCACCGATCGTCGCCATGCTCAGCGCGCTCGACGCGCTGCGCGCTGCGGGGACGCGTCCCTCGGTCCACCTCAAGTTCTATTTCGAGGGCGAGGAGGAAGCGGAGTCCGCGCACCTGCGCGAATCGCTCGAGCGCCACCGCGACCTGCTCCAGGCGGACGCCTGGATTTTCTGCGACGGGCCCATCCACCAGAGCCGGCGCATGCAGGTCGTCTACGGCGCGCGCGGCGTGGTCCCCCTCGAGCTGACCGTCTACGGTCCTTCGCGGGCGCTCCACGACGGCCACTACGGCAACTGGGCCCCGAACCCTGCCGCGCTGCTCGCCTCGCTGCTTTCGAGCATGCGTGACCCGGACGGAAGAGTGACGATCGCCGGTTTCTACGACGGCGTGCGACCGGTCAGCGATCTCGACCGCAAGGCCATTGCCGAAATTCCCGACGTCGACGCCGAGCTGCGGCGGTCGGTCGGGCTCGCGCACACCGAGGCGGGCGACGCGCCGCTGCCCGAGCGAATCCTCCTGCCGGCGCTGAACGTGCGGGGGCTTCTCGCCGGGCGGGTCGGCGCGCAAGCGGCGAACGCCATCCCGACCGAGGCACGGGCGTCGATCGACCTGAGGCTGGTTCCCGATCAGAAGCCGGACGCGCTGCGCGCGGCGGTCGAGAGGCATCTCGCCGGCCAGGGATTCTTCGTCGTGCACGACGAGCCCGACACGGCGTCGCGCCTCGCGCATGCGCGCATCGTCCGCGTCGAATGGAAGGCTGGATATCCGGGCGTTCGCGCGCCGATGGACCAACCCTTCGCCCGGGCGGTGGCGACGGCGGTCGCGGACGCGGTGGGCCCCATCGTCCGCCTCCCCATCCTCGGCGGCAGCGTGCCGATCTCGACCTTGCAGGACACGCTGGGGAAGCCGGTCGTCATCGTGCCCATCGTGAACCACGACAACAGCCAGCATGCCGCGAACGAGAACCTGCGCCTGCGCAACCTGTGGGACGGCATGGTGGTCTTCTCCGGCCTGTTCACGGGCCTCGCCGCCGCCTGGCCATAGAAGCGGCGCTGGAGGCGAGATGGACGAGCGAGCGGCGCCCCGTCACCAGTGGTCGATCCCGGAGCGGTTCAACATCGGCGTGGACGAGGTCGACCGCCACGCTGCCGCCGGCCTGTCGCCCGCGCTGATCGAGGTCGAGCCCTCCGGGAAGGTGACCGAGCTCGGATTCGCAGCAGTCCGCGAGCTGGCCAACCGGCTCGCCAACGTGCTGGTCGCGCACGGGTTGTCGCGCGGCGACCGGGTCGCGATCCTCCTCCCGCAGCGCAAGGAAACGGCGATCGCCCACGTGGCGGTCTACAAGGCAGGCCTCGTCGCAGTGCCGCTCTTCAAGCTCTTCGGTGAGGATGCGCTGGAGTTCCGACTCCAAGATTGCGGGGCGCGCGCGATCGTCACCGACCGGGAGGAGCTGCCCAAGATCGAGCGGCTTCGTCAGCGCTTGCCCGAGCTGCGCCTGGTCCTCTGCGCCGACGGGCCAGGCGAGGGGGCGGTCGATCTGCCCGCCGCGCTCGAGCGCGCCTCGAGCCGCTTCGAGGCGGTGCCCACCGCCGCCGAGGATCCCGCCGTCATCATCTACACTTCGGGCACGACGGGGCAGCCGAAAGGAGCGTTGCACGCGCATCGCGTCCTGCTCGGGCACCTGCCCGGCGTCGAGCATCCCCACGATGGCTTTCCACGGCGCGGCGACCGGTTCTGGACGCCCGCGGACTGGGCGTGGATCGGCGGGCTCTTCGACGTGCTGCTGCCTGCCTGGCACCACGGGGTTCCCGTCGTTGCTTACCGGGCGCGGAAGTTCGACCCGGCGGAGGCGCTGCGCCTGATGGCGCGCCACGAGGTCCGCAACGTGTTCATGCCGCCCACCGCCCTGAAGCTGTTGCGCGCTTCGGGTGCGCCGGCGTCCGGCGTGCGGCTGCGGACCCTGGCGAGCGGCGGCGAGAGCCTGGGCGAAGACTTGATCGAATGGGGCCGCGGCACCTTCCGCCTCACCATCAACGAGTTCTACGGCCAGACCGAGTGCAACCTGGTGGTCGGGAACGGCGCCGCCCTTCCGAAGGTCCGCCCGGGGTGGATGGGCACCGCCATCCCCGGCCACACCGTGGGCATCGTCGACGAGGCGGGCCAGGAGCTGCCCCCGGGCGAGCTGGGGAGCATCGCGTACCGGCGGCCCGACCCCGTCATGTTCCTGCGCTACTGGCGCAACGAGCACGAGCGGCGGCTACCGCATCGGGCCGGGCGAGATCGAAACCTGCCTGCAGCGGCACCCCGCCGTGGCCATCGCAGCCGTGGTCGGCGAGCCGGATCCGATCCGCACCGAGGTGGTGAAAGCGGTGGTGGTGCTCAGGCCCGGCTACGCGCCAGGTCCGGCGCTCGCCGCCGAGCTGCAGGAGCACGTCCGCTCGCGGCTGGCGGCGCACGAGTACCCGCGCATCGTCGAGTTCGCGCCCGAGCTTCCGCTCACCGCCACGGGAAAGATCGTCCGCCGCGCGCTGCGCTCGCCGAAGAGGTAGCGGAGGCGGACGATCCGGCCTACTGCTGGACGTGCGCGGCGGTCGCCGAGCACCGCGGGTTTACCGCCACGGCTTCCTTCACCTGGGCGATCTTCGGGTAGATGATGGGCGAGCTGCCGTCGGGCATGGATCGACTCCATCTTGAGCGCAGCGAGCGATTCGCGCACGCTCTCCCTATCCACCGAGCCTGCCCTCTCGATCGCGGTGAAGAGCGCCCGCGTCGCCTCGTACGCCAGCGCCTCGTACCACTCGGGGAGACGCCCGTACTTCCCCTGAAAGGCGTCCACGAACGACCTGGCCAGGCCGTTGGTGCCGACCTGCGAGTCCCACCACACCGCGGAGACGACGTAATCGTTGCTACCCGGCGGCAGCGCCTCGCGTGCCTCTCTCTCCGGCCCGCGCGCGCCGTACGAGATCACTTTGTGGCACATGCCCATCCCGACGTACTGCTTGTGCATCGTGATGTAGTCCTGCAGGTGCGCGTCGACCAGAAGCACGTCGGCTTTCGCCCCCTGGATGCGGCCGAGAAGGGCCTTGAAGTCCTTCGTGTTCAGCTCGAACGACTCGTCGAACACCAGCTGGAAGGCGCCTCGGTGCGCCGGCGTATTGGTCACGTACGTTGCCACGCCGGCGCGCACGTCCTTGCCATGCGCCGTGTTCTCCCAGGCCACCGCGACGCGGAGGGGCTTGGGCAGGTTGCCCGCGCGCTCTTCCTCGTCGACCCAGCGCATCAGGGCGGTCGCGAGCTGTGAAATCGGCGCGGAGACGCTGAACAAATACTTGAACCCGCGCTGGTAGAGCGAGCTCGCCGACCCTGACGAGGTGACGTACGGCACCTTGAGCTTCTCGGCCGCCGCGCTCTGCGACTCGATGATGGGCGTGGAGAAGCTGCCGAGCAGGAAGTCCGCGCCCTGTTTCTCGACGAGGTCCGCGGCCAGGTCGGCGGCGCGCTGCCGGTCCGTGCCGTCGTCGACGATCTTCAGCCGCACCGGCATCCGTTGCTGGCCGACCAAGAGGCCGCCCTTGCTCATGACCTCGGCGAACGCCAGCTCATATCCGTCGCGAACGCGCGCTCCGGCTTTCGCCTCGGCGCCGGTGAGCGGCAGTGAGGCGCCGATGACGATCTCGGTGCGCTTGCCTTCGGCGGCCGCTGCCCCGGCCGCGGCGCAGAAGGCCAACAGCATCACGCTTCTCGGAAATTTCGACATGCCGTTCCCCCCTGACGGGCAAAGATGGAATCTCAATCAATTCTTTCGTCGTGTGGGATGTAAAGGTCCGGTAATCCGACACGCAGCGCTAGCGCTCCCACCCGGCGGCTGTGCTCCCGTTCGGTGAGCTGCAAAGGGGGGCAAGTGCATCACGTGCTGGGATTCCTGGAATTCGCGGGCTGTTTCCTGCTCTGGGTGACCTATCTGGTCATCCTGCGGGCGGTCGCGCACGCAAAGCGCCCCGATGCGAAAGCCCTAGGCCAGCGACGCGATTCCCCCCTCGGCCAGTCTCGCGAGGACGGCGTGGCGCGCTCCGCCGCAAAGACCGTCGCTTAGCGACCATCCGGTTCGTGCCCGCTAAGTCGGGGAGCGGCGTTCCAGCGTCTGCTTCGCGACGCGCAACGCCTGTTCGGCGATAGCGCCGACCGGCCCGGCCAATTCGTGTGGCAGCAGGTCGATGATCCAGACGAGACGGGTGCGGCTCGGGCCGTCCGCGAACACCTGCATCGATGCGTTGTAATGCGTCGCGCGACCACCCACCGCGGCGTAGGCGAGGCGGCGCGCCTTCTCGTCGAGGTCGACGAGAGGCTCGCGCACGACCAGCCCGTTGGCGAAGGTCACCACCCGTACATCTCCCTCGAGGCGGACGTCCACCACGAAGCCCGGTGCGAGCCGCCGGTGCACCGCGCCGAAGTCGCGAACCGCTCCCCAGACTTCCTCGGGCGGCGCGTCGATGAGGATCTCCTTGCGGATGGACGCCATGCTGACCTCCGTCTTCGGAGCGAGTATGCTGATCGTCCGGCCGCAAGTCTTTGCAGATGTTGCGGTCGATGCACCGGACGGTTCGACCTGGTGCGGCATCGCAGCGATCGGACAAACAAGGGGAATCATCATGTCGCCTGAAAAGAGCTCCGGGACTCCCGTCGTGTTCGTGCACGGCCTGTGGCTCCACGCGGAGTCGTGGAACAACTGGGTGCAGCTCTTCCGTGACAATGGCTACCAGGCGGTCGCCGCCAGCTGGCCGGGCGACTCCGAGACGACCGAGGCGACCCGCAGGAACGCCGGCGCGGTCGCCGGCTTCGGCGTCACCGAGATCGCCGACCACGTCGCCGGGCAGCTGAAGGCGTTCGACAAGAAGCCCATCCTCATCGGCCATTCCTTCGGCGGACTGCTCGTCCAGAACCTGCTCGGGCGCAACCTCGCCGCGGCGGCCATCGCCATCGATCCGGCCCCGATCAAGGGCGTCCCCGAGTTGCCGTTCTCGGTGCTGAAGTCCTCCTTCCCGGTGCTCGGCAATCCGCTCAATTTCAAGCGCGCGGTCTCCTTGACCGAACACCAGTTCCGCTTCGGATTCACCAACGCGCTCCCCGAGCAGGAGGCGAAGGAGCTCTACGCCAGGTACGCCATGCCCGGTCCAGGCCGGGTCATCTTCCAGGCCGCGACGGCGACCTTCAACCCGAAGTCGGCGACGAAGGTCAACGTGGGGAACGCAAGCCGCGGCCCGCTGCTGCTCCTCTCGGGGGAGAGGGACCACACGGTGCCGCCGGTCCTGGTGAAGAGCACGCTCAAGGCATATCGCAAGTCGCCAGCGATCACGGAGTTCAAGGGGTTCCCGGGCCGCGGGCACTCGCTCACCATCGACAGCGGCTGGCGCGAGCTCGCCGAGTACAGCCTGTCGTGGCTCAAGGCGAAGGGTCTCTGACCTTTCATTGAGGCGCGCAACCTCCGGCCGCGGCGCGCATCTGACGCGGTGCCTGGGGTTGTATGTACAACTATCCCCCCCTTCGCTTGCCCGGGCAGGAGGAAGGTCATGTCTCATCGGTCCGCAGCTCTTCTCGCCGTTTTTCTCTCCGGCACGGCGTGCTCCAGCATCCCCCGGCCCCCGCCCCCACTCGTCCAGAACCGCGAGGTGGAAGCGTTCGCACAAGCCGCCGCTTGGTCCAACGCCGAGCCGCTGGTCGCGATCGTCGCCGCGCAGGAATTCATCGCCGCCCGGCACGAGCGCGAGGGGTACGAGTACTTCCAGCGCTTGGCGCGCGAGCAGCCCCAGCGCCCCATCCTTTCGTCGATCGAGGGTCTGCTGCAGGCGCGAGCCGCCGGACAGATTCCCCTGCTGCGCCGCGCAGCCTGGGTCGAGGAGGCGATCGGCAAGCTCGACCGCGGCGCGGAAGCCGAACCCGTCGCGGGACGCCTCGTGCGCGGCCTGGTGTTCGCCGAGCTACCGGACCGGTTCGGCAAGGCGAGGCAGGCTGTCGGCGATCTGGAGGCGTCGCTCGAGCGCCGCGACAGCTTCCCGGCCGACCTCGATCGAGCGATCTATCGCGGTCTGGCGCAAGCGTTCCGGACGCTGGGCGACCAGGCTCGATCGCGAGAGATGCTGCGACGCGCGGGGATCGACTCCCTCGAGACGCCCGCCGTGGCAGGCAACATCTCCGTGGGACCCGACCAGGGGTTCCGATTCACCAATCCCAGGCTCGTGCGCGAGGCTGACGGCGTATACGTCGCCGAGGGTTTCGACTTCGGCAACATCGCATTCCTCGTCGATCCCGCGGGCGTGGTCGCCATCGATGCTGGCACGACCGTGGAGAGCGCACGGGCAGCGATGAAGGCGCTGCGCGAGGTCACCGATGCACCCGTCCGGTACGTGATCCTCACCCACTCGCATTGGGACCACGTCGGCGGCCTGGCCGCGGTCCGCGAGCCCGGCACGGTCGTGATCGCGCGAGCGAACTTCGCCCAGGAGCTGTCGCGCATGCGCAGCTCGCAGCGGACGTTCAGCTGGTTCTTCGGCAGTCAGCCGGTCGGACTGGACGTGCGCGTCGATCGGGCGGTCTCCGCGAACCAATCGCTCCACCACGGCGGGCTGGAGATCCGGCTCATTCCCGTCACCGGAGGGGAGACCGGGGATGCTCTCTTCGTCCATCTTCCCAAGCAGGGGCTACTCTTCGTCGGGGACGCTTTCATGCCGTACGTCGGGCCACCGTTCCTTTCCGCACGGTGCCCGGCCTGGAAACGGCGCTGCGAAGCCTGTACGACCGCTTCCTCGCCGAAGCCCAGCGCAGCCGCCCGCTGGCGGAGATGCTGCACGAGAACTACCTGCCCGCGTCGCTGCGCGACAACCCGAAGGCGGTCCTCCCGTACCTGATCGTGCGGGACCACTTCCTCCAGCGACTCCACCGCCAGAACGCGGGGTACTGGCAGGCCGACGGCGACGGCATGGAGCCCTTCACCCGGGCCGACTGGGCCGCCCTGATCGATCACGTGGGCGACGGCACCGATGTCCCGTTCGTCCGCGTCGCCGAAGATCTGGTTGGGAGGGGCGACGCGCCGCTTGCCTTGACGCTCGTCGAGATGGGATTGCTCCGGCACCCCGCCAGCGAAGGCTTGAAGCGCGTGCGGGCGAAGGCGCTCTCCATGCTCATCGAGCGGTACAACCCCGTCGATCCGTTCCGGTTCATCATCTATTCCCAGTGGGCCGGAGCTCCCTTGCGGCCGATCGGCGGCGTGCCACGAGAGGCGCAGTGAAGAAGCCGGACGCGCAGGAGGTCGGAACGCTGATCGCGTCGGAGTGCCTGTCGGTGCGCGTCCGCCGCCTCGGCCGCGTCATCACCCGGATCTACGATGCGGCGCTGGCTCCGCACGGCGTCAGCGCTGCCCAGCTCAACCTGCTCGCCGCCATCGCGGTCGGGGATGGCGCTCGACCCGGCGACCTGACGCGGCTGCTCGAGGTGGAGAAGTCGACCCTGAGCCGGGACTTGAAGCGGATGGAGCAGCTCGGTTGGATCCGATCGGAAGCCGCCCTGCCGCGCGGCGGCCGCATCGTGACTCTCACGCCCGCCGGCGCGAGGCTGCTCACCGACGTCCGCCCCGCGTGGGAGAAGGCGCAGGCACGAGCGCGCGCGGAGCTGGGGGAGAAACCCTTCGCCCAGCTCCGCGCGGCGCTGCCATCTCCCCTGAAGGCGCGCTAGCGCGAGCGAACGGCGCGCAGCGCCTCGGCGGCGCTCCAGAGGGCCGCACCGAGGAGGAACAGGTCCTTGACCAGGAACGCGCCGGTCTCGTTCGGGACCGGCAGCGGGAAGCCCGGCACCGACACCCAGACGCCCGGCGTGCTCACCAGGAAGCTGAGCGTGGTCGCGAACATGCCGACCGCGCCGAGGCTGCCGGCGGCGGAGAGCGCCGGGGCGAACCGACGCGTGGCGATGAGCACGGCGAGCGCGATCTCGATCGTGCCGATGACGCCCGAGACGGCGCGCACGCTCCCGATGGAGTAGAGCCAGGAGAGGAACGGGCTGTGCGAGACGAGGGATTGGATTCCAGTCGCCTCGACGGCGGTGAACTTGAACGCGCCGAAGAAGAGGATCACGGCGACGAGGCCATAGTGGTCGTTCTCCTTTGACCTCGTAGTGCGGCCAGCCGCTTCTCCGTTACGCATGGTGCGCCTTCTCCATCTCGCGCGAGAGGCGCGCGATGCGCAGCCTCAACGACTGCGGCTCGATGACGCGGACGTCCGCGCCGAAGCCGAGGATCCAGCTGACGAGCTCGGGGCAGACGCGGACCCTGAGCCGCACGTGGACGCGGCCTGCGCGCACGAACGACTCCTGCGAACGGTGCCAGCGGTGGCTGCGCACGAACGTCGCCCAGCGCGGCGCCAGGCTCACCTCGATGTTCTCGACCGGGTATTTCTCGTCCACGAAGATGCCGAAGCTCTGGGCGAAGACGCGCTCGGGATCGTAGCTGTCCTTGTCCGGGTACTGGAAGGTCCCACCCGCGGCCTCGGCCGCTTCGAGCCGGGAGAAGCGGTACGGGTGGGCCGGCCGGCCGCGCGACCGCCCGATGAGGTAGAGCTGGTGATCGTAGACGGCGAGCGAGAGGGGCTCGATGCGCAACGACTGGCGCGCGCCGTCGAAGGCCCGGTAGCGGATCTGCAGGCCGCGCCGGCGCTGGACCGCATCCACCACTTCCTCGAGCAGCTCTTCCTTCTCCGGAAGGGCCTTCTCGCCGCCGCGAACGAGGAAGACGAACTGCCGCCTGGAATCCTGGAACCGCTCGGGATGGATGGCGTCGCGGCTGACGTAGTGCACCAGGTCGCGCATGCCTTTCTCGTAGCTGGTGCCCTCGAACAGCATGGAGAGGCTCGCGCCCACGCAGGCGGCGATGATGGTCGCGATGGGCGTCCGCTCCGCGCCGCCGGCCACCTTCGACCGGTCGATGCGGACGTGAAGGCGTCCGCGCCGTTTTTCCCGGATCAGCGGAACGTGCCTGCCGATCGCCGCGATCTGGCGATCGGCGGCCGCCACGCGCACTCCCAGGAGCGCCGTGATCTCCGCGCGGGTGAGATCGCGGCCGGAGAGAAGCGCGGCGATCAGCTTGGCCGTCCGTCCGATGGAAGTGAGCCGTCCGAGCTCCGAATCCGCCATGATCCGCGAAGGATCGTCCGATCCTCAGCGGATCTCAAGCGGCCGATCCGTCCTCCTTCGCCTTGCCGGCGCGGAAGGCGACGTAACGATCCCTCCCCCGGACTCGCCAGCTCGTCGCGTCCGAACCGAAAGGGATGCTGCCGTGGACAACCTCAAATTCTGGGCCCGTCCCGCAATCGTCGCCGGCCTCTGGATCGCCGCGACTTCGTTCACCTTGGCGGAGCTGACCACGGTGGTCCCGTCGCTGCGCTCGGCCGCGCCGCCCACCACCCAACTTCGCGACGCGAAGCAGCAGATCGTCCGGGCGCGGGCGCAATCGAGCAGCCGGGCGGCGGTCGCGCCGTAGTGGTTGCCGGTGCGCAGTTGCAGGGGAGACCGGCGCGGCGTAAGCCGGCGCCATGATCGAGCACATCAGCCTGCGCTGCAGCGACGCCCGCGCGAGCCGCGATTTCTACGAACGGGCGCTGGCGCCCCTCGGTTACGAGGTCGACAAGGAATACGGCGACGCGTTCGGGTTCATCCAGGGTGGACGCCACGACTTCTGGGTCACCGAAGGCAAGGTGGGCACTCCCAATCACCTCGCCTTCCACGCGGATGACCAGACCGCCGTCGACGAGTTCTACCGCGCGGCGATCGCGGCGGGCGGGAAGGACAATGGCGCGCCCGGCCCCCGCCCGGAGTACGGGTACGCCGCGTTCGTGCTGGACCGCGACGGGCACAACGTCGAGGCGGTGATCTGGGACGAGGAGCTGAAGCGGAAGAAGCCGCCCCGCGCGGCCGCGAAGCTGCCGGGACGGCGCGGCAAGGTCGGGCGCGCCACGAAGAAACGGCGCACCTGATCCGGTTCTCCTGACGCGCCGTCTTGCGTTCAACCACGTCTCGCAAGACCCAGTTCAGGTCCTCGTGCGCCTGTTCGTTCGCGGGGAGGGCGTAGACGGAGTTCTTGATGCCGACCGCGCCGAGGCGCTGGAGCCTCCGCCAGATCTTGACCTGGAAGTAGTTCGGCTTGGGCGGAATCTGGTGGATGAGGAGCAGCCACCCGGGGTCCTTGCTCGGCTTGCCTGCGGCGGGCACGCTTTATAGAGCAGCCGTATCGGGAATCAAGACGAGCTGTGGCAGTTGAAGCGCCTGGCGGGCGGATTCGCGCTGGTCGGCGCGCGGTACTGTCAGCCGGACATCGACCTCATCCATCTCGGGGAACGCCGCGCAGCGGTGCGCGACATCATGGCCGGTTCCAGCCTTCCGGTCCTGGTCGATCTGGATGACGGCTACGGCGACGTGAAGAACGTCACCTTCGCGGTGCGTTGCATGGAGGCGATGCGCGTCTCCGCCGTCTTCATCGAAGATCAGCGCGCGCCGAAGAAGTGCGGCCAGCTCGACGACAAGGAGGTCATCCCAGCCGACGAGATGGTGGCGAAGATCCGCGCTGCCACGGCGGCGCGCTCGAGCCCCGGTGCCGTCTACTTCATCGCGCGGACCGACGCGCTCGAGGCGGAAGGCATGCGCAAGGCGCTCAAGCGCGGCGAACAGTATCTCGAGGCGGGAGCCGATGCGCTCTACGTCGAAGGACCCCGAGACGACAAGGAGCTGGAGGAGATCGGCAAGACCTTCAAGGGCGCCGCGCTCGCCACCACCATGATGGAAGGCGGAGGCAAGACGCCCTGGCACCCGCCGAGCGAGTTCGCCGAGATGGGCTACTCGATGATCCTCTATCCGACCAGCATCCTCTTCCGCGCGGCACGAGCGATGGAGCGGGCGGTGGCCGACCTTCGCGCAGGGCGCCGCCTGGACATGAAAGAGGCGATGAGCAAGGACGAGTTCATGAAGCTCGTCGGGCTCGAGTACTGGCAGGGAGTGGAGAAGAAGTTCCATCCCTAGACGACGTGTTCTCCGGCAGACCTGGTTTCGCGAGGGGGCTAGGTCTCGGTGCGCTTACGCTTGAAATACTCATACAGGTCGTCGAGGACGGCCGTGGCGCGCGCGAGGCGCGTCTCGTCCTCCCGGTGGGCCATGGCAATGCCGTTCACCACCAGCTCGATGCCGGCGGTCTCGGGACGGCCGTACTTGTCGTCCTTGAGGTCGATGTCGTGCACCATCTCCGCGATCGGCCGCAGCGCTCCGTCGGCGATCTCGAACCGCGCGAGCAGCACCTCGAAGGTGCACAGCTCTCCTCGGTGGGTGTACTCGCCGTCGAACATGTCGAAGCGCAGCTCGCCCGGCCGGTGCCGGTACTCGCGCGAGGCGACGAACCTGAAGCGCGCGTCCGGATCGATGAACCGGCGGATGAGCCATGCGCTGGCCATTCGATCGACGTGGATCCCGGTTCGCGTCACCCAGGTCCGCCCGCGCGGCTTCGCCTCGGCGGCCGGAGCGCGGTCCAGCTTCGTCTCGGTGGGCGCGAGGCGCTCGGCCAGCTCGCCGAGCAAACCTTCGAGAGGCTCGCGGGCGCGGGCGAGGAAGAAGTCGACGCTGGCGACCTCGGTCACACGCTTGTGCAGCCGCGCCAGCTGGGCCTCCAGCTCGGCACGGCGGTCGTCGGGGAGATCGTTCTTGCGCGGCAGCTTGCGGGCGAGCTCGCGCGCCTCCCCGGTGATCTCCAGGTAGTCCGCGTCGCGAGCGGCGCGGAACATCTCCCTGACCTGCTCGTCGGAGAGTCCCTCCACGAATCTCGCCTCGACCAGCGAGGCGTCGCCGCCACCCTCCACGACGTCTCGCAAGACCCAGTTCAGGTCCTCGTGCGCCTGTTCGTTCGCGGGGAGGGCGTAGACGGAGTTCTTGATGCCGACCGCGCCGAGGCGCTGGAGCCTCCGCCAGATCTTGACCCGGAAGTAGTTCGGCTTGGGCGGAATCTGGTGGATGAGGAGCAGCCACCCGGGGTCCTTGCTCGGCTTGCCTGCGGCGGGCACGGGCGGCCTGTATAGAGCAGCCGTATCGGTAGTCAAGACAAGCTGTGGCAGTTGAAGCGCCTGGTGGCCGCTCGTAGGATGCGCCGCCATGGCCGAGTCGAGTGTACCCGCGGCAGCCCCTGCCCAGGAGACCGAGCCCTGCACCATGCGGCAGCTCCTGCTCTACTTCCTCTCGCTCGGCACCTTCGGTTTCGGCGGACCGATCGCGCTGGCCGGTTACATGCAGCGCGACCTCGTGGAACGGAGGCGTTGGATCTCCAAGCAGGACTACCTGGAAGGGCTCGCGCTGGCTCAGCTCGCTCCGGGTCCTCTGGCAGCGCAGCTCGCCATCTATCTGGGGTGGGTCCGCGCACGCGTGCTCGGCGCGACCCTCGTCGCCTGCGCCTTCGTCGCTCCCTCGCTGCTGATGGTCCTCGCCGTTTCCGCCCTCTATGTCGCGTACGGCGGACTCCCCTGGATGCAGGGACTGTTCTACGGCATCGGGGCCGCGGTCATCGCCATCATCGCCCGCAGCGCGGTGAAGCTGGTGAAGATGACCCTGGCACGCGACTGGCTGCTCTGGGGAATCTTCGCCGTCAGCGCGCTGGTCACCGCCTGGACCGAGAGCGAGATCGTCTGGGTGTTCCTGCTGTCGGGAGTCGTCTCCATGCTGGTGCGAACTCCCTTCTGGCGAGGCACATCGGCGCTCTCGATCTTTCCCGCGCACTGGCTGCTTGCCGGGCTGGATGGACCCGCGACCATTCCGGTCCTCTTGAAGATCCTCTGGTTCTTCACGGGAGCCGGAGCGGTCGTGTTCGGCAGCGGCCTCGCCATCGTTCCCTTCCTGCACGGCGGCGTGGTGAACGATTTCCATTGGCTGGACGAGCGGCAGTTCCTCGACGCAGTCGCGGTCGCGATGATCACGCCAGGTCCCGTCGTGATCACGGTCGGGTTCATCGGGTATCTCGTCGCCGGGCTCGCCGGCGCCCTGGTCGCTGCGCTCGGCGTCTTCCTGCCTTGCTACCTCTTCGTGATCATCCCGGCCCCGTACTACCGGCGGTGGGCGCGCATCCCGCAGATCAAGTCGTTCGTCGACGGGGTGACTGCCGCCGCGACGGGCGCGATCGCCGGCGCGGCGTACGTGCTCGGCCGCCGCGCGGTGGTGGACGTTGCGACGGCCGCGATCTTCGTCGCCACGCTCGTGGTGCTGACGAAGGTGCGGAAGATTCCCGAACCGCTGGTGATCCTTGCAGCCGGAGCGGCCGGCCTGGCGGTGCGCGGGTTCGCGCACTGAGCTACTTCTGCGGCCCCCGGCGTGGCTCGGGCGGCGTCCCGGAAAGCAGCGGCGCCACGGCTGGAGAGCGCGACGCGTCGGCGAACGCCGCGCGTCGCGCCAGCGCCAGGAAGTGCTCCTGACTGCGCAGCGGCCCCTCGCCGCTGCCTTGTGTTCTCGGGCGTACCCGCTCGTATGTCCCGTCCGGGCGCAGCGCCCGGGTCTTGACGTCGTCCGCGAGCATGGTGCCGAGGATTTCGGAAAGGATCCGCTCCTTCAGCAGCGCCGACTCGACCGGGAAAGCCACGTCGACGCGGCGGATGAAGTTGCGCGGCATCCAGTCGCCCGAAGCCAGGTAGACCTTCTTCTCGCCGCGTGCGTGGAAATGCCAGATCCGCGCATGCTCGAGAAAACGATCCACCACCGACTTGACGCGGATTCTCTCGCTCAGCTTCGGCACGCCGGGCCGCAAGGCGCAAACGCCTCGCACCAGCAGATCGATCTGCACCCCTGCCTGCGACGCCCGGTACAGCGCCTTGATCACCTCCGGGTCAGCCAGCGCGTTCATCTTGGCGACGATGCGTCCATCGCCGCCCGACCGGGTCTCGTCGTCGATGAGCTGCAGCACGGCCTGCTTGAGGCCGAGCGGCGACACGAGGAACTTCCGCCACTGCGACGGCTTCGAGTAACCCGTGAGGAGGTTGAACAACGCGGTCGCGTCGGCGGTGAATTCTTCGCGCGCGGTGAAGAGCGACAGATCCGAGTAGCTGCGCGCCGTCGCGCTGTTGTAGTTCCCGGTGCCCAGGTGCACGTATCGCCGGATCGATTCGCCCTCCCGCCGTACGACCAGCGCGAGCTTGGAGTGCGTCTTGAAGCCGATCAGGCCGTAGACGACGTGCACGCCGGCCTGCTCCAGCTCGCGGGCCGAGAGGATGTTCGCCTCCTCGTCCATCCGCGCCTTGAGCTCGACGAGCGCAGTGACTTGCTTGCCGTTCTCGGCGGCCCGCTGCAGCGCCCGGACGATGGGGCTGCCCTGCTCCGCTCGATAGAGCGTCATCTTGATGGCGAGCACGTCCGGGTCGTCGGCGGCGGACTCGATGAACGCCACCACCGGCTCGAACGACTCGTAGGGATGGTGCAGGAGCACGTCGCCGCCGCGGATCGCTTCGAGCAGATCGGTGCTTTCGTCGCCCAGAGC
>VBKO01000127.1 GCA_005888115.1 Deltaproteobacteria bacterium
CCGGATCTGCTCCTTGAGCAGGTCGATCCCGGTCACCGCCTCGGTCACCGGGTGCTCCACCTGGATGCGGGTGTTCATCTCCATGAAGAAGAACTCGCCGCGCTCGTCGAGGAGGAACTCGATGGTCCCGACGTTGTTGTAGCGGATCTTCTTCATCGCCTCGACGGCGACCCGCCCCATCCGCTCGCGCAGCTTCTCGTTGAGCGCGGGCGAGGGCGACTCCTCCAGCATCTTCTGGTGGCGCCGCTGCACGCTGCATTCGCGCTCGCCGAAGTGGACCACGTCTCCGCGCTCATCGGCGACGATCTGGATCTCGATGTGCCGGGGACGCTCGACGTACCGCTCGACGTACATGTCGCCGTTCCCGAACGCCGCCAGGGCTTCGGCCGAGGCGGTGCGGTACATCTGTGCCAACTGCTCCCTCTCGCGGACGATCTTCATCCCGCGCCCGCCGCCGCCCGAAGCCGCCTTGAGGATCACCGGGAAGCCGACCTTCTCCGCGAGCCGCGTCAGCTCCCGCTCGTCGCGCACCACTCCATCCGAGCCGGGCAGCTGCGGCAGGCCCGCGTCGCGCATCGCCTCCTTCGCGCGGACCTTGTTGCCCATCATCCGGATCATCTCCGGCCGCGGCCCGATCCACCCCAGGCCGGAGTGCTGCACCATCTCGGCGAACTCAGCGTTTTCGCTCAGGAATCCATAGCCGGGATGGATCGCGTCCGCGCCGGACACTTCGGCGGCCGAGAGGATCGCCGGGATGTTCAGGTAGCTCTCCTTGGAGGGCGGCGGGCCGATGCAGAGCGACTCGTCGGCAAACTTCACGTGCAGCGAGTTGGCATCGGCGGTGGAGTGAACGGCCACCGTCTCGATGCCCAGCTCGCGCGCCGCGCGGATGATGCGGAGCGCGATCTCCGCCCGGTTCGCGATGAGGATCTTGTGGAACATCTCGTCCGCCGCCGATCGCTCAGACCGGCTCGAACCGGAACAACGGCTCTCCGTACTCGACCGGGCTGCCGTTCTGGATGAGGGAGTCGACCAGCCGCCCGGGCTGCTCCGCCTCGATCTCGTTCATCAGCTTCATCGCCTCGACGATGCAGAGCACCTGCCCCTTCTTCACCACCTGGCCCACCTCCACGAACGGCGGGTTGTCCGGCGAGGCGGACCGGTAGAAGGTGCCCACGAAGGGCGAGTTCACGGTGAACGTATCGTCCCGCGCGGCCGGAGCCGCGGCGGCGGCTGCCGAGGATGCCGCCGGCGCGACCGGCGTCACCTGCGGCGGGGTCGGCAGCGCGGCGGGCGCGGGCTGGCCCGCCGGAACCGCGTGGAGCGCGGTGACCGGCGCCGGCGGATGCCCCATCCGGAGGGTCAGCCTCTCCTGGCCGTTGGTCCAATCCAGCCGGGTGACCTCGGTGCCCTGCAGCGCGGCGAGGATCGCTCTCAGCTTCTCGACGTCCATGCCCCCTCGGATGTCAGCCGACGCGGGTGAGGTACTGCCCGTTGCGCGTGTCGATCTTGAGCACGTCGCCCTCGTTGATGAAGAGGGGCACGTTGAGCGTGTACCCCGTCTCCAGCGTCGCCGGTTTCATCGCTCCCGACACCGTATCGCCGCGCACGCCCGGATCGCACTTGGTGACCCTCAGCTCGACGGTGTTGGGCAGCTCGGCGGAGATGGCGCGCCCGTTCCAGAAGAGGATGTGCGCGTTCATGTTCTCCTTGAGGAAGTTCCGGCCTTCCTTGAGCGCCTCGCCGCCGATGTGCACCTGGTCGTACGTCTTCACGTCCATGAAGACGTAGTGGTCCCCCTCCTTGTACAGGTATTGCATCTCCTTCTCTTCGATGTCCGGCCTGCCCACCTTGTCGCCCGATTTGAGGGTGGGCTCGAGGATCCGGCCGGTGAGGAGATTGCGGATGCGCGTGCGCACGAAGGCGGAGCCCTTGCCGGGCTTGACGTGCTGGAACTCGACGATCTCGAACGGATCGCCGTCGTAGAGGATCTTGAGCCCGTTCCGGAACTCACTGGTGTCGTAGACTTCTGCCACGGGTACTCCTCCAAAGAGGCCCGGCCATGTATCGCAATCGGGCAGAGGAGTCTAGAAGCGCAGCCGCCTCAAAGCTGGGCGGCGAGCTTCGGGCCCGCGACGCGCAATTCGTAGCGGGCGCGACCGACGTTGCCGTCCGGCGCGAGAGCGAGCAGCACGAAGTAATCCGGGGTGAGCGGGCGCGCGACCGCAACGAGCTTCTCGGTGCGGATCGATACTTCCGACGCCTTGCCCATCTGCAGGCTCTCGGCGGCCTGCCGCACCTGCGAAAGGATCCCGGAGTACTCGATCATGAGCGTCTGCATCTCGACGCCCTCGGCCCCCTTGACCTCGGCGGTCTCGATGGCGATGCCGTCGAACCCCATCAGGGTGGCCGCCAGCGCGCCGTCGACGCGGCCGCAGATGGCAAGGAGATCCTCGCGAAATCCCATCAGCGCCCTCCCCGCCGCGCGCGCACCCGCTCGAGCAGGTCCTCGAGCAGCGCGATCTCCCCGGCCGCCGGCGGACCGAGCTGGGCGAGCCGTTCCCTCGCCGCCGCGTCGCCGGCCTCCGCCAGCTTGCGCAGGATCTCCCGCGCGCGGCCGGCGAGACCCTGCTTGAGGTACAGCTCGGCCAACGTGACGGTCATTCGCGCATCGACGCAGGCCGGGGTGCCGCTGTCAAGGAATCAGCGGCAGCCCGTGCCGGTGTCCTGGTTGGCGCCTTCGCAGGAGAACGGCGCCGCCGGAGCTGTACAGCTCGGGGCAGGCAGCAGGAACGTCGGATCGGCCTGGACCACGTACTCAAAGGTGCTGCTCTTCACGCGGCTGCCGTCCAGCAACCGTCCGTAGAGCTGCACCAGGACGCGTACCTTCATGGTGTTCCCGCCAATCGCCGTCGCGATCGCCGAAGGAATGAGATCCACCTGGGTCACGCCCTTGCCGCCGATGAGGATCAGCCCGTTCGCAGGGGCCGTCTGCTCCGGCATCACCACCGCCGGGCCGTCGATCTGCGCGTAGTCGATGACCGCGAACTCGATCTGGAAGTCGTTCGTGTTCACCCGTCCAGGGCTGCCGCTGTTGTCCGGCAGCCGGTTCTCGATCACCAGCCCGTGCGTGTAGCCGCCGCCGAGCGGATTGAAGATGCCGAAGGTCACCTCGAGCGTCTCCGGCGAGTACGTGCAGCCCCCGCTTCCCGAGCTCGGAGCCGTGGCCTGGATCACCTTGGTGACCACCAGCATCGCGCTGTTCTTGTAGGTCACCTCGCAGCCACACAGGAGCAGCGCCGCGAGCGGACCGATGGAGAGGATTTTCTTCATGGCGTCGCCCCTCGCCTACTTGTTGGCCGCATCGTCGCCGGAGGGCCCGGCGGCGATGACCGACTGGGACCGGTTCACGATCCGCGGCGTGATGAAGATGAGCAGCTCGGTGCGGTCGTCGGTGACCGCCTTCTTCTTGAACAGCCAGCCGAGAATGGGGATGCGCGAGAGCAGCGGCACCTCGTTCCACGCCTCGGAGTTCCGGCGCGTGTAGATGCCGCCGATGACGGTGGTGTCGCCGTCCTTCACCAGCACCTCGGTGCGCGCCTCGCGGCGGCTGATCGAGGGCTGTCCGTTCGCGCCGGTGAGCTGCGGGTTCGGCTGGTTGTTGGTGACCTGCACCTTCATCTGGATCGAGCCTTCCTGGGTGACGTGGGGCGTCACGCGCAGCTCGAGGCGCGCCTCGATGAAGGTGGTGTTCACGCCCGCGGCGCTCGTCTGGGAGAAGGGGATCGACACGCCCTGGCCGATGGTGGATTCGACGTTGTCCAGCGTGACCGAGCGCGGCGAGCTGATGGTCTTGATGGTTCCGCTGTTCTCCGCCGCAGAGAGCCGGAGGTTCAGGTTGGCGGCGCCCCCCGCGCTGCCCAGCACGAAACCGATACCCGCGCCGTTGTTCTGGCCGATGGGCGCAGGCATGTTGACCGCGAAGTTGGGCACGGTGATGCCGTTCAGGCCGCCGATGGGTGCGCTGGAGTCGTCCGCCGCGCCCGCGGCCTGCACGATGTTGGGAAACACCAGGCCGGTCGGGTTGCCGGTGCTGGGCGCGAACGAGACGTTGCCGCCCCACTGGATGCCGACCTGGCGCGAGAAGCTGGTCGCCGCCTCGACGATGCGGCTCTCGATCAGCACCTCGGGCGTCTGCGTATCGAGGTTGCGGACGATGCCCTCCGCGCGGAGCAGCGCCTCCTGCACGTCCTTGACGATCAGCGTGTTGGTGCGCCCGTCGACCGACACCGTGCCGCGATCGGTGAGGGTGTCCTTGAGCTTGTCGACGAGATTCTTCGCCTCGGCGTAGTTCACCGGGATCAGCCGCACGCGTAGCGGCTGCAGCGCCAGGCTGTTCTTGGCCGCGTCGGCCGCTTCCTTCTGCTCGGAGCGCAGGACGGCGATGGGCGCGACGCGGATGATGTTGCCCACTTCCTCGCGCCCCAGCTGCTTCGACTTGAGGATGATGTCGAGCGCCTGGTCCCAGGGGACGTTGCGCAGCTTGATGGTGACGCTGCCCTTCACGTCGTCGGCGACGATGATGTTCTTCTTGCTGATCTCGGCGATGGCGCCGAGCAGGTTCTTGATGTCGATGTCCTTGACGTTGAAGTCGACCCGCCGTCCCGTGTAGTTGCGGTCGTCCAGCTCGGTGCTGGCGCCTGCCTTGGCCGCCGCCTGCGTCGCCTGGCCTTGCGCGACGGGCTGCGGACCGCCGAACCGCCAGGTCAGCGTTCCGTTGACGGCGTCGATGGAGTCCGGCGTGCCGGGGCGGATGCTGGCGACGATCTTCACGTCGCCGGCCTCACCCGGAGAACGGTAGCTGGAGAGGATGGTGACCGGGCCCCCCAGCGCGCTGGCGTCGAGGTTGCGCTCGAGCCGCTCCGGAAGAGCGGAACCGTGGAGCGTCAGCACCGCGGTGGCGGGGTCGGGGTGGGTCACCTCGAACTTCACCAGCTGGTCGAGCACCACCAGCACGCGCGTCTTGCCCTCCTCCGTGCGCAGGTCCACCGCTTTGACGTTGGCGAGCTGCGGCTGCGCAAGCGCGGCGTCGAGCTCGTGCCTGGGCGCTGCGGGCGCCGTCGCGGTGGGCGTTCCGTCGCGGGGCACCTTGGTCTGTCCGACGCGCACCAGCAGGCTGGACTGGCCGCGCTGCACGTCGTACTTCGGCATGGCGTCGCCCTCGGCGTCGAGGACCACGCGAACGCCGTCGTCGCGCGGGGCGACGCGCACGCCCTTGAGCGGGCCCGCGCCTTCGGTTCCGCGGCGGGCGGACGAGCTCATCCCGTGCAGGTCGAGCGCCAGCCGGCCCGGATTGCGCAGCTCGGTCAGCGCGAAGCTCCCGACCGGGCCGTCCGCTTCCAGACGCACCAATGCCTGCTCGTCGTCGCCGGCGATGGAGATGGCGCGCAGCTTCCGCGCCGGAGAGGGCACCTCGACGGAGTCTTCACGCGTGACGACCAGGTTGGGGTCCGACGGCGCCGCGGGAGCCGCCGGCCGGGGCTGCGCGGGCCTGGACGCGGACTGCGCCGGGCGCGGGGCGGGCTGCGCGGGCGCGATGGTCACCACCAGGTCGTTGCCGCGGGCCACGGCGTCGTATTTCGCGTCTCCCTCCAGGGCCACGACCACGCGGCCGACGCGGTTTTCCCCTTCGTCGAACTGCGCGACCGACACACCCGCGATCCCGTCCTTGTGCACGGCGGCCGGCGCGCTCGCCCGGGTCACGTCCGCCGAGGCGAGGTCCACGACCAGGCGCGCGGGGTCCGCCAGCTTGAAGACCGTGAAGTCCGGCCGCGCGGTGCCATGCACCACGACGCGCGGCCCGTCCACCTCCACCGAGGCGACGCGGTTCGGCGCCGCCGCGAGGGCGGCGGGAGCGGCCACGGCCAGCATCGCCGCCGCGAGCGCTGCGCCTCCGGTGCAAAGCTTCGGGATCATCGGATTCTCCTCGGTCGGGCGGCGCATCTAGCGGTCCCTCATCGCCGACGGCACCATCTCCTCGCCGTCCTTGAGCGCGCGGAGATCGCGCTCCTCTTCCTTGCTCTCCGGAACCATGATCTTGATGTTCTGCGGGTACACGCGGCCGGTGGAGTGATCGGTGATGGTTTCGGTGACCACGATCTGGTCGCGCTGGATGGCGGTCACCTTGCCCCAGTTCTTGCCCACGAAATCGCCCAGTCGAACCGGCCAGCCGCGGTTCTCCGGATCCTCGAGCATCGCCATCGGCGAGGAGGTGCCAGTCACCGTAAGCGAGAGCCGTAGCTGGTCCAGCGACCAGCGCTGCAGGGGGGTCGGCTTGCGACCCTCGACGCGCACGGGGTTGTTCTCCTTGTTCCCGAACACGTTCTGGAACGGGTCGCGTTTCCCGATGGGCGAGTAGACGTACATGGTGGTCGGCGCGGGCGCCGCCGCCTCGTCGTCGACGGGCTTGGGCGGGGCGGGCGGCGGGGCCGGCCTCCGCGGCGGCGGCGGCGGGCTGCTGCCGCAAGCGGCGCAGGCGAGCGCGGCGGCGGCGAGGAGGCGGGACCGGATCATTTCGCGGCCCCCGGCGGCGTCTGTCCCTGCCCTTGCGCCTGCGCCTGCGTTTCGGGGAGGAAGCGGAAGGTGGTGGCCACGTAGGTGGCGGAGACGACCAGCTTGTCCCCGCTCATCTTGGGCGTATTCATCTTGATGTTGGTGATGTTCACGATGCGCGCGAGCTTGGAGATGGCGTCGAGGAACACGCCCACCTCGTGGTAGTTGCCCGTCACCGCCATCACCACCGGGATCGCCGCGTAGAAGGACTGCTTCTGCTCCGCCTGGGGAGCGATGTCGTTGATCACCAGGCCGCTCTTGTTGCCCACCTCGGCGAGCGAGCGGATCAGCTCGTCGATGTTGGCCTCGTTGGGCAGCTCGGTCAGGGCCTGCTGCAGGCGGCGCTCGAGGATCTCCTTCTCACGCTTGAACTGGGCCAGGTTGTTGGCGATCGATTGCTTCTGGATCAGCTCGTCCTCCAGCTGGCGGAGAGCGGCCTGCTGCCGCGTGATCTGCTGCTGGACCGGGTCGACGAGGAGGTACCAGTTGCCGGCGGTGAGCAGGCCCACGATCAGGCCCAGGCCGACCACCTTCTGCGAGAGAGGGGCCTTGGTGATCGAGTTGAGGATGTCCTGCCCGGTCAGTGCCACGGTTTCCTCTTCAAGCCGAGTAGTTCGCGTTGCAGTTGATCTCCCACTCCACCGTTCCGCTCTGGCTCTTCTGCGACGCCTTCTTGATGGTCACGTTCGCGAAGTACTTGGAGGTCTTCAGCCGCTGGGCGAACGCGGAGAGGTCCTCGTAGGTCACCGCGAACCCGCGCATCACCACGCTGCCGTTCTGCTCGGAGTAGTCGGTGATCCAGGCCTTGTTGGGGATGATGGTGGCGAGCTCGTCCATCACCTTGACCGGGCCGGTGCGGCCCCTCTTCAGCGCGTCGAGGATCTTCAGCTTGTCCTCCAGCGCCTTCTTGTCCTGGGTGATCGACTTGACCTCGCCGATGGTCTTCTCCAGCTGCGCGATCTCGCTGCGGGTCGAGGCGATGCGCTGCTCGAGCGCGTTGAGGCTGTCCTTCTCCGCCTTCCACCAGGTGTAGTTTCCCAGCAGCCCGCCCACCAGGATGAGCCCGAAGAGGATCAGCTGCTGCCGGCCGAACTCGCGCTTCTTGGCGGCGCGGACGGGGAGGAGGTTGATGTGGATCATGGTGTCTCCTCCGCCTAGCGCTCGTTGGACCGTCGCAGAGCCAGCCCGATGGCGACCGCCGCCGACGGCGCCACGTCCATCACGTAGTTGGGATCGAACCGGCGGTTGTCGATCTCGACTCCCTTGAACGGGTTCAGGATCTCCACCGGGACGCCGACCCGCTGCTCGATCACCTTGAAGAGAGCCGGGATCTTCGCCGTGCCGCCGGAGAGGTAGAGCCGGGAGATGTGCGAGTCGGCCGCGGTCGCCGTGTAGAAGTCGAGGGAGCGCTGGATCTCGCCGGCCATCTGGTCGGCCACGCCCTGGATGACGCGCTCCACCTCCTGCGGGACGACGGAGTCCGAATCCTGGGCCGCGTCGCCGCCCACCTTGAGCTTCTCCGCCTCGTCGTAGCTGACGTTCAGCTGCTTCTGGATCTCCTCGGTGAACTGGTTGCCGCCGATGGTCACGTCGCGGGTGAAGGTGGTGAGCCCGTTGGCCAGCACGTTGATGTTGCAGACCGAGGCGCCGGCGTTGACCAGCACCACCGTCTCGCTGCGGGGCGCCTCGTAGTTGACCTCGAAGGCGTTCTGGACGGCGAAGGCGTCGACGTCGACCACCACCGGCGCGAGGCCCGCCTCGCTGACCACCGAGGTGTAGTCGTTGATCATGTCCTTCTTGGCGGCGACCAGGAGCACGTCCATCTGGCCGGTGCCGGAGTCCTGATCCGCGGGCGTGAGGATCTGGACGTCGATGTTCACGTCCTTGACGTCGAAGGGGATGTACTGCTCCGCCTCCCACTGGATGCTCTCCTCCAGCTCCTCCTGGCTCATCCGCGGCATGGAGATCTTCTTGATGATCACGCTGTGGCCGCTGACGCCGATGGCCACCTCGCGGTTCTTCAGCTTGTACTGGGAGAGGAGCTGGCGGATGGCGTCGACGATGGTGGTCGAGTTCATCAAAGCGCCGTCGACGATCGCCTCGGGAGGCAGGGGCGCCACCCCGAAAGCGTCCAGGATGTAGCCGCGCTTCGCCTCCTTGAGCTGGACGAGCTTCACGGACGAGGATCCGATGTCCAGCCCGAGCGCGAGCTTGCTCTTCGCCATCGCCTTTCTCCCTTTGCACCTCGCTCGGACGTTATCGTCCGTCGAGGGGCCCTCCAAAAAAACAGTCTACCTACCCGCCGATACCGAATTCTTACCTGTGGCTACCGAATCCCCACCGCGGACTACCTGGCTGCCCGGTGGCCGTTGCCGTTGCGCCGCCGGCCGAACAGCTTGACCGAGTCCTGCACCGAGAGCCCGAGCGCGAAGAGGATCTTGCGCTTGGTCTCCAGGCGGCAGTCCTTTCCCGCCTCGATGCGGTCGATGGTGGATTCCGAGACGCCCGCCTTGCGCGCGAGCTCCGCCTTCGCCATCAGCTGCTCTTCCCGGAACCGCTGGACGTTGTTCACGCGCCCTGACCTCCCGATCGCTTCGTCAGAAATGGATCCATGGACCGACGGGTAGGCGTCAAGGAACTGCCCGCATTGACGGCTCACTGACGGGTCACTTCGGGGTCACTTCACCCGCAGTGGGGCGCCACCGGGGAGCACACGCAAGAAGTTGGGGGTAGGAAACGGTAACGAATCGCAAACGGTGGTGGGCGGCGCTACCGCTCGGTGGGAGCGGTACCGACCCCTTGCGTACGAGATTCGACCGAAGGCCGGCCGGGACATCGGCCGTGTCGATGTCGCAGCGGCGTCGCAGCAGCGGCCGCTTACTCGCCGATGCCGTATTCCCGGATCTTGTAGAGCAGGGCCCTGGGGCTCAGTTCGAGCAGCTCGGCGGCGCGGGTGCGGTTCCCCTGGGTGCGCAGGAGAGCGCGGCGGATCAGGTCCGCTTCCAGGACCCGCTGCGCCTTCTTGATCGAGAGATCTCCCTCCGCCGGCGCCGGCGGCGGGCCGGAAGGAGCGGCGGCCGCGCGCAGCTCCTCGGGCAGCGCGTCCGGATCGATCTCCGGTCCCTCGGACAGCACCAGCGCGCGCTCGAGCGCGTTCTCCAGCTCGCGGACGTTGCCGGGCCAGCGCCAGGCGCCCAGCCGCCGCAGCGCCTCGGCGGAGAGCGGCTTTTCCGGGAGTCCCAGCCGGACCGCGTGCCGGACGAGGAACCGCCGGGCGAGCGGCTCGATCTCTTCGGGGCGCTCGCGCAGCGCCGGAAGCCGCAGCGCCACCACGTTGAGCCGGTAGAACAGGTCCTCGCGAAACCTCCCCGCGGCAACGGCCTGCGCCAGATCCCGGTGCGTCGCGGCGAGCACGCGCACGTCCACCCGGATGGTCCGGGCGTCACCGACGCGGCGCACCTCGCCCTCCTGCAGGACGCGAAGGAGCGAAACCTGGAGGTGCAGAGGCAGATCGCCGATCTCGTCCAGCAGCAGCGTCCCGCCGTCGGCCTCCTCGAACAAGCCCCGCTTCGCGCCGGAGGCGCCGGTGAAGGCGCCCTTGGCGTGGCCGAACAGCTCGCTCTCGATCAGCTGCTCCGGGATCGCGCCACAGTTCACCGCCACGAAAGGCCGTTCGGCGCGGGGCGACATCTCGTGGAGCGCGCGCGCGATCAGCTCCTTTCCCGTCCCGCTCTCGCCGGCGATGAGGACGGTGGTCTTCGCCGGCGCGACTTTCTGGACGAGCCGCAGCACGTCCTTCATCGCCGGCGACTCGGCGACGATGGCGTCGGCGCCGCGGGAGGCCCGGATCTCCCTGCGCAGGCGGCGGTTCTCCGCGCGCAGCCGCTCCCGCTCCTCCGCCTTGCGCAGGACGAGCAGCACCTCGTCTGGCCGGAACGGCTTGCCCAGGTAGTCGTAGGCGCCCGCCTTCATCGCCTCGAGCGCAAGATCGTGCGATCCGTACGCGCTCATGACGATGACGGTGGTTTCCGCGGCCTGCTGCTGCACCGCGCGCACCAGCGAGAGCCCATCCATGCCCGGCATGCGCACGTCGGTGACCAATGCGTCGTAGTCGCGGGCGGCGAGCTCGCGCAGCGCCTCGTCGCCGTCCTTCACCGTGCGCACGAAGTATCCCTGCTCCGACAGGAGCACGGCGAGCACGTGCCGGATCGGCTCCTCGTCGTCGGCGATGAGGATCGAGCGCAGCGCCATGGGAGCCAGCGTAGCAGCGGCGCGCGCCAGACCGAAGAGAACGGCTTCTCGTTCGCTGGCCAGGCGGCGCGATGCGAGCCAGAAGCGGTCCTACCTCCAGGCGGCGAACTGGAGGACGAAGGAAGTCCCGCTGCCACCTGCCCGCTGCTTCGCGGAGATCGACCCGCCGAAGCGCTCCATGGTGGCGTGGCACAAGGCGAGACCGAGCCCGGTTCCCTCGCCCGGACGGGAGCTGGTGAAGAAGGGCTCGAAGAGGCGCGCGGCGGCTTCCGGCGGAAGACCGCGGCCGTCGTCGATCACCTCCACGATCGGGACGCCGCTCTCGGCGCGGCCCTCCACCTCGACCGTGCTCGCGCCGGCCTTGGCGGCGTTGACCAGCAGGTTGAGGAGGACCTGCACCACGGAGTGGTCGTCGCCGCGCGCGCGCGGCAGGTCGGCGGGGACCCGCAGCTCCAGCGCGCAGCCGGTCCAGCTCGGCTGCGCCTCCAGCAAGCCGCGCGCGCGCTCGGCGGCGGCGCGCAGGTCTACCGGCTGCAGATCGCGGGCAGGCGGCCTGGCCAGGCCGAGCAGGTCGCGCAGGATGCGATCGATGCGCTCCGCCTCGCGGGACAGGCGGTCGAGATAGTCGCCGGGGTCCTTCCCCTGCTTGAGACGGTCTTGCAAGATGGAGAGGAAGCCCAGGAGCGCCGTCATCGGGTTGCCGACCTCGTGCGCAACGCCGGCGGCGAGCCGGCCCACGCTGGCCAGCCGCTCGCTCCGGACGACCTCCTCTCGCGCCGCGCGCAGCTCCCGGTTGCTCGCCTGGAGCTCCTCGATCTGCGACTGAACGCGCGCGCGCTCCTCCCGGAGCCGCAGGTCGAGGCGGTTCACCGCGGGGGCCAACCGGCCGAGGAAATCGCCTCCTTCGGCGAGAAGCGGTCCAAAGGATGCACCGTCGGAGACGCGGTCCAGCGCCTCGTCGACGCGACCGAGCGGCGCGACCAGCTGACGATCGAGCACCCAGGACACCAGCACGACCAGGAGGAGCATGCCGAGCAGCACCGAGACGAGCACCGGACCGATCAGGGATCGAGCCTGGGCGGCTGCGGGCGCCAGGTCCACTTCCTGCCGCAACGCGCCTCCCCGCACCTCCTCGCAGGCGACGAGCCGCTCGGCGATCCGCAGCGGCGTCCCGCAGCTCGCGCCTTCCTGCCAGGAGAGTCCGGCGGCGGCTACCGCGCCGGAGAAGCAAGCCGCGTCGCGGCCGCAGTGCCGCGCGACCGATTCCCCGACCGCCCGTATTCCCGCCCGCGCGCTCCCCACGTGGCGCCGGGTGATCTCGTCGCGCGCGCCGAGGAGCAGCACCACGGTGAGCACCGCGCCGCAGAGCAGGCCAGCTCCGGTCAGCGTCGCCAGCATCCGGAGCCGCAGACCGAAGCGGCGCTGGCTCATCCGAACAACCTCTCCATCGCGTCGAAGTACCAGCGGTACAGACCATCGCCCGCCAGCAGCACCTCGAGCGCGGCGAGCGCGAGGAACGGCCCGAAGGGCACCGCATGCGGCGGCGGCACCCAATCCTCCTCGTCCGGATCGTGAGGCGGCTGTCCGGGCGGAGGGTGGGTGGAGTACCAGGAATCGGCGGGCGCTCCAGGAGTGTCGTCTTTTTCTCCCTGGGGCGCGCCGCCACCGACAGACCCGCGCCCCTGGCGCTCGGCCCGGGTCTTCTCGGCGGGTGCGCGTCCCAGGAAGAGCAGCACCGCCCCGACCGCGGAGCCCTGGACCGCCGAGAGCAGGACCACCGGCAGGAGCGCCTGCCAGCCCAGCCAGGCGCCGAGGCCGGCCAGGAGCCAGACGTCGCCCCACCCCATCGTTTCCTTCCGCAGCACCTTCTCGCCGATGAGCGCGATGGCCGCGAAGAACGCGAATCCCGCGCCCGCTCCGATCAGCGAGTCCGTCCAGCTGAGCCGCAGGTTCCAGAGCGGGGAGAGGAGACCGACGGCGAGCAGCGGCCAGGTGATCTCGTGCGGCAGCAGCCAGGTGTCGAGATCGATGTAGGTGAGCGCCACGAGCCCGCAGGCGAATGCGGCGTACGCCAGCGTGGCCCATTGTCCGCCGAAGCGGCGCCAGATCGCGAACACGAGCACGGCGGTGAGCAGCTCGACCACCGGGTAGCGGCCGCTGATCGGCTGGCCGCAGCGCCGGCAGCGGCCGCGCAGCGCGATCCAGGAGAGGACCGGCACGTTGTCGTACCAGGCGATGCGGCTCTGGCAGCGGGGGCAGCTCGAAGGGGGAGAGATCAGGCTGCGCCCGTGCGGCAGGCGCGCGATCACCACGTTGAGGAAGCTGCCCAGGCAGGCGCCGACGAAGAGCACGTAGGCGTCCGCCGCCCACGACGGCGCGGCGATCATGCCGCCGGCGCGGCCCCATCGCGCGCCCGCTGCACGAAGAGGCTCTCGAGCGTCTGCCGGTGCGGCGCGAGCGAGACCAGGACACCTCCGGCGCCGACGATGGCGCGCACGGCGGCCTGCGCGGGCGGTTCGGATGGAAAGGTCAGGACCAAGGCGCCGTCGCGCCGCATCACCCCGGCGCCCTCCCTGGCGAGCTGCTCGGTGAGCTGGTCGGATACCCCGCGGGCGACGATCTCCACCGCACGCACGCTCGGCTCGAGCAGGCTGGAGAGGGTTCCGCAATCGGTCAGCCGGCCGCCCACGATGATCCCCACCCGGTCGCAGATCGCCTCGACGTCCGAGAGGATGTGGGTGGAGAACAGCACAGTGCGCCCGTGGCGGCGCAGCTCGAAGATCAGGTCGCGCACGTCCTTGCGGCCGATCGGATCGAGCCCGCTCATCGGCTCGTCCAGGATCACGATGCGCGGATCTCCAATGAGCGCCTGCGCCAGCGCCAGCCGCTGCACCATCCCCTTCGAGAACCGGCGGACCGCCCGATCGGCACGACCTTTGAGCCCGACCTGTTCGAGAAGCCGCTCGGTACGCGACGCGGCGTCCCGGCGCGAGAGCCCCGCAAGCCGTCCGGCGAACCGGAGATACTCCTCGCCGGTGAGGAACTCGTAGAGCGCCGGGTTCTCGGGCAGGTAACCCAGCGTCCTGCGCGCGGCGAGCGACCCGGCCGGCTCTCCCGCCACGAACGCCCGGCCTCGGGTCGGGCGGACGAACCCGAGCAGAATCTTGATCGCCGTGGTCTTGCCGGCGCCGTTGGGGCCGAGCAACCCGAAAATCTCGCCGTCCTGGACCTCCAGCGACAAGTCCTCGACGGCCTTCACCTTCCGTCCCCAGAAGCCGACCCGGAACGTCTTGCCGAGTTGCTCGGTGCGAATCGCGCCCTGCATCGCGCGGTACCGTAGCGCAGTTCGCACGAGCCGCAACAGAACGGATCGCGGCTCGGGCGCGGTCCGCGGCGTGTGCGACGGCCGCTTACAGCTGGCCGAATGTTGGAGCAGCAACTACTGACAGCCTCCGTCACCCGACAGACAAGACCGGGTATCCGACAACCGTCTGCGCCGGCACGCAACCGCCCGGAATTCCGCCTCCCGCAGTGCGGCCCGTGCCTTGCTGTTCCAGAGGGTGGCCATTCCAAGGAGGACCACAATGAAGAAACTGCAAAAGGGCTTCACGCTCATCGAGCTGATGATCGTCGTCGCGATCATCGGCATCCTTGCGGCGATCGCGATCCCGAACTTCATCAAGTTCCAGGCGCGGTCGAAGCAGAGCGAGGCGAAGGCGAACTTGAAGGCCTCGTTCACCGCGATGAAGGCGTTCTACCAGGAGAAGGACCGGTACTCGTCCATCGTGACCGAGATCGGCTTCGTCCCGGAGCGCAACAACCGGTACGCGTACTTCCTCAACGGCGCCGCCGTGGTGCTGTCGAGCCGCTCGACCGCGGTCGAGACCTACGCGGCCGGGTCGAACGGCATCGGCGTCGACCAGTTCAAGGGCTACACCGCCGTCGCCTACCAGCAGAGCGCCTGCACCGGCACCGGCATCCCGGACGCCAACACCTGGAACGACGCGGTCGGCGCTCCGCAGTGGACGGTGTTCGCGGTCGGCAACGTGGACGGCGACACGGACCTCGACCACTGGTCGATCTCTACCGGGTCGCGCTCCTTCCCCGGAACGGCCACCGCCACCTGCATGCAGACCGGCAACGTGGCAGGCGGAGAACCGGCGAACGACCATAACGACGTGTAAGTAGCTCCTTCGTTCGACGTCTTTGTACTCGGGAGGGGCGGCCGCGAGGCCGCCCCTCCTTTC
>VBKO01000128.1 GCA_005888115.1 Deltaproteobacteria bacterium
AGCTCGCCCCCTCCTCGCGCGTCGACGCGCATGTCCCTGAGCCGCCGCTCCGCCGCGGGCATGCCCTCCTCTGCGCGGGCGCCCTGGTCTTCGTCGTCGCCGGGTTCCTCGCAGGCTACAACCTCGCCTGGACGGCGATGGTCGGCGCCGCGCTGCTGCTCATCGTGACGCGCGGCGATCCCCGCGAGATCTTCGCGCAGGTGGACGGCACGCTGCTGCTCTTCTTCGCCGCGCTGTTCGTCGTCACCCACGGCGTCGCGCAGGCCGGAATCGCGGAGCGGCTCTATCACTCGCTCGAGCCTGCGTTCGGTTCCGACGCGGTGCAGCAGACGGTCCGCTTCGGCGCGTTCACCGTCGCCGCCTGCCAACTGGTCAGCAACGTTCCGTTCGTGCTGCTGGCGAGCCACTGGCTCCCCAAGATGGCCGACCCGCACATTTCCTGGCTCTCGCTGGCCCTGGTCAGCACCCTGGCCGGGAACCTGACCCCCGTCGCCTCGGTGGCGAACTTGATCGTGTTCGAACTGGCCGGAAACAAGGGCAAGATCCCGTTCTTGCGGTTCCTCCTGGTGGGAGCGGGTGCGACCTTCCTGCCGCTCGTGGTGGGGCTCGCTACCCTGCTCGCCGAGCGGCGCTGGGGGCTTCTTTCCCGCTGACGTGAAATAGTGGCGCACTCTCGGCGTTGGACCTGGACGTGGATACCGCCCTCGCGCTCCCCTTTCCCTTGACCCGACCGCACGAGACGGCGCGTCCAGGTTGCCCCACCGACGAGGTGGAATGGGCGCAGGCGGCGGCCGCCGGCGACAAGGCCTGCTTCGCGCGGCTGGTCGAGAAGCACAAGGCCTCGGTGTTCGGCCTCTGCTACCGCCTGGTCGGCTCCACTGACGAGGCCCGCGACGCCGCCCAGGAGGCGTTCGTCCGCGCCTACACCAGCATCCGCGACTTCGACGCACGGCAGCCTTTCGGCGCCTGGGTGCTGCGCATCGCCCGGAACCACTGCATCGATCTCTTGCGCCGCCGGCGCCCCACGCTGGCGCTCGTTTCCGAGGCGCGCGGCGAGGATCCAGGGCCCGGCGTCGCCTCCGAGCCCGCCGATCAGTTCGCGCTCGGGGGCGAGCAGGCAGTCCAGGAGAGCGAGGCGCAGCGCGACCTCGACGCGGCGGTCGCTTCCCTGCCGCCCCGGTACCGCGAGGTGATCGCCCTCTTCCACGTGCAGCACAAGAGCTATGCTGAGATCGCCGCGGCCATGGGCGTGCCGATGGGCACCGTGATGACCTGGTTGCACCGGGCTCGCAAGGAGCTCAAGTCCAAGCTCGCGGAGCACTTGCCATGAGTGCGCACCCCCACCTCACCGAGGAACAGATCCAGGGCCTGGCGGACGGGACGCTGCGCGGGCCCGAGGGGATGGCCGCGCGCGAGCACGCCGATGCCTGCGCGGAGTGCAGCGCCGAGCAGTCCATGTACGGCGCGCTCGTGCAGCGGCTGACGACGCTGCAGGACCCGACGCTCCCGGCCGATTTCACCGCGGGCGTGCTCCAGGCCGTCGAGCACCGCGAGCACGCGCTCACGCAGCGCCGGCACACCCTGCTCGCCGCCATCCCCGCGGCCCTGGTCGGCGTCTTCGCCATCCTCGGCTGGGCGCTGTCCGCCGCTCCCACCGCCCACCTCGACGGGTTCCTCGAGATGTGGACGGTGGGCCGGCACGTCGTCTCGGCGGCTGCGCCGGTGCTCGAGGCGGCGCGGCTGCCGCTCGGGCTGGGCGCGTTCGTGTTCGCCGCCGCCATCCTCTGCATCCTCGCCCGTGCGCTGCGCCTGCGCCCCGGCACCGTGCCCGCCCACGCGAGCCCTTGACCCATGGCCGCCTCGCTCGCGCTTCTTCTCGCTTTCAGTGTGTCCGGCACCCTGCGGTCGGGCGCCCATGCAATCGTCGACCACTTCGCGGAGGGCGGCGGTAGCGCCCGCATCTCCGACAAGGTCCGCGCCATGGTGCAGCGGACCGAGCAGCAGGCGCAGGACGACGCGGCCGAATCCGACCCGGACGAGGACTCCGACTCCGACCTCGAGGTGGTGCCGCCGGAATCGCCGGTCCCAGCCAAGCTCCCGCGCCTCCGGATCCAGATCGGCAAGGACACGCCGCGTGACCTGCCCCCCTACTCCGAGACCGCGCACAACGTCCCGGCGGTCGGCGTCCTGCATCGCATCGCCCGTTCCGCCGGCTGGTCGCTCACGCTCGTCGGAGTGGAGAAGGAGCGCATCGACGTCGACCTCCAGGAAACCGATCCGCGCGAAGCGGTCCGGCAGGTCCTCAAGGCGAGCGGCTCGATGGGCGTCCTGCACCGCGACAAGCTGGTGGTGGTGCCCGCTCCCGGAGCGACCAGCGCCGGCATGCTGGTCGAGCACACCCGCCGTCGCGAGCGCCGCGTGCAGGGTACGCGTGCTCCTCACGGGCACGACATGGTCCACTTCTTCCAGGGCGACCTGGTGGTGCCCGCGGGGACGGTGGTCCAGGGGGACGTGGTCAACGTGGGCGGCTCGATCGAGCTGGAGCCCAACAGCGTGGTCCAGGGAGACGCGGTCAGCATCCTGGGCAGCACGGTGATCGACCAGGGCGCGGTGGTCCTCGGCGACACCGCGGCGATCCTCGGCCAGGTGGAGGTGCAGCGCGGCGGCCAGGTGATCGGCGAGCACGTGCAGATCGGTCTCGGCAAGCTGTTCCGCTCGCGCCGGCACTCGATCCTTTCCTCGCTCGGACCATTCGGCTTCTTCCCCACCCTGGCGCTGTTCGCGGTGGTCTACCTGATCGGCCTTCTCACCTTGCGCTTGTGGCCCGAGCGCGTGCGCCAGGTGGGGCACGCCATGTTCGAGCAGCCGCTGAAGAGCTTCCTGGTGGGGTTCCTGTGCTGGCTGCTGCTGCTCCCGCTCGCCATCCTGCTCCTCATCTCCGTGGTGGGCATCCCGCTGGTGCCTCTCCTCCCGGTGATGATCTTCCTCGCCATCACCCTGGGAGTCAGCTCGGTGGCGCTGCGACTGGGTGAAGCGCTTCCGGCCGGGCCCGGGCAACGCTTCGTGCCTCCCGCGGCCCTGGGGATGGGCATCATCGTCCTGCTGCTGCTCGCGTTCGTCCCCTGGCTGGGAGTGCCGCTGCTTGCCTTGCTGCAGTTCTTCGCGCTCGGCGCGGCAGTCAGCTCGCGGCTGGGCCGTTCGCTGCCGCCGCACGTTTCCTAGCGTCGCGCGAATCAGCCGCCGGGAAGGACCTCGACCAACTCGGCCACGATCGTCAGCTCGTCCTCCTCCAGCCCCCGGAGCACGATCGGCCGATAGCCCGGCGCGTCCGTGTCGGGCTCGAGCCTCACCTCCACGGTCCGTCCGCCTTCCGCCCCCGCGTGCTGCTTCCGGGCGTGATAGACCTTCACCGTGTACCGTCCGCCGTGATCTGGATCGTGGATCTGTCTGTGCTGCGCCAGGACCACCCGGCCGTTGCGGCTACCCAGCACCGGATGTCGGAACAGGCAGTAGGCTCCGTTCGGAATGCGGCGGCGCATCGACTCGCCGACGACCTGCGCCACAAACAGGCCCTTGCCGGGGCGCGTCCGTCCCAGCGGACGAACCCAGCCCTCCGGCTCGACCTGCTGCTGTGCGCCGAACCGGCCGGCGGCCGCTTTGAGCGAGTACAAGGGAACGGCATTGCCAAAGCGGCGCAGCTGCTCGGAAGCCACTTGCCGGAACGGCTGAATCCGCTTCGAGCGGGGCTGCTCGAACAGCGAACGGACGGACACCCGGTACGCCAGCGACACCGCGACCAGCGTCACGAGCGTCACGTTGGCGGCCCCGCGCTCGAGACGCTGAAGGTGGTTGGAATGCAGGCCGATCTGCTCGGCGGCCTGCTCCTGCGTCAGTGCTCTCTCTTCGCGCAGCGCTCGCAGGCGCGCGCCCAAGCGCCGCTGCTCCTCGCGAAGCGCCCGCATGACCGCCGGCCGCTCCTTCAGCTCGGACCTTCCGTGCGCATGCGGGGAGGAGCCGAGGGCGCGGGGCACCCGCCCTCGGCTATCCCGTAGAGCTCTTGAGTTGTACCACTCATGAGTTGTGAATTACAATTCTCGCCAAGATGGCGATCCGGCCGCGCTGGTTGCTCCTCGTCGACGACGAGCCCGCCGTTCTGCATGCTCTGCGACGGGTTCTCGAGAGGCGTTACACGATCGCCACCGCGTCGTCGGCGGAGGAAGCGGCGCGGCTGGCCGGGGCGGCCGAGTTCGCGGCGGTCCTGACGGACTACGACCTTCCGGGCCAGAACGGCGTGTGGCTCCTGGTGCAACTCGCGACGAGGCCTGGTCTGCGCAAGGTCCTCACCTCGGGGCGAGACATTCCCGGCATCGAGGCACTCAACTCGGCGGGCGTGGTCGACCGATTCGTCAAGAAGCCCGCCACACCCGAGGAGCTGTTCCAGGCGTTGGAAGGATAGACGGCTACGTATTCGCGTACACTGCCCGAATGAGCGTCCGGAATCGCGTCGCTTGGTGCTGTGCGGCCGTGCTCGCGGCTTGCACGCAGAAGCCGCCCTCGGGCGGCGCCACTGCGCCCGCTGCTCCGCCGCAGCCCGCCGCGCCCGCCGCCGCGCAGCAGCGCAGCGATGCGAGCTGCGCCGCGCCGCTGGAGCTTTCGGGCATCCGCGTCCAGATCCGGCCAGCGTCGGGCACGCTGCGCCTCGGGGTGTTCGCCGGACTCAAGGACGCGGACGACGAGAACGTGGCGCACCTGCGCAAGCTCGCCGCCGAGGTGGTCAAGCGAGGAGCGGAAGTGATGGTGGCGGACGGAGACGTGGGCGACAACCCGGACGAGCAGGAGACGCTCCTCGGAGTGCTCACCGAGACCGGGCTGCCGCTCCTGGTGGCGCCCGGGAACCGCGAGGTGCGAGCCGAGCTGGACGCCGCCGAAAGCGAGCTGCGCAAGAAGGGCGCCAAGGTGTGGGACCTCTCGCATGCGCGCGTCGTCGATGCCGGCGACGCGCTCGTCGTCGGCTTGCCCGGAACGATGGACCGACGCTTGCTGCACGCGGACGGCGCGTGCGTGTACGTGCAGCGCGACCTGGACGCGCTCGCCTCGTTCCTCGACCGGCTGTCCGCCAAGGAGCCTCCGGCGGTCCTGGTCATGGCGGTGCCCCCACGAGGGCGGGATCGATCGGCCCTCGACGTGAGCGAAGGGCAGAACGTCGGGGATCCGCGCATCGTCCCGCTGCTCGCGCCGAGGCGAGCGCCGTTCGGGATCTTCGGCCAGGTCTGGGAGTCGGGCGGCCGCGCCGTCGACGGGAGGGGAACGCCGATCGCGGCCGAAGCGTCCGCCGACCAGCTGTACCTGAATCCCGGCGCCGCGGACCGGACCGCCTGGCCGATGGGTGACGGGACGCGAGTCGGCGGCCAGGCCGCGCTGCTCACCGTGCAGGGGCGCCGCGCCTCGGTCCAGTTCGTGCGCCTGCCGGGCGCGGAGAAGATGTAGATGAGCGCGAAGCTGGGCGACATCCTCATCCAACAGGGCGTGATCGACGAAGAGAAGCTGCTCGCCGCGCTCTCCGACCAGCGCGCCTTCGGAGGAAAGCTGGGGCGAACGCTGGTGGATCTGGGGTACGTGACCGAGGAGCAACTGGTGCACGCGCTCGCCACCCAGCTCGGGCTCGACACCATCGACCTCACGCAGGCGCAGATCGCGCCCGACGCGTTGTCCACCCTTCCGGTCGACGCCTGCGAGCGCTACGGCGTGTTTCCGGTGCGCGTCGATCCGCAGCGGCGCGTCTTGTGGCTCGCGACGGCGGAGCCGGACCAGGGCACGCTGCAGGAGGTGGCGCAGATCGCGCAGCACACGCTGGAACCGATCTTGTGCACGATGAGCAGCATCGACCACGCGGTCAGGCGCTACTACTTCGGCGACCAAGCGGCCCAGCCGGACAGGCTGGGCGACCCGCTGCGATCGATCCCGGGCGCGGGGCAGCGCAACGGCGACGGCGAGCTGGCGGCCGGCGCGGTGGCGCCGTTGGCCGCGCACGGCGACGCCATCGCGGAATTGCGCATGCTGCTCGTCCGGCTGGAGAAGCAGATGACCGCACAAGGTCGCGCTTTCCGCGCATTGGTGGAGATCCTCCAGGACAAGGGGATCGTCCGCCGCGGCGAGCTCGGCTCGCAGGCGACGAAGAAAGGGTAATCCCCTCGCGCATTCGAGGCCGGGAGGTTCGGATTGCGTATCCGCGTACGAGGAGAAACCACGCTCGGTCTCCATTGCTTTTCACGGGTGAGCTCGGGCACCGGGGTGGCGAGGCACTCAGCTCGCGCGTCCACCTCGGCACGGTTGGTTGCGTCGAGCGCGTCGAGAGTCCGGATCACGATTCATGACTTCGACGAGCGGAACGGCAGATCGATCTTTTTCTCGGACGCGGAGCCTCGCCGTCGTGATCGCAGCGCGAACCGATCCCCTCGCCTGACGTCCGGAGGAGTCGCCTCGCAGGATGGGCTACACGAAGCTGGAGATCCCGTGCTGCTCCAGGGCGGCGCGGGTCGCGGCTGTGCGCTGCTCGGTCAGCTCGCTCACCAGGGCGAGGATCTGCGGGTGGGTGACCACCAGCTCCTGGAACTGATCGCGGGGGAGCCGCAGCAGGATGGAGTTCCCCGGCGAGACGACGGTCGCGGTGGCGGGTTGGCGGGTGAGGAGCGAGATCTCGCCGAAGATCTCGCCTTCCTTGAGGTGCGCCAGATCGATCGCCTGCGCGGCGACGTCGACCGACCCGTGCAGCACCACGTACAGCCCGTCGGATTGCGCCCCTTCCTTGATCAGCATCTCGCCGGGCGCGGCCTGGCGAAGCTTGAACTTCTCCACCAGCTGCCGCCGCTCCGCCGGATCGAAGTCCTTGAAGAGGGGCGAGATCGCCATCACGTTGTTGAGCAACCGCTGCCGATAGAAGTTCTTCAGCGACTTGACCACTTGCGGGTGGTTCTTCGCCAGGTGACGCAACACCGCGTCCGACACTTCGAGCAGCTCGGTATCGTCCTCGGCCGAGACGTTCGCCGTGCGCGGAGCGCCGGAGAGGAGCGCCATCTCGCCGAAGAACGCGCCCTCCTCGAGCGTGGCGAGCTGCAGCTCCTCGTCGCCCGGCAATTTCTTCCAGATGCGGACCTTGCCCTCGACGATGACGAAGAAGCTCCGGCCCGGCTCGCCCTCTTTCAGGATCTGCTCGCCGGCTCCGTAGCGCCGGTAGGAGAGGCGGTTCACCAGCTCGACAAACGCGTCGCGCGGCAGATCGTCGAACAACGGCACGCGCGCGGGCACTTTGCGCGGCGCCGCCCGCGCGTCCGGCACGATGGCGCCGAAGGCGGCCTCCAGATCGTCGCCGCTCCCGTCGGCTTCCGGCTCCTCGGCGCGGTCAGTCGAGATCGAGAGCAGCTCGATCTCCTCCTCCGCGTCGGCGCTGAGCAGATCGGCGATGGGGCTGCCGGCCGCGAGCGACGTCGCGACCACCTCCTCGTCGTCCGGGCTCGCAGCCAGGTCCTCGGGCTCGGCCTCGAGGATGGCGTCGTCGGGCAGGTCCTGGATCTCGGCGCGGGCGGTCGGGGAGCAGGAATGCGCCTCGGGAGGTGGCGTGATGAGCGCGCCCTCCGTGTAGCCGGGGGAGAAGTTCTTCGGCGCATCGTCGAGCTCGAGGGAGTCGCCGTCCGCGCCGGCCGCCTGGATGCGATCCACCATCGCGCCGCGCTGCGCGCCGCGGGTCGGTGCGGGCGGGACCTTCCTGGTGATCTGCGGCTGTTCCGGCAACTCGATCGCGTCGGTCCCGTCCGCCGGCCCCGCACCGCCGTCCCCCCCGGCTTTCGCCGGAGTGATCCGCCCGATGGGCTTCCGCGTCGCGCCCGGCCCCGCGCTCGAAGCCGCGCCCTTGCCCAGGCGGCGCTCGTTCATTTCGGCGAGCTGCTTCTGCGCCTCGGCGTTCCGCGGATCGATCTCGAGGATCACCTTCACGGCGGCGATGGCCTTGATGAGCTGCCCCTGGTCCGCGTAGTAGCGGCCGGCGGCGTCGTACTGCGCGATGGACTTCTGCGGCTGATCCAGCTTGCGGTAGCAGTCGCCCAGCCTGAGCCGGTGCTGCACGTCCTTCGGCTCGGCCTGGACGAGGTCTTCCAGGACTTCGGCCGCCTTCTCGAACTTCGACTTCTTCAGGTACTCGGCGGCGGAGTCCTTCAGCTTGCGCGCGTCGATGGCGTCCTTGGCCATGCGCGATCTTTTTTATCCCTGCTGCACGATCCTGTCGCGTTCGGCGCCGCTCTCGCCGCGGGTGGGTGCGCGACCCGGGAAGGGGGACAGCTCCTCACCTGCGCCTGCCCAGCGGCGCAGGCGGACCGTGTCCGTGGCGCCGCGCGGGAAGCGCCACCGGCCGCGCGGGGCTCGGATGCGCCTTCTTCCCCGCCTGCTCGCGCAGCGCGTGCAGCTCCGCGCGGCTCAGCTCGCGGTAGTCGCCCGGCCGCAACCCTTCCACGCCGACGCCGCCGTAGTCCGCGCGGTGCAGCTTGAGCACCGGGGCGCCCACGGCCTCCATCAGCCGCTTCACCAGGTGCGGCCGCCCTTCGGAGACGACCACCCGTACCCAGGTATTGCGCGGAGTCCGGCTCTGCACCGCCGCATCGAGCGCCCGGGCGCGCCCGTCCTCGAGCCGCACGCCCGACAAGAGGCGATCGATCTGCTCCGGACGCGGCACTCCCGCCACCTTGGCGAGGTACGTCCGGCGCACCCCGAAACGCGGATGCATCAGCTGGTGCGCGAGCTCGCCGTCGTTGGTGACCAGCAGAGCGCCTTCGACGTCGTAGTCGAGGCGGCCCACCGGGTAGACGCGCTCGGGAATGCCCTTCAGGTACTGCGCGATGGTTGGGCGGCTTTCCGGATCGGAGAGCGTCGTCACGCACCCGGCGGGCTTGTAGAGCACGAACCAGACCTTGTCCTCGGGATCGGCGATGAGCTTCCCGTCGACGCGGATGAGGTCCTTGCGCGGATCGGCCTTGGTGCCCAGCTCCCGCACGGTCTGGCCGTTCAGGTCGACCCGCCCCTCGGCGATGAGCTGCTCGGCCTTGCGGCGCGACGCGACGCCGGCGTGGGCGAGGATCTTCTGGAGACGCTCCTGCATCACTGGTCCGGCTTGCGCGTTGCGGCTTGCGGCTCGCCGTCTGCCGGTTGCTCGCCGGTCGTGCTCGCCGGCGCCCCGGGCGGAGCATTCGGATCGGTCGGCGGGGCCAGCACTTGCGCGGCGGCCTTGCTCCGCTCCTCCGCCGCGTCCATCGCGTCCTCGAGCTGCGAAAGGGCGGCGTCGCTCTCCGCGGTGTGCTGCGCGAGCTTCTCGGCCGCCTGCGGATCCTGCGCCAGATCGGTGAGCCCGGCGACGGGTGGGGCGGGCGTCTCCTCCTCGACGATCTTGCGGCTCTCCTCCGAGAGCTCCTGGAACTCGCGCAGGGTGGGCAGCTGGGTGAGGTCGCGCAGGTTGAAGAGCTCGAGGAATTCCCGGGTCGTGCCGTACAACAGCGGCCGGCCGGGCTCGTCCTTCTTGCCGAGGATGCGGATCAGCTTGCGCTCGAGCAGCGCCTTGGTGACCGCGCCGCAGTCGACGCCGCGCAAATCCTCCATCTCGGGCCGCGTGACCGGCTGCCGGTACGCCACGATGGCGAGCGTCTCCAGCGCCGCGCGCGTCAGCCGCATCGGCTTCACCTGCAGCATCCGGCGCACGTACGCGCTCAGCTGAGGGTCGGTGCGCAGCTGCCAGCGGCCGCCGAGGTCGAGCAGCACCGTCCCCCCCGAGCCCGGGGCGTGCTTCTGCTGCAGTGCCGCGAGGGCATCTTTCAGGTTCTGTTCGTCGAATTGGGTCGCGTCGCGCAGCGCCGCCAGGTCGAGCGGCTTGTCGGCCGCGAACAGCAACGCCTCGACGGCCGCGCGCACCCGCTCCGGCGTGGCGAACCGCGCCGCCTCGGCGAGCAGCGAGAGGTCGGTCTGCGCCGTCTGGTGCAGCTCCTGCTCGTCGGCGGGTGGCGACTCAGCCGCCTCGGGCGGTGTATCGGCCGCGCCGGGCGGCGCTCCGGCCGCTTCGCGCGGGATCTCGCCATTCCGCTCAGCCTCGGTAGTCAAGCTGGACTCCTTCCGGCGAGGCGTCGAAGAGCGCCTCGCTGCGGGACAGGTAGATCTCGCCGTGCCGGTCAAGCTGGTGGACCTTGATCAGCTTCAGCTTGGTCATCTCGAGCACCGCCAGGAAGGTGGGCACGACGCGGTGGCGGTCGTGCGCGCCCAGGTCGGCGAACAAGGAGGTGAAGGCGATCCGCTCGTCGTCGCGCAGCCGGTCGGTGATCGCCGAGATGCGGTCGCCGATCGAGAGGCGCTCGACGAACACTTCGTGCGGGATCTCGATCTTGCGCCGGGCCAGCACGTTGGAGAGCGCCTCGATGAGACGGTAGGCGGAGAGGTCCGGCGGCCGCAGCACCGACATGTCCTCGGGGGCGAGCGGGAGCTCCTCGCGGGCGCGGCGCGTGAACACGTCCCGACCGAGCTGCGGCTGCGCGGCCAGGTCCTGCCCGGCCATCTTGTACTTCTGGTACTCGAGCAGCCGGCGGATCAGCTCCTGGCGCGGATCCGGTCCCGGCTCGCCGTCCGCCGCGTCTTGCGACTCCTGCGGTGGCAGGAGCATGCGCGACTTGATGTGCGCCAGCGTCGCCGCCATCAGGAGATATTCGCCGGCCAGGTCGAGGTTCAGCGCGCGCGCCGCCTCCATGTACTCGAGGTAGCGGTCGGTGATGAACGCGATGGGGACGTGGAGGACGTCGAGCTTGTGCTCCTGGATGAGCGACAAGAGCAGGTCCAGCGGCCCTTCGAACTGGGGCAGCGCGACGGCGAAGCCCCCCCCTTGCGGCGCGGGCGGCGCCGCTTCCGCCGCGTTCTCTGGGATCTCCGGCTCCACCTACTCGAGCTTCATCGCGGCGCGGACCTTCACCATCGTCTCCTCGGCCATCGCGCGCGCCTTCTCCGTGCCGAGCCGCACCAGCTCCTCGACCCGCCCCGGCGCGCGCTCCAGCTCCTGGCGGGCGGCGCGGTGCTTCTCCAGGACCGGCAACAGGTTGAGCAGAAGCATCTTCTTGCAGTCGACGCAGCCGATACCGGCGCTGCGGCATTCGCGATCGACCAGGTCCACCGTCTCGGGAGGACTGTACGCGCGGTGCAGGTGGTAGATGGGACACACCTCCGGATGGCCGGGGTCGTGCCGGCGCTTCCGCGCCGGGTCGGTCACCGCCACCATGATGCGCTTGCGTGCCTGCTCGGGATCCTCGCCCAGCTCGACGGCGTTCCCGTACGACTTGCTCATCTTCCGCCCGTCGAGCCCCAGGATCTTCGGGACTTCGGTCAGGTACGGGTGCGGCTCGATCAGGACCGGCTTGCCCGTAGAGCCGTACAGGTGGTTGAAGCGGCGGCCCAGCTCGCGCGCGAGCTCGAGATGCTTTTCGCGAAGCTGCTCCTGCTGTTCCTTGTAGGTCGGAACGCGCTCGAGCCAGCCGATCGGCGCCACCATCCCGAGGAGCAGGAACAGCTCGGCGTGCTGCTTGACGTGGCTCTGGACGAACAGCGTGCACCGCTGCGGATCGAGCCCGGCGGCGATCCAGTCGATGAACATCTCCCGCTGCGCCTCGGCGATCTTCGACGGATCCTTGTAGTCGGTGGTGAACGCGTGCCAGTCGGCGGAGAAGAAGAAGCACTCCGCGATCCTGGCCAGCTCGATCCAGCTCTTGATCGCGCCCTGGTAGTGGCCCAGGTGCATCCGCCCGGTGGGGCGCATCCCCGAGACGACCCTGCGCGGGACCCTGTGGGGCGCCGGTCGGCCGACCGGCGCCTCGGCTTCTGCCATCTCTGCACTCCCGGGCGGCTCGCGCCGCGCGAAAAGAAGTGAGGCACCCTACCCGAAGTGGTCGCCGAGGTCATCGGGCGACGTACTTGTCTCCGGCGAGCACGTACACGGTCGCGCGCCTCCCCGGCGTACACGAGCCGCCCGGATTGCCCTCCGGGCAGGCGGTCTCCTCCGTCACCAACAGCTTGCGGGGGAACACGCCGCCGCTGGGCTTCACCGTCCGCTCGACGACTTGCGCGGGCTCCTCCGCCGCTTCGGACGATGCCTCGCGGGTCTTCAGCTGGAAAGCCTGGACCAGCCGATCGCCGTGCGCGTCGAGAAACGCGACGCGCTCGATCGAGATGTGCACCGGTCCCGGGCAGTCGTCGATCCGGTCCTCGAGCTGCAGCGTATCGCGCCGCCGGCTGGTCAGGCGGACGAGCTTCAACAGCCGCGGCAGCCGGTCGGGGCCGCCGCACACGTCGCTCGCCGCAGCGTCGATCGAAGGGTCCTCTCCGCCGAGCTTGCAATACGCGCCGCCGCGCAAGGCCTTGAGCACCGCGATCCGCTGCGACCAGAAATGCGCATCTCCCTCGTCCGCGCAGAGCTCGAAGCGGGCGTGCACGACCAGATCCTTGCCGCCGGTCACGCTCGCGGGGAGAAGGTCGATGCCGCGCACCACCGGCTCTTCGGCGCATTCCGCCTCCGGCGCCGCATCGCCGGGCGGCGGCACCGGGCGGAACCCGAGTTGCTCCAGGAGCTGGCCCTGCTCTTTCGATCCCGGCGCCGCTTTGAGCAGCGCCTCCTTCCATTCCTTGGGGTCTACTTCCAGCATCCGCGGGCACGAAAGCGACGCGGCCAGCAAGAGCGCGAGCATGCGATCCTGCCTACCACGGAAGGAATGGGTCCCGCTGCGCTCGCCGAAAAGCACAGGGCCGCCGGATGCGGCGGCGAGTGTTCAGGCGCGGGGGTGCTTCGAGAGAACGACCTTGAGGCGTTCGCGGTCGACGTGCGTGTAGATCTGCGTGGTGGCGATGTCGGCGTGCCCGAGCATCGCCTGCACGGCGCGCAGATCGGCGCCGCGCTCGAGGAGATGGGTGGCGAAGCTGTGGCGCAGGGTGTGCGGGTGGACGTCGCGCAAGCCCGCGGCGGCGGCGTAGCGGCCGAGCAGCTTCCAGAACCCTTGCCGGGTCATGCGCCGGCCGCGGTGGGTGACGAACAGGTCGCGGTTCTGCCGCGAGCGGAGCAGCGCCGTCCGGGCGCCGCGGAGATACGTCTCCAGCGCCGCCTGGGCCCGCTGGCCCACCGGCACGATGCGCTCCTTGCCACCCTTCCCGCGCACGCGGACGATGCCGAGCCGCGGGTCCACCGCCGCAAGGGGCAGCGCGACGAGCTCGGAGACGCGCAGGCCGCTGGCGTAGAGCAGCTCGAGCATGGCGCGGTCGCGCACGCCCTGCGGCGTCGCGGCGTCGGGCTGGGCGAGGAGGCGGTCCACCTCCTCGACGCCGAGGAAGTCCGGCAGCGGCCGCGACCCGCGCGAGGCTTCTACGCCCTCGGTCGGGTCGATCGGCGCCAACCCCTCCGCGCTGGCGAACCGGTGCAGCCCGCGCACCGCCGCGAGGTGGCGCGCCTGCGAGGCGCGCGACAAGCCGCGCTGCTGCAGCGACGCCACGTGCTCCAGCACCTGGATCTGCGTGACCGGGGCCAGCGCCGGCACGCCGCGCGCCGCGAGCCAGTCCAGGTATTCGCGCAGGTCGCGCGCGTACGATTCGAGCGTGGCAGGCTGCAGAGCCCGTTCGACGCGCAGGTGCGCCAGGTAGCGATCCAGCGCGTCGTCGAGCGGCCCCGGCGCTCCCGCGGTGATCTCGCTCATGCCAGCAGCCCCTCGATGTGTCCCTTCCCCTGCCGCAGCACCAGCGGCCGGGGTCCGGTCAGGTCGATCACGGTGGACGGCTCGTTGAGCGTCATCCCGCCGTCGAGGATCAGGTCCAGCCCGTGCCCCAGCTGCTCCTGGATGTCCGTCGCCTGCACGAGCGGCTCGTCGTCCGCGAGCGCCGCGCTGGTGGTCGCCAGGGGTCGCCCGAGGCCATGCACCAGCGCGGTCGCGACGGGAGCATCCGGGACCCGCACGCCGACGGCGCGCTGCCGGGTGAGCGCGGTTCGCGGCACCAGACGCGTGGCGGGAAGCACCACCGTGTAGGGACCCGGGAGGAGACGCCGCAGCAGGCGGAATCGATCGTTGTCGACGATGGCGTACTTCGCCACCTCGCCCAGATCGCCGCAGAGGAACGCGAACGGCTTGCGGGGATCGCGGCGCTTGAGAAGCGCCATGCGCTCGATGGCCTTCTTCTGGAAGAGATCGCAACCGATCGCGTAATACGTGTCGGTCGGGTAGCTCACCAGCCCGCCCGCATCGAGCACCGAGACCGCGCGCGAGACGTGCCGCGGCTGCGGGTGCACCGGGTCGATCGGCTGGATGGGAGCGCGCCTCGCCACCGCGCCATGCTGAGGGCGCGCCACGAGCGGCGCAAGAAATCGGGCGGCGGGCGCAGCGCCTGCCCCCGTCGGCAGCGCGGGAAGCTCCTGGGAAGTCCCGCGGCGAAGCGGACGCGGCGGCCACCAGACAGGTGGACCGCCGCGTACCGTCGAGGCAGGAGGCCGTGCTACTCGCCGCGGCCCGAATTGATGCCCGCGCTGCCAGTCGGCGCCCGCCCTTCGCCTTCGCGTTCGCTCTCCTCGGTCTTCTTCGCGGCCGCGCGGCCCAGGCGCTTGCCCTGCTCGATCAACTCGCGGACCTTCTGGCCACCCTTGTGACCGATCTGCGAGTAGAACTCGGGACCGCGGCTCGCGCGCACGCTCTCTCCGCCCTTCTTGCCGATCTTCTCGTAGAACTCGTGCCCGCGCTCCGCCTTGACGGTCTCGCCGCCCTTCTTGCCGATCTGCTCGTAGAAGGCCCGGCCGCGCTCCTGCGCGACCTTCACGCCTCCCTTGCGTCCTGCCTCGGCAACCGTCATCCCGCCCTTCTTCTCGTCCGCCATCTCCTGCCTCCGGTGGTTGGAAGGATCCCCCCTCCCCTCCCCCGTCAGCCCCCTCGTCCCTCTAGATCCGTTTCTTGCCCTGCTCGATCAGTTCCCTGACTTTCTGGCCGCCCTTGCGGCCGATCTCCTCGTAGAAGGAGGGGCCGTACTTGTCGCGCACGGCCTCTCCACCCTTGCGGCCGCCCAGCTCTCCGCCCTTGCGGCCAATCTCCTGGTAGAACCCGACGCCGCGCTCGTCGCGCACGCGCTCGCCGCCCTTGCGGCCGGCTTCGCTGACCGTCATCCCGCCCTTGCCGTTTACGCGATTGCTCGCCATGGCCGCTCTCCCAAGTGGGCTACTCTTCGCTCGCCGCCGGCAACACTTCGCCGCCCACTGACGGGACGTCCTGTTCGCGCGCGGCCATCGGCTTGGCCTCGTTCGCGGCCTTCTTCCCCTCTTCGATCAGCTGGCGGACCTTGTGCCCGCCCTTCTTGCCGATCTCCTCGTAGAAGGGAGTCCCACGCTCCGCCTTCACGGCGTCGCCGCCCTTCTTGCCGATTTGCTCGTAGAAGCCGGCACCCCGCTCCGCCTTGACCGTGTCGCCGCCCTTCTTGCCGATCTGCTCGTAGAAGCTCCGGCCCCGCTCCGCTTTGACCGTCTCGCCGCCCTTGCGGCCGATCTCCTCGTAGAAGGAGTGCCCGTACTTGTCGCGAACGGTCTGCCCGCCCTTGCGGCCCGCCTCGCTCACCGACATGGCACCCTTCTTCTTCACCACCTCATCCGCCATTCCCCACCCCTCCCGTTCAACGCCCCCTCCTCAGGGGGAAAATGTGAAAAACGTCGTAGCTTCCTCGATGCGCCATTCCTAGGTGTGGCGCCTCCGCGCCGTGCCGCGCTCCTCGGTCCGCCGGCCCGCGGCGATGAGATCGCGCACGCGCTGGCCGCCCTTGCGGCCGATCTCCTGGTAGAACTCGCGACCCCGCTCCGCCTTCACTGCCAGCCCGCCCTTCCGACCACCGATGAGACCGCCCTTCCGGCCCGCTTCGCGCACCGTCATGCCGCCGAACTCGGGCTCGCGCAGCGAGCGCCGTCCCGTAGACCGCCGCGTCGACATCTTCAATTTCGGTGCCGAGCCACGGCGCATCTGCCTGCTGGTCCGCTGGGTTTTCTTGTTGGCCATCTCGTCCTCTGCCCCCGAATCGCCTTAAGCCCCCGCGAACGTTGAATCTTTGGACGGTGGCCGGGACTGCAAGCCGCCGGCCACGCATCCGCCGAAAACAGTGGCGGGCCGGCGCACCTGTCCGGCACCCGACTGTCAACGAGCGAAAGCTAGGACGCCCTGCCGCGAGGTGCAAGCGGGCAACCTTCTGCAACTGCTAAGGAAAGGTCTCAGGACCTTCCGGCCAGCTCAGCGATGGCCGTCGCCACGGCGGCCTGGAGCTCGCTCAGCCGATGGTCGGAGGCGATCTTGCGGGCGCCTGCCCGCCCGGCCGCCTCACGAAGGTAGAAGGCGTCGGTCGCGCGGTTCCCTTCCGTGGCGATTCGAGCGACTTCGATGGAGGCGCCTGCCCTGTGCAGGGCATCGGCGATGGCATGCAGCAGGCCTGGCCGATCCTGGGTGAACACGTCGAGGATCGTGCAGTCCTCGCTCGAAAGGTTGTCCACCCGCACTTTGGTGTCCACGGCCGGAGCGGCGGATGCGGCCCAGGACGCGCGGCGCAGGCGGCGTTGCACCAGGCGGTGCGAGTCCTCCGCCCCGCTCAGGAGCCGCAGCAGATCCGCGTGGGCGGCCTCCCACCGTCCGGCTGCCGGTGTCCCTCCACCGGGCTCGCGGACGATGAACTGGTCGAGCGCGATGCCGTCCTCGAGCGAGTTCACCTCGGCCGCGAGGATGTCGATGCCATTGGCGGCGAGGGCAGCGGAGAAGAGGGCGAGGAGGCCGGCCCGGTCGGGCGCGACCAGGGTCAGCTCCGCCTCGCCGGATTCGGGCTGCCGCAGCTCGGCGGCGAATCCCGTGCGGCGCGCCACCAGCCAGAGCTTCAGGTGGCGAGCGGCATCGTTCGGCCGCGCCGTGCTCACGTACCTCTCCGGCAGGGCGCGGGCGAACTCGCCGACCGCCTTGCGCGCCGCTGGCTCCTCGAGCAGTGGCTCGATCGCCCGGCCGAGGCGCTCCCGGCGCAGCTCGAGCGACTCGGCGTGCGCCGGCTGGTCCAGTTCCTCGGCGAGCAGGGTGGCGTGCGCCTTCTCGTAGAGCAGCCGCAGCAGCCGCGACTTCCAGTCTGTCCAGTTCTCCGGGGAGACGCTCGCCATGTCGGTGTACGTCAAGAGGTACAACATCTCCAGGCGCTCGACAGTGCGTAGCTCGCGGGCGAACGACTCGATCAGCGCCATGTCCTCCAGATCGCGGCGCTGCGAGAGGTGGCTCATCTTGAGGTGCGCGAGGACCAGCCACTCCACGTCCGCAGCATCGCCAGGGTCCATCGCGATGCGTTGCGCATACCCGCGGACCAGCTCCGCCCCCCGCGCGCTGTGGTCGGGACCCAGCCCCTTGCCGAGGTCGTGGAACAAAAGGCCCAGCATCAGCACCAGCGGGCGCTGCTGCGCGCGGGCGATGCGGGTCAGCTCGGGCTCGGCGTCGGAGAGCGCGCCGGCGCGCAGCCGCATCAAGCGCTGCAGCGCGAACACCGTGTGCGTGTCGACCGTGTACACGTGGTACAGGCTGTGCTGCGCGCGCGCCCTCAGGCGCCCCACCTCGGGAAAAAGCGCGCCGAGAATGCCCAGCTCGTGAAGCGGCGCGAGCGCCTGGCCTTCGCTGCCCTCGCGCACCAGGTACTGCCAGAACTCGAAATGCGCATCGCGGTCGGTCGCCAGGCCAGGCCCGAGCCGCTGCACCTCCTGCACCAGCAGATCGCGCGCGTAGCTGTACACCGGCGCCCCGTAGGTCTCGGCGACGGCGAAGATCCGCACCAGGTCGGCGGGCCGGCGCGCGAAGACCTCGCGGTCGTGCACGGTGACGCGCCCCTGCCAGAGCTGGAACGCGTTGTCGATCGGCTTGGGCGGGATGGGCGGGCGCCGGCCGAAGATCCCGGCCGGGCGCGGCGCGTCCTCGACCGCGCACCGATCGATGAGGGCGTCGGAAGCGCGGGCGATCTCCTGCAACGCGATGTAGGTCTCGCGCATGAGCTGCTCGATGGCCAGCTCGGTGGGCGAGTCGCGGTATCCCAGCGCGGTGGCGGCGCGGCGCTGGTTGTCGAAGGTGAGGCGGTCGTCGCGGCGGCCCGTCGCGTAGTGCAGCTCGTTGCGCAGGCGCCAGAGCAGGTCGCGCGCCGCCCGCGCCTCCTTGACCTCGCGCGCCGGCGCAGGCCGCCCTTGCCCTGCTTGAGGTGCGGCTCCAGCAGCCACACCGAGCCGCCGTAACGCTTCCTTCGGACCTGTAGCTCCTCGAGCTTCTCCTGGATGAACTCCTCCACTTTGCGCGCCTCCAGCTCGGTGACCATCGCGCGCTCGAGGTCCTTGAACAGCGTCGGATCGCCGCATACCAGCCGGCAGTCGAGCAGCGCGGTGCGCGCGGTGTGGTCCTCGCGCGCGAGCGCCAGCGTCTGCCCCAGCGTCCGGGCGGCGAACCCCGCCTCGAGACCCGCGTCCCACAAGGCGCGATGCAGCCGCTCCGCCACCCCGTCGGCCCGCCCGCGCTCCGCCGCCGTTGCGTCCTCCGACGGCAGCAGGGCGAGCAGGTCCACGTCGCTGCGCGGCGACAGCTCCTTGCGGCCGTATCCGCCGGTCGCGATCAGCGCGACCCTGGGCGGCGCGGTCCCCTGCAGCTCGCCGGAGATGGCGGCGAACATCTGCTGCACGACCTCGTCGGTCAGCGCCGAGATCGAGCGCACCACCTCCTGCCCGCCCGCGCCGGCGCGGTGGCGATCGAGGATCTCCGCCCTGCCCGCCTCGAGGCGCGTGCGTGCGGCGGCGGCCGCCGGACTGGGCGACACCTTGCCACTGCTGACGCGCGTACCCGGATCGCCCGGCTGCAGTGCCATGCCCCGAGCATAGCCGTTCGCGGCGCAGGTCGCGCCGGTTTCGCCACCCGGCCGCACGCCAGCGTCCGGGCCGACAACATTGTGGCCCCGCGCGAGCGTGGGCAATGCCTGTGCGGCGGCGCGCGCGGGACCGCGGTGCCCCCCTCAGGCCGTGGGTGGCGGCTGCTGCGGTGTCTTCGGCGGATCGCCCTGCGGCGGGCCCCGACGGCCCGGCTCTCTTCGTTCAGGCTCTCTCCGTGGCGGCTCCTTCCTCTGCGGCTCCCGGCGGGGCGGCTCCTTGCGCGGCGGCTGCGGTGGCTGGGGATCCTTCTCGGGTTCCGGCATGGCAGCACCCTACACCGCCGGTCCGACATCCCGGCGGAGCGAAGCCCGGAACGACCCGGTGTCAGGGGTCCATGGCGCGCGCCAGCCGCTGGCGCCCCTCGACGAACTCTTTCACGCCGCGGGCGATCGCGTCGGCGGTACCGCCCTGGTACTTGCGGCTGTGCAGCCGCGCCTCCTCGGCCGGATTGGAGATGAACCCGGTCTCGACCAGGATCGCCGGCATGTGCGCGCCGAGCAGGACGTAGAAGAGCGCTTGCTTGACGCCGTGGTCCTCGACCCTGCCCACGTGCCCGCGCAGGTTGCGCACCAGCGAGCTCTGCACCGCCTGCGCCAGATCGCGGGCGTCGCTCGCGTTCGCCCGAGTCGCCAGGTCGGCCAGGATGAGGCGCAGATCGGAGACGGTGCGCTCGGCGTCGGCATTCTCGAACGTCGCCAGCCGCGTCGCGTAGCGATCGCTCGCCACGTTCAGCGTCCACGTCTCCACTCCCGACAGGGTCCGGCGGCGCGCGGCGTTGCAGTGGACCGAGACGAACAGGTCCGCGTGCGCCTGGTTGGCGATGCGGGTGCGCTCGTCGAGCGACACGTAGCTGTCGTCCTTGCGCGTGAGGATCACCGTGAACCCGAGCGCGCGCAGGCGGTGGGCCAGCACCCGCGCGATGGCCAGCGCGACGTCCTTCTCCCGGATTCCGCGCGGGCCGATCGCCCCCGTGTCGCGCCCTCCGTGCCCCGGGTCGACCACCACCCGCCGCATCTTGAGTCCCAGCTGGACGGCGACCGAGGCCGGCGACTTCCGCGCCGCCGAGCGAAGCTCTCGCGCCTTCGCCGCCGGATTGCCCGCCCTCGGCGGCGCCTCTTCGCGCGGAGGCAGCGCGGCCTTGACGGTAAGGCCGGAGATGGGCTCCGGCGCTTCTGGCTCGGGGGGCAGCCCGGCCGCGTCCTCGGAGCCGGCCGTGCTCTCGAGGGCGGCTGCTGCCTGCGCCCGCGCTGCCTCGATGACCCCGTCGAGCAGCTTCGCCGCCGCGGCGGGGACCTCCTCCTCGGCCTCGGCTGCATCCGATTCACCGTCGCCGCTCGGTTCTTCCGCCGCTGCCGCGGGAGCGCGCGGTCTCTCCTCGGAGCTCTGTCGGCTTCCCGCGGCCAGCGCCTGCGGTTCGATCCGCGCCTTCCCCGCAGCCCTCGGCTCGACCGCGGCGGGTGCCTCCTCGTCCTCGTCCTCGTCGTCCGCCTCGACTGGGAGGACGCCGCGCTGCCGCGGACCTGTGGGCGCACGCGCCTGGGCTCGATGACGAAGGGGGCGCGCGAGAGGGGTCGCCACGCGCGCTTCCGGCGTGCCGCCATACCGGGCGACCAGCCTCCGTGCCGCGGAGCTGGCCGCCTTCGCATCGCCGGTGCGATCGGCGAGCTGCGCGGCGAGCAACAGCGCCCGCGGAGCCGGCGAGCTGCCCGTGTAGGCTTCATCGACCTTGCGATACGCCGCGACCGCCGCGGCGGCGTCGCGCCTCGAACGGGAAACGTTCCACAGGTCCTGTCGCGCCCGAGCCGACCACAGCGCCGCTTCGGCCGCGCGCGAGCCACCGGGCGCTGCCCGCACGGCGCCGTCCAGCTCGCGGATGACCGCCTCCCACGCGTCGCGGTGCCTCCGGCGCCTGGCGTCGCCGCGCAGGCGCTCCAAGGCCGCCTTGCCCGCCTCGAGGCGCTTCTCCTGCAGAGCTCGCCCGGATACGGCCGCCTCCGCCCCGCCGTGGGCGAGGAGGACCGCGCAAATGAGCGCAGCTGCGCGCGTGTGCGTCACGCCGCGACCGTCGCATACACCCCGATCGCGTCAACTTTTCCGCGGCGCTCACTGCAGCACCACGGCATCGAGGTGCAGATCGAGCTGTCCGCGCACGGCGTCCTTGACCGGCTTCAGCCGCCGCCGGCTGCCGCAGCGGCACCGGCGCAGCGAGGCCAGGTACGCGGGCCACATCGCCTCGACGACGAACTCGGCCTGGCCGCCGCACTCCTCGCGCACCAGCTCGGCGTGCCGGCGCTGCGCTTCCCCGACGGTGCGTTCCCGCAACACGCGGTTGCAGGTCGGGCACCTCCACAGCTTCACGACGTTCATCGCGTCCCTCCGGGGCCGCTGCGAGCAGCTCCGGAGCGAACGGTACCGCGAGGGTCTGACAATGCGTTCAGTACCTACCCAAAAACCGCAGGTATCCCAGTCGGTTACTCGATCAACGCAGCTTCTTTTGCTGCTCGTGCAGCCAGAGCAGCGCGTCCAGCGGGCTTGTGCGCGAAAGGTCGAGCGCGGCCAGCCCCTCGGCGAGCTGCGCTCCGCGTGGATCGGCCGGCGGCGCGGGATCCCGCGGCGGGGCGGGGACGGCTTCTCCGAAGAGCCCAAGCTGCGCACGCGACTTGCGCCGCGCGGACGCCAGCGCCGGATGTCCCGCCTCGTCGAGCTCCTGCGCCTCGAGATTGCCGAGAATCTCCCGCGCGCGACGAAGGACCGCCTCGGGAAGACCCGCGAGCCGCGCGACGTGGATTCCGTAGCTGCGCGATGCAGCGCCGGGAACCACCTTGCGCAGGAACACCACCCGGCCTTCGACGTCCGACACGGCCATGGTCAGGTTCACCGCGCGCGGCTTCTCGCGCGCCAGGTCGCACAGCTCGTGGTAGTGCGTCGCGAAAAGCGTCCGCGCGCGCGCCACGTCGTGCAGGTGTTCGGCGATTGCCCAGGCCAGCGCCAGACCGTCGAAGGTGCTGGTGCCCCTCCCTACTTCATCGAGGAGCAGCAGCGAACGCGGCGTAGCCTGGTGCAGGATGCGCGCGCACTCCGCCATCTCGACCATGAAGGTGCTCTGCCCGCGCGCCAGATCGTCCGCTGCGCCGACCCGGGTGAACAGCCGGTCCACCAGGCCGATGCGGGCGCGCTGCGCGGGGACGAACGAGCCCGCTTGAGCCAGGACGACGATCAGCGCCACCTGGCGCATGGCGGTGCTCTTGCCCGCCATGTTGGGCCCGGTGAGGACGACCAGCCGCCGCTCGGCGTCGAGCGACAGATCGTTGGGCACGAACGGCCCGCCAGAGGACGCGGCCAGTGCCCGCTCGACGACCGGATGTCGGCCTTGGACCACTTCGATGACGTCGGAACCGTCCACCGCGGGCCGCACCCAGCCCGACTCCGCGGCGACGCGCGCGAAAGAGAGCAGCGCATCCGCCTCGGCCGCGGCCGCGGCGCAGGCGCGCAGGTCGGCGCTGCGGGACAGCACGGCCGCGCGCAGCTCCTCGAAAATCTGCTGCTCGAGCGCGGCGCGCCGCTCCTCCGCCGAGAGCACGCGCGCCTCGTGCTCGGCGAGCGCCGGCATGATGAATCGCTCCGCCCCGACGGTGGAGGAGCGGCGCTGGTAATCGCCCGGAACGAGGTGCAGGTTCGGTTTGGTGACCTCGATGTAGAAGCCGGTGATGCGGTTGTAGCGAACCTTCAGGGACTGGATGCCGGTGCGCGTCCGCTCCTGCGCTTCGAGCGCGGCGATGGCGGCCCGGCCGCCTTGCGCCAGATCGGCCAGCTCGTCCAGGTCGGCCCGGTACCCCTGCCGGACGAACCCCGGCTCCCGCCCAGCCGGTAGCTCGTCCGCCAGCGCCCGGTCGAGCAGCGCCGAAAGATCGTGCAGCGCGCGGAGCGCCGGGGCGAGCTCCCGCAGGCGTGGCGCCGAGCAGGCCGCGAGCCGGTTTGCCAGTCCTGGCATCCTCTGCAACGAGGCGCGCAGACCGCCGAGGTCGCGCGGCGCACCCTGGCCGACGGCGAGGCGCCCGAGCAGACGCTCCACGTCGAGGACGCCGCGCAGCTCGTCCGCGATCTCCTCGCGCGCGACCGCCGCGTGCGACAGCTCCTCGACGGCGTCCTGGCGCGCGGAGATGGCTGTGAGATCCGTGAGCGGGGCAGCCAGCCAGCGCGACAGCAGGCGCGAGCCGGCCGCGATCAGCGTCCGATCCACTACCGAGAGCAGCGTTCCGTCGCGCCGCCCGGAAGGGCAGCGGAAGAGCTCCAGGTTCTGCACCGCGGCGGGATCGATCCACAGCGCTTGCGCGGACTGCTCCACCTCCACCCGGACGACGTGCTGCGCGGCCGAGCGCTGCGTCTCCTGCAGATACGAGAGAGCGTCCGCGGCCGCCTGCACCGAGAGCGGGTCGCGCAGGCCGAAGCCGTCGAGCGTGGCGACGCCCAGGTGGCGCTGCAGGAAGCGGTCCGCCTCCGCGGCATCACGCGGCGTGCGCGCCTCGATCCGCACCGCCCCGCTCGCCTTCCGCAGGGCATCCTCGGCTGGCGTCCCGAGCAGCTCCTCCGCGAGGAGCAGCTCGCGCGGACGCGCCCGTTGCAGCTCGTCCACGGCCGACTCCAGGCCGCCGGGTTGCAGCGCGCGCAGCTCGCCGGTGGCGGCGTCGAGCAGCGCCACCGCGGCACGCTCCCCGTCGAGCGCCACCGCTGCGAGCCAGACGGGCTCGCGCGCGTCCTCCTCGTCGAAGGCGGTTCCCGGCGTGACCAGCCGCACGATCTCGCGCCGGACGAGCTGCTTGCCAGGACCCGGGACCTCGACCTGATCGCAGAGCGCCACCTTGTGCCCGGCGGCCACCAGCCGCGCGACGTACGCCTTCGCGGCATGGTGCGGGACGCCGGCCATGGGAACGCGCTCGTCGCCTTTGGCGCGGCTCGTCAGGGTGATCCCGAGCAGCTGCGCCGCAATGCGCGCATCGTCGTAGAAGAGCTCGTAGAAGTCGCCGAGGCGGAAGAACAGCAGCGCATCCTTTGCCTGCGCCTTGGCCTCCTGGTACTGCCGGAGCATCGGCGTCGTCGCCGGTTCGGAAACCACCTGGACGGGTTCGGCCACTGCCCGGTGTGTACCAGAAAGCGGCCGTGCCGCAGCGCGGCGGTGAAATGCGAGGAGGGGGTCCGCCGTTCGGCTCGAGCGAGGTGCCGCGCTACGTTTTCCGGCCGCTGCTCGCGGTGGCGCTGGTCGCAGGGCCCGCGCTGGCGGCGCCCTCCCCGGAAAGCCCTGCCTCGCAGCCTGCGGCGAGCTTCTTTCGCAGCATCCACGCGGCCCGCCGTTCCGGCCCGGTGGCGATCGACGGCCGCCCCGACGAGCTTGCCTGGAACGCCGCGGAGCTGGGGGAGGGATTCACCCAGTTCGAGCCCGACGAAGGCGCGCCACCCACCGCGCCCACGCGATTCCGCGTCCTCTGGGACGACGACTCCATCTACGTCGCGATCGAGTGCGACGACCCGGTTCCGCCCACCGCCACCTTGAGCCGGCGCGATCGCGCCGTGGAAGGCGACTGGGTGTCGTTCGATCTGGACACCACCAACGACCGCCGCACGGCGTACCACTTCCAGGTCTTCGCCGGCGGCCAGCAGCTGGACGCGCTGCATTTCAACGACACGGACTTCACCACCGATTGGGACGCCGCGTGGGAGAGCGCGGTGGCGCGCACGGAATCCGGCTGGTCGGTGGAGGTGCGCATCCCGCTGCGGATCCTGCGGGTGCCGGACGGCGCGACCGAGTTCGGCTTCAACGTCTACCGCTACCTCGCCCGCCGCAAGGAGCAGGATCAGTGGCGTTACCGCCCGCGCGGCTCCTCCGGAGACGTGAGCCTGCTCGGACAGCTCACCGGAGTGCGCGGCATCCACCCGGTGCGCTCCCTCGAGCTGCGGCCCTATCTGGCGTCGCGCAGCACGATGACTCGGCCTGCGCCGGGCCCCGCCTCGGCCCCGTTCCGCTTCGCGCCTTGCTCCTCGTTTGGCATCGGGCCGAACGGCGTTGCGGCCGGCTGCGCCGGCGTCGACCTCCGCTACTCGCTCGCGAGCGATCTGTCCCTGGTCGCCACCGTCAACCCGGACTTCGGCCAGGTGGAGGCGGACCAGCGGGTCCTGAACCTTTCCACTTTCGAGACCTTCTTCCCCGAGAAACGACCCTTCTTCACCGAGGGGCTCGATCTGTTCCAGTCCCCGCTGCGGATCAGCTTCGGTGGCGCGTACGGAGGCGACGCGTACCAGGTCTTCTACTCGCGCCGGATCGGCAAACCGCCGCCGGACTGGGACACCGCGAACGGGACCCTGCTCTACCAGCCCAGCGCGCAGCCGGTCGGCGCCGCCACCAAGCTGAGCGGGACCATCGGCGCGGCGGCGGTGGGCCTGCTCACCGCGTACGAGCCGCGCATGGAGGCGCAGGCGCTCCGCGACGGCACCGTCGCCGACGTGCGCACCGCCGAGGCGGCGCAGAGCGAAGTGCTGCGGGTCCGCGTCCCGCTCTCGGAGCGGGCCCTCCTGGGGGTCGTTGCCACCGCGCGCGATCCGCTCTTCGCCAGCTCGTCTTCCGATCTCTCCCGCCGGCACTCGCACGTCGGTGGGGTGGATTTCACCACCTTCGATGCGCACCGCGACTGGAGCTTCACCGGCCAGGCAGTGGGATCGCTCTTGAACGGCGGCGACGCGGCCGTCCAGGACGACGGGACGGTCCTGGGCGACGGTTCGAGCGGCGTGGCGCTGAGCGGAAAGGCGCAGAAGAGCGCGGGTCCACTGATCGGCTTCGTCAGCAGCGACTGGCTCTCGCCGCAGTTCACGGTGAACGACCTCGGATTCATGAAACGCGCCAACCTGTTTCGCGGATTCGGCTACTTGCAGCTGCGCGACGTGCACCCGTCTTCCTGGTACCAGCGCGCGCTGGTCGGGGCCTGGCTGCGCGAGGTGCGCGACTCGACGTTCCGGCTCGCGCTCGCGCAGGAAGTCGGGATGGAGACCTACGTGCAGCTGAACTCGCAGTGGGACCTGGGCTTGTACGGCTACGTCGCGACGCCGACGGTGGACGACCGGGAGCTGCGCGACGGGACGCCCATCGAGCGGCAGGCCCTGCATGGCGGCGGAGCGAGCTTCAACAGCGACTCGCGCAAGCCGGTGCAGGTCGGGGCCTACACCGATTACAGCCGGGGGATTCCGCGCTTCGAGCGCAACTACGACTTCGGCGCGTACGTCACGCTGCGCCCCATGCCACGCCTGGAGACCACTCTCTCGCTCGACTTCGCGCGCGCCGACGGCGCCATCCGGCGGACCCGGATTGCAGCCGCGCCCTCCGGCGCCGATCCCGCGATGGGCGAGCTCGACCGCGCGACCGCCACGCAGCGCGATCGCTTCTACCTTCTCGCCCCGCAGTCGTCGCGCTCGGTGAGCAGCATCGTCCGCGCCACCTACGCGTTCTCGCCGCACCTCACCCTCCAACTCTACACGCAGCTGTTCGGCGCCGGCGTGGCGTACGGCAATCCGCTTCGCGCCGACGTTCCCGCGGGAAGATCGACGGTGCGCTTCTCGCAGCTCAGGCCGGCGGTGGGCGACGAGCCGGAACCGGACAACCTCGACGACCGGCAGGCCGGCCTGAACGTGAACGTGATCCTCCGGTGGGAATGGCGGCTGGGATCGACGCTCTACCTCGTCTACGCCCACCAGAGCTCGGCCGACTTCGTTCCGCGGCCCGGCGGGCTGGACCTGGCCGGCGAGCTCGGCGCGGTGGCGAGCAGCGCAGCGACGCACGGCCACACCTTCCTAGTCAAGATCGACTTCTTCAAGGCGCTCTGAGCGGCCTTTGGTAGTCTGTGGCGGATGATCCAGGCGGTGAAGGACCTGCAGCGGCTGCGCGAGATCAGCGCGGTCGTGGTGCGGCACGGTTTCGGCGAGCTGCTCGACCGCAGCCGCCTGTGGGACGTGCTCGGCCGTCGCGAGCCGGGCGAGCGGCCCTCGCGGGCCGACATGCGCGCCACCAGCGCGCGGCGGTTCCGGGAGACGCTCGCCGAGCTGGGCCCCACCTTCATCAAGATGGGCCAGATCCTCTCCTCGCGACCCGACCTCCTGCCGCCGGATTTCATCGCCGAGCTCTCCGAGCTGCAGGACAGCGCGCCGCCGATGTCACTGGAAACGGTGCTTCGCCTGATCGAGCAGGGGCTCGGGCGGCCCTCCGCCGAGCTGTTCGCGCACATCGATCCGGAGCCGCTCGCGTCCGCCTCGATCGCGCAGGTGCATCGCGCCCGGGTCAGCGACGGCGAGAGCGTGGTGGTCAAGGTGCAGCGACCGGGGATCGAAGAGCAGATCCGGTCGGACACCGACCTGCTCTTCTACCTGGCGCGCTTTCTCGAAGGGGTGATCGAAGAGACCGGCATCTACACTCCGACGGGAATCGTCAGCGAGTTCCGCCAGGCGATGCTGGTCGAGCTCGACTTCGAGAACGAGGCCCGCAACATCGAGGAGTTCGCGAAGACGCACTCCGGGCGCGAGCTGGTAGTCATCCCCCGCGTAGTGCGCACGCATTCGTCGCGCACCGTGCTCACCCTTGAAGAATTGGTGGGGACGAAGCTCAAGACGGTGCTGGAGGACCCCCGCGCGGAGGGCATCGACCGCAAGGCGCTCGCGCGCAACATCCTGGATGCCTCCTTCCAGCAGCTGTTCGCCGACGGCCTGTTCCACGGCGACCCCCACCCCGGCAACGTGATCGTCCTGCCGGGCAACCGGCTGGGGCTCATCGACTTCGGCCTGGTGGGCCGCCTCTCGAAAGCCATGCAGGAGTCGATCATCCTGCTGGTGCTGGCGATCAGCCTGCGCGACCCCGACACGGTGGCGCGGCTGGTCTACAAGGTGGGCGTCCCGGACGAGCGCATCAACCTCCACCAGTTCCGCGCCGACATCCACGACATCCTCGATCGGTATCTGGGCCTCAAGCTGTCGGAGGTCAGCTCGACCACCCTGCTCAACGAGCTGACCGATCTGGCGCTCAAGTACCGCATCAAGATCCCCAAGGAGTACGCCGTGCTCTCCAAGGCGTCGGCGACCACCGAAGGGATCCTGCGGCAGCTCGACCCGGACCTCGACGTGGTCACCGTCGCCCTGCCTTACGCCAAGCGGCTCCTCTGGGAGCGATACAACCCGAGCTCGATGAGCGGCGGCGCCATGCGCATGCTGCTTCAGCTGCAGGGGTTCCTGCAGGACACGCCGCAGCAGCTCTCGCAGATCCTGATGGACCTCGAGGGCGGCAAGTTCCACGTCACGGTCCGCAACGAGGAGATGGCGAAGTTGAACCTCAACGTGAAAGCGCTGGGGATCCTCGTCTTCATGGGCTCCCTCGCCTCGGGGCTCATCGCCGGCGCCTTCTCGCTGGTCGGCCGCGCCTCGGATCCGGTCACCGGCACCACGCGTTGGCCGGTGCCCGCGCTGGCCGGGCTCGCCCTCGCCGCCATGCTGTTCGGTGCCGCGGTCACCTGGACGCTGCTCAGCGGGCGCCTGAAGAAGCTCTCCGTCCGGCGCTTCCTCAAGTAGCCGGCGCGCGTGCCGGGCGGCGCCGCGCGCTCATCTCTTCTCGTCGTCCGGCGGCGGAGCGGGAAGCGCGTCGATCACCGGCAGCGCCTCGATCACCTCCGGCCGCTGCAATACGGCCGGCGCGGGAGGAACCGGCGGCGGCTCGGGAGGAAGATCGATGAGGCCCTCCGCGTCGGCGGCGATCGCCGCCAGCGCCCCTTGCCGCGCCACCTCGAGCCAGGCGAATACGGCGCCGAAGGCGAGACCTGCCGCGAGCCGCGGCGGGAGCCCGACGAGCAGGAAGGCGGGATCGAGGCCGGTCCAGAGGATGCCGGTGACGAGCCCCGCGACGGTGGCGACCACGCCCTCGAGCAGCAGGAAGGCGAGCTGGACCGCGACGCACGCGGCGACCCGGCGGCCGAGCACGTCGGAAGCCCGCGCGAACGCCGCCAGCGCGCCGTCGCCGAACGCGGCGGCGCGCACGAGCATCAGCCGCGAAAGAGCGTCGAGCAGGACCGCGCCGGCGATCCCCACGCATGCGGCGAGCGCAAGCAGCGCGAACGCGCCCGCCGTCGGCCTCGCCACGATCGCCACGGCGGCCCACAGGACGCCGGCCGCGAGGGACAGCTCGAACGCGAGCAGCAGCGCGGCCGCGAGAGCGCCGGCGGCGGCGACCCGCGCGAATCCCCGCGCCGCGAGCGGCCAGAAGTGCCCCGGCGGGGGCCTGCGCTGCAGCTCGGCGTCCGCCGCGAGCACGGGCAGCGCGCCGGCCCAGAACGCCATGCCCATCGTCCAGGAGATCGCCGCCGCCGCGAGCGCGCCGCCGGCGAGGGCCCAGCGCATCTTCCCGAGCGCGACGGCAGCGGCGGCGAGCCCGAGCAGCGGCTCGAGCCGCCCCGCCACCGCCGCGATCAGGATCAGCGCGGAGAGCCAGGGAAGCATGGAGAGCAGGCTTCCCACCGCGTCGAGCAGCGTTTTCCCGAAGGAAAGCTCCGGGTTTCGCGACGCCGCCCGGAGCCCGAGGCGGACGGCCTGGTTGGCGCGCAGCACGGCGCGCACGTCTACCCCATCGCACCTCTCGCCGGAAGGTGGGCGCAAGGTTCCTTGAGGGTCACACATATAAAGTTCTACACTCAGTGAAGAAAGGAGTAGGTTGCGCCTGGAGCCGCAGATGGCAGAAGCCGCTGACATCCCCTCGTCCGTCCTGGTGGTGGACGACGAGCCGGTCGTGCTGCAGCTCTTCTCGCGGTTGTTGAGCGAGAAGGGCCTGCGCACGCGCACGGCTTCCAGCGCCGAGGAGGCGCTGAAGCTCCTCGAAGAGGGCGGCATCGCCTGCGTGCTGGCCGACAAGAACATGCCGGGGATGGACGGCATCGAGATGCTCCGCCGCATGCGAGAGGCGCAGCCCCATTGCGCGTTCATCGTCATGACCGGCTACGCTTCCACCGAGTCGGCCATCGAGGCGCTGCGCCTGGGCGCGGTCGACTACCTGCAGAAGCCGTTCGAGGACCTGGACGTGGTGGCACAGCGGATCGAGGACGCCATCCAGCAGGTGCGCAGCGATATCGACCGCTCCGCGGTCATGGCGCGGCTGGGCGTCTTCCAGGACGGCGAGCCACCCGCGACCGAGGACGAGTCGGACCCCGGCGCGCCCATCCAGATGCTGGAAGCGCGGGTCCGGCAGGCCACCGAGGACCTGCGCGCGCGTTGCCTGCAGCTCTTGTCGCGGCTGGTCGCGAGCAAGGGCGCGGGACGCGAAGTGCTGCTCTCCGGGGAGCGCATCCTGGACGAGGTGCGGCGCGCGCGCGAGGCGAAACCGGGCGAGGACATGGCGCGGATCGAGCGCCTGCTGGAGGAGCACCTGGCGCTCGCGCGCCACGCGCAGAGCCGGTAGCACCAGGGCGCACACGGACGCACGTTCCCCTCCACCGGGAAATTGATGGCCGAGCGAACCGTGCCCTACAGTCGATGAGCAGACGGGTGCACCGTCGGCGCGCTTTTCGGAGACCGCCCACGATGTCGTTTCGCGCCCGGCTCTTCGCCTTCCTTGCCCTGACCGGCGTGCTGCCGGTGGCGCTCTTGGGATGGCTGTCGTTCTCGCTCCACCGCGCCGAGGTGGAGCGCACCGTGAGCCGCGCCCAGGTCGCGGTCGCGGCCGAGGCGGCGCGCAACGTGGAGCGCACGGTGGCCAGCGCGGTCGACGGGCTGCGCCTCTCGGTCGGCGCGCTCCCGCTCGCCCAGCTTTCCGACGCCGAGCTGGCCTCCGTGCTGCGCATCCCGTACCGGCAGCTGCCGGCGGTCGGGGCGGTGGCGCTCCTCGGCAACGACGGCAAGCTGCTCGCGCCCGCCGTGTACGAACCCGACGCGCAGAAGCCCGACGCGTTCTCCGACGCCGACCTGCAGGCGCTGCTCCGGCACGCTCCCCTGGCGCTCGCGGAGCAGGCCGGCACCGCCCTGGGGCTGCCGTACCGCGGATCGACCGGGACCACGCGGTTGCCCGTCGCGTTGCGCCTCGACCGTGTGCGCTTCCTGGCCGCGGAGATGTCGCTCAAGGAGATCGCGTCGCGCCTTTCGCAGCTGCCGGGGACGGCGTTCCTCGCCGGCCAGGGCGGCGTCGCGCTCGCCGGCCTTTCCGAGCTATCGCCCGACGAGAGCCAGCTCACGGGCGCGGTGGTGGCCTCTCGCGCACCGCTGGCGCGGCTCGTCCGGCGTGCCGACCAGTCGGAATGGCTGGCGGCCGCGGCGCCGGTGGGAGGGATGGGCTGGGCAGTCGGCGTCGCTCAGCCGGCCAGCGCGGCCTTCAGCGGCGCGGTGCGCGTGCGCGACTACACGATTTTCTGGGCGGCGGTCGCCCTCTTGCTCACGGCGCTCCTCGGCGCGCTGCTGGCGCGAGGCCTCTCGCAACCGGTGCGCGAGCTCTCTCAAGGCGTGAGCGCTCTCGCCGAGGGCCGGTACGACCAGACGGTCCAGGTCGATACCCGCGACGAGCTCGGCCAGCTCGCCGAGGGCTTCAACCAGATGGCCCGCGAGATCCGCCGGCGCGACGAGGAGATCCGCGCCTGGAACGCCGAGCTGCAGCAGCGCGTCGAGCACCGCACCGCCGAGCTGAAGATGGCCCAGGACCAGATCCTGCGCACGCGCCGGCTGGCGGCGATCGGCTCGCTCGGGGCGGGGATCGCCCACGAGCTGAACAACCCGCTCACCGCGGTGGCGGGGCTGATCTCGCTCGCCCGCAAGCAACTGGGCGAGTCATCCCCGCACTCGGACACGCTGAAGCAAGCCCTGGAGCAGGCGCGCCGGGTGAGCAAGATCGTCGGCGACCTGCGCCAGTTCGCCGAGCAGGAGAGGACCCACGGCGGCCGGCGCTTCCCGCTCTCGCAACCCGTGCAGAGCGCGCTCGAGCTCTACGCCGAGGAGCTGCGTGAGAAGCGAATCGACGTGCGGCAGGAGCTCAAGGACGGCTTGCGCGAGGCGCAGGGCGATCCGGTCCAGATCCAGCAGGTCGTCGCGCACCTGGTGCAGAACGCGATCGCGGCGATGCCCGAGGGCGGCGAGCTGCGCATCGGGCTCAGCGACGTGGCGGGTGACGCGCTCAAGCTCACGGTCAGCGACTCGGGCAAGGGCATCCCCACCGAGATGCGCGAGCGCATCTTCGATCCGTTCTTCACCACCAAGGACGGCTCCGCCGGTGTGGGCCTGGGGCTCTCGATCTCGCACAGCATCGTCGAGGCGCACCACGGCAAGCTGCTCGTCGACAGCGCGCCGGGCCGGGGCGCGACCTTCACCGTCCTTCTTCCCGCCGCCGCGCCGGCGGCCCATCTGGTGTGACCGCCGTGGATGCCGACGAGCTGCACAAGCAAGCGGAGCTTCTCGGCCCGGGGCTCATCCACGAGATGCGCCACCCGCTGATGGGCATCAAGGGCGGGCTGGAGCTGCTCGCGCGCAAGACCGGGGTGGGCCACTTGGACGAGTTCCGCCTGGTGACGCAGCAGGTGGCGCGCCTGGAGGAGCTGTTCCGCAGCTGGCAGGACGTCTTCACTCCGCAGCGGCTGCCGCCAGCCCCGTTCGCGGTCGAGCCCGTCGTGCAGCGCTCGGTGGACCTCCTCTCGTACCGGCTCCGCAAGCTGGGCGCGCGCTTCGTCTTCCAGCCAGCGGGACCGACCTACGGTCACGGCACGACGCACGCGGTCCTGCACGCGGTGACCAACTTGCTCGTCAACGCCGCGGACGCGGTCGAGGACCGCGGCCGGGTCCAGGTCCGGATCCTGGGAGGCGAAGCCGGCCCGGAAGTGCGCGTCTCCGACGATGGAGCCGGCATCGCTCCCGAAGACCTGCCGCGCCTGTTCTCGCCGCGCTTCACCACCAAGGCGGAGGGGCGCGGATCGGGCCTGGGCCTGCACGTCGCGCGCACGGTGATGGAGCGCATCGGCGGCGACGTCCAGCTGGTGCCTGCCGGCGACGCCCACCGCCTCCCCTGGGCGCGCACCGAGTTCTCGGTGCGCATAGCGAGGGCCCCTTAGCGTGGCGCGGCGGAGCACCAGCCGGCTTGCCCTCGAGTCCGCGGCGGTGCTCTGCGCGGTGCTGGCCGGAGCGTGGTGGGTCTTCGCCCACGCGGTCTACCGCCCTCCGCCCGATCGCGCCGGGCTTCCCCGGACGGCGTCGGCGGCGGTCGACGAGGCCATCGTCGAGGCGGTGAGCGGATCCGTCCAGCGCAGCACCTCGCGAGGGGCCTGGGCGGCGCTGGTCGCCGGCGAGCACCTGCGCGCCGACGACTCCCTGCGCACCGGCAAGGGCGCGCGCACCGACCTGCGCATCGGCGACCGCGCGCGCCTGACCGTCACCGAGTCCTCGCAGCTGACCATCCGCGAGATCACCGACAGGGTGCACCGGTTCCAGCTGGCCCGCGGCCGGGTGAAGGCCGACTACAAGCCCGACGCGGAACGCGTGCTGCGCATCGAGAGCTCCGGTGGAGTGGTCGAGTCGCGCGGCGCGCGCTTCAGCATGCTGAGCACCGGAACCGCGGTGGCGATCGCGACCGATGCCGGCGCCGTCACGCTGCGCGCGCAGGAGGGCAGCGTCGAGGTGGGCGAGGGACAGCAGGCGGTCGCGCTGCAGGGCCGTCCGCCGTCGGCAAGCGAGCCCATCCCCGCGAGCGTGCTGCTCAAGGTCGCCAACGCGGCCGTGGCGACCGACGGGCTGTGCGCGACGGTCGAGGGAGACGCACCGCCGGGTGCCGAGGTGACGGTCGACGGGGCCGCGGCGGCGCTGGCGGCAGACGGCCATTTCCGGGTCCCGGTGCCGAGCTCCAGCGAACGCCGCGAGGTGCTGGTCGCGTTGCGCGACGCCGCCGGCCGCGAGGAGACGCGCAAGGTGCGCTGCGTGGATCCGCCACCGCGCATCCGCGACTTCGCCATCCACTGGAGGAAGCGGACGCCATGATCGCGCTCCTCCTCGCCGCCCTGACGGTCGCTTCGGATCCGCCGCGCGTGCAGCTCGGCGAAACGGCCAAGGCGCGCCTCCGCATCGAGGCGCCGTCGGAGCCGCGACTGTCGGCGAGCGTCGGCCGGATCGAGAACCTGCGCGCGGACGGCGAAGGCCGGTGGTCGGCCGACTACCTGCCGCCCGACGACTCCGTGCCGCAGCTGGCGCTGATCTCCGCGACGGCTGGCGGCGAGGTGGCGCTCTTCACCCTGCCCCTCTGGGGTCAAGGCGACGCGGTGGTGAAGACCCGGCCGCGCGCGCGCATCGAAGTGCGCATCGGGGAGGAGCGCTATCCTGCCGTCGCCGACGCGAAAGGCACCGCGGTCGTCCCGGTGAACGTGCCGCCCGGCGTGACCGCCGCCAGGCACGGGACGCAGTCGATCGACCTGCACGTGCCCCCGCCGCGGCTCGTGCACGTCGCGGTCGATCGCGAGAAGGTGCGGGCCGATCGCGAGGAGCGCGTCCAGGTCCTGCTCTTCGCGGTGGCTCCGAGCGGCGCTCCGCGGGCGGACGCGCGCTTCTCGCTCCGAGCGACGCGCCGCGGGCGGACGCGCGCTTCTCGCTCCGAGCGACGCGCGGCGAGATCTCCGTTGCTCGCGCTCGGACGGCCGGCGTCTATGAAGCGTCCTGGACCCTCCCACCGGGTCCGGCGGGTGACGCGCGGCTCTCGGCCGAGCTCGTCGACGCCCCCGGCCTGCGCAGCGAGGCAGCGGTGGTGCGCGAGCCCGGGCCGGTGGTCTCGCTGCGGCTCCAGGCCGACCGCGAGCGTCTCGTCGCCGGCGAGGAGGGTTTTACCGCGCGCGCGGTCGCGATCGATGCCGCCGGGAACGCGAGCACGGAGCCGCTGCGCTTCGAGGCCACGCTGGGCGAGGTGCGCGGCGCCGGGCCCGAGGTGCGGGTCACGGTGCCGGCCTCGTTCGGGGGACAGACCGAGCTGCGGCTCACCGCGCATCCGGCGACGCGGCCCGATCCTTCCGCGGCCATTGCGCTTCCGCTGTCGCCCGCCGAGCCGCGCGTGGCCGAGATCGAGCTGCCCCGGCGCGCGCTGCACGCCGACGGCGTCACGCGCTACCCCGTGCGGGTCAAGATCGCGGACAAGTTCGGCAACCCGATCGGTGACGCCCACCCGGAGGTGCTGGTCGAGGACGGCGGCACCCTTCCCGCCCACCCGGAAGGCGGCGCGTACGTCGCGACCTACCTTCCGCCGGCGTCGCGCGAACGGACCTTCGCGACCATCGCGGTGCGCGCTGGGACGGCGGAAGCGCGAGCGCGCCTCGATCTACTGCCGGAGATCCGCCCCGTGGCGCTCAGCCCCCGCGTGGGACTCTTGACCAACTTCTCCGGTCTCACCTCGCCCGTGATCGCCTTCGAGAGCTCGCTGCGGACCAACCGCTGGGGGCCCGAGCTGTCCTTCTCCGCCGACCTCTCCTACGCGCTGCAGAACGCGGGAGGATCCTCCACGCAAGGCGTCACCGCGCGCGTGCACACGGACTGGATCGTCGCCGCGGCCGGCGTCGCGCTGCGCGTTCCCCTCGCCTTCTCCGGGCACGCCTGGATCGGAGGCGGACCGCAGCTCACCACCATCGTCACCCGGACGCAGCTCGCCGGGATGCCGACCGAGACGGGGACCGCAGTAGTCCCCGGCGCATATCTCGCGGCGGGTGCGGAGAGGCGGTTCGGTCCCTTCTTCCCGTTCACCGAGGTGCGCGCTTCGGTGTCGGCGGATCCGGCGCTTCCCAACCTCCGCGGCGCGCTGCGCGCGCTGGCGATCACAGTGGGCTACCGCTTTGAGATGCTCTAGGGCCATCGCGCTGTGCGCGCTGCTTGCCGCCTGCTCCCGCGGGTCGGCTCGCTTCGCCCCGCGACCGACCGGGGTGCATCCCGCGGCTGCTTACACCTCCTCGGACGTGCGGGTGGACATCGTCGGGGAGAACTTCGACCCGGTCGCCACGCAGCAGGTGGGGCACGGCGGAGGAGTCGACGTCGATTCCTCGTTCCGCGCCTTCCTCGGCGCGGTGGAGTTGATGGACGTCCAGTGGCAGGCGCCCGATCGGCTCACCGCGATCGTCCCGGCCGGCGTATCGGGCGGGCCTTTCGACCTGCGCGTGGTCGGGCCCACCGGCGAAGGCAGCCTGCCTTCCGCGTTCGCAGGCTCCGTCGCCCGGCCCGCCGCGATTGCCGCCACGCTCTCGGCGCCGGCCCGAGTGGAGCTGGGTACGCAGGCCGAGGTGGATCTCGTGCTGACGAATACCGGTCAGGCCGCGGTCGTCACTCCCACGGTAGAGCTGCTCGCCGATCCCGGCCTGGCCGTGGTCGGGTTGCCCGGCGCCGGCGACAGCCTCCAGCCGGGCAAGACCGTTCACCTCGTCGGCCTGATCGCCGCGGAGTCTCACGGGCCGGCGACGCTCACGCTCCATGCGACCGGGCAGGATGCCTTCGACGGCTCGACAGTCGAGGTTCGCAAATATGCGACGGTCCAGGTCGTCACTCCCGCCACCCTCGCCGTCGCCACGATCCCGGTTCCCGACCTGGTGAGCGTCGGGCAGTCCATGGACCTCGTCGCCACCGTCACGAACCAGGGCGACGTCGACGCGCTCGCCGTCGCGGTCAGCTCTCCGGCCGTGACTGGAACGGGCGGCGCCGTGGTCGACTCGGTCCCACCGCCGCAAGACATCCCGGCCGGCGCCTCGCGGACGTTCCACATCGCCGCGCACGCGATTTCGCCGGGCGCCGTCTTCTTCGGCGGAAGCGCGACCGGTTCGGACGCGATCACGGGCGCCCCGACCACGGTGCAAGCCACCTGGGACATCGTCTTCGTCCAGGCTGCCGCGCAGATCTCGGCGCGCTGGCTGACGGTCCCGCCGATGGTGGCGCCCGGCCAGAGCTTCATCGCCACCCTGGGCGTGAGCAACACCGGCGAGGCGCTCGCGCGCGACGTCGCTCCGGTTCCCAACCCCCCGTCCGTCGCCGCCGCCGCGGGCTCGGCAAGCCTCACCGCGTCACCGGCGGCAGCGCCAGTGGACGTCCCTGGGGGCAGCACGGTGGTGTTCTCCTGGACGTTCACCGCTGGTGGCGCGCCTCCCGACTCGCTGACCCTGTCGGCGGGCGCCACCGGAGCCGATGCGAACTCAGGGACGGCCTTGTCCGCCGGGTCGGTGGGCTCGCCCGCGATCGCGGTGCAGACCCCGTCGGCGCTCGTCGCCTCGCTGTCCGCGCCGGGGGGCGCTCTGCGCGGCGACACGTTCACGGCCACGCTCGCCGTCACCGATACCGGCGGCGTGGGCGTGAACGGGCTCTCCCCGTCGTTGACGATCCCATCCGGCACCGGCGGCGCGCAGATTCTCTCGGGGCCGACTCCCGCTACGCAGAACCTCGCCGGAAACAGCACCGTCTCGTTCACCTGGACTTGCGCCGCGACCGTGAACGGCGCCATCGCCCTCTCGGCGGCCGTGTCGGGAACGGACGCGGTCGACGGCAGCGCCCGGTCGGCTTCCGCCGGAGCGACGGTCGCGATCTCCGACGCCGTGCTGATCGCCAGCGCGCCGCTCGGCGCGAGCACGACATTCGCTTACGTCTTCGATTTCAACGGCCGCGTCTACCTGGGTCCCAGGCGCGACGGCACGGGCGGCGTGCGCGTCCTCCCCGACGGATCCAGCCCGCAGCCCTTCACGCTCACGTTCCAGGGCGATCGGGTGAACGGCAACGACAACGGCGCAAGCAACGGCCCCTTCCCTTCCCTCGGATCCACCAATTGCACACCGGACACGCTTCAGTGCGGACCGGACAACGAGAACGGCCGCGGCCTGTTTGCTTCCGGGATCGTCGCCGGCACGCCCTGGCTCATCGCGAGCGGCGCGCGGACGAACAGCATCCTCTCGCACGTCTACGCCACCACGGATGCGGGAACCGCGCCCGTCTTCAGCTACGACTACCTGGCGAACGCGCTGGCGAAGGAGACTCGCGGCACCTCGTCCATGTTGGTGTTCCACGATCGCGTGTATCTCGGATTCGGTGGCACCGGCTCGAGCCGGCCGACCTACGTCGTTTTGCGCAAGATGCCGTCGTCGCCCGGTTCCACGCCCGCAGTCGGCGTCGACGTCATGAACCTGCGCATCAACGACGTGAGCGGCGTCGGATCGACCGCGCTCTTGAATCGCAACACGACGCAGATGCAGATGATCGATTCGCAGACCGGCTTCAACGACCTGATCTACCTCGCGAACAACGGCGGCATCATCCATTCGAACACGAACGACCCGCTGCCCCCTGCGGCCGGTCTCGTCCCGCCCTGGGCGACCTCGACCCCGAACAGTTCCACGTACGGCGCGAAAGCCTCCATCACCACGCGCAAGACGTTCGACCTGGAGCCCGCGGACAAGGCGTTCCCGCAGATGGCGGCCTTCGGCGGCAGGCTGTACGCCGCCCGCAACACCACCTCCGGTCCGCAGCTCTGGGTGTGCGTACCCGGGCCGGATCAGAAATGCCATCCCCAGGACTGGACGCTGCTCGCCCCGAACGGCTTGGGTGACACGGGACTGAGCCAGTTCGACGACCCGCAGAACGTGCGGGTCACGCTGCTCGCCGCCACCTCCGCCCATCTGTACGTGGGGTACAACAACATCGCCGGGCTGGTGCTCTATCGCTCACGGGTGGGCGCCCCGTCCTCGCGCACCGATTTCGAAGGAGCCGCGGGCTGCGACGCTTCGCAGGCGCCGTCGTCGTGCGACGGCCTCGGCGGGCGCGGGCTCGGAGCCAGCGCGACGCGGATTTTCGACGGGCGCGTGCTCACCTACGGGGGCAAGGACTACGTGTACCTGACGGCGGGCACCGGCAGCTCCGGCTTCCGGGTCTTCCGGCTGGTGCAGTGAGGCCCGCGATGTCGAGCATCCTCATCGTCGACGACGAGCCGGTGGTCCTGGACGTGCTCAAGCGCCTCCTGGAAGAGGAAGGCCGCGAGATCGCCCTCGCCGGCTCGCCCGACGAGGCGATGCAGATCGCCGCCCGCGGGCCGCTCGACGTCGCGCTCATCGACAAGAACCTGCAGGGCGCTTCGGGCCTCGACCTGTCGCGCAAGCTCAAAGCGCTGCAGCCGGAGCTGGAGGTGATCCTCATCACCGGCTACGCCTCGCTGGACACCGCGATCGAGGCGGTGCAGATCGGCGCGTTCGACTATCTGACCAAGCCGATCGACGACTATGCCGCGCTGGCGCTCAAGGTACACAACGCGATGGAAAAGTCGCGCCTGCGCCGCGGCCAGCGGGAGCTGCTCGATCGCCTGTCCGAATCGGAGGCCCGCTACCGCCACCTGGTCGCCTCCGCGCCCGACGCGGTGGTCGTCTACGACGTGCAGTCCGGCCTGGTGCAGGACGCAAACGGCGCGGCCGTGCAGCTCTACGAGTACACGCTCGAGGAGCTGACCCGGTTGCGCGCGACCCAGCTCGGGCCCACCGAGCCGGGGCGGCACGAGCACCGCCGCAAGGACGGGGCCTGCTTCACTGCGGACGTGAGCGCGACGGAATTCACCCTCAAGGGCAGGCGCCTGCGCGTGCAGTCGGTCCGCGACGCGACCGCGGCCGTGCAGGCGGAACGGGAGCGCCGCGCGCTGGAGGAGCGGCTGCGCGTCTCGCAGAAGATGGAGGCGGTGGGCCGGCTGGCGGGTGGCGTGGCGCACGACTTCAACAACCTGCTCACCATCATGTCGGCGCACGCGGAGTTCCTTTCTCAGCAGCTCGGCCCCGACAACCCCGAGGTGCAGGGGATCGCGCGCGCAGCTGAGCGTGGCGCGGCCCTGACGAAGCAGCTGCTCCTCTTCAGCAGGCACAAGCCGGTGGCGCACGAGCAGATCGATCTGAACGGCGCCGTCGCCGACGTCATGCGGCTGCTCGGACGGGTGCTCGGCGAAGGAGTGCGTCTCCAGTCGGAACGCGCGCAGGACCTGTGGGGCGTCCGCGCCGATCCCGACCAGATCGGACAGGTGCTGATCAACCTGGCCGTCAACGCGCGCGATGCGATGCCGGGCGGCGGCATCCTGAAGATAGCGACCGCGAACGAGCTGGTGCGCGAGCCGCGCACGCTCCGCGGCGGAGAGCTTCCCCGAGGACGCTACGCGACCCTGTCGGTCGCGGACTCCGGCGAGGGGATGAGCGAGGACGTGCTCGCGCGGATGTTCGAGCCGTTCTTCACCACCAAGGAGTTCGGCAAGGGGACAGGGCTCGGGCTGGCGACCGTCTACGGCATCGTGCGGGCCTCAGGCGGCGGCATCGACGTCGAGTCGCGGCCCGGCGCGGGCAGCACCTTCCGCATCTATCTTCCCGCGAGCGACGACGCTCCGGCGTTCAAAGGTCACGCCGTGCACTCGCCCGAGGCAGGCCGTGGCGAGACCATCCTGGTGGTGGAGGACGAGGATCCGGTGCGCACGCTGCTGCGGCGCATCCTGATCGACCACGGCTATCGCGTGCTCGAGGCCCGCGACGGCGCCGACGGCCTGCGCCGCTCGCAGGAGCACGGCGGCGAGATCCACCTCCTGCTCACCGACGTGGTGATGCCCGAGATGACCGGGCCCGAGCTGGCCCGGCACCTTTCCGCGCAGCGGCCGACCACGCGCGTCTTGTTCATGACCGGCTATACCGAGCAAGACCCCGCTGGCGCGGCGGCCCTCCTGCACAAGCCCTTTTCCAGCTCGACGCTGCTGGGACACGTGCGGCGCCTGCTGGACTCCGGATCGCTGAAAACTTGACCAGTGCGCGAACGTTCAGTAGGTTCTCGTGGTCCGGAGGGGACCTAGATGACCGAACCGCTGACCGAACGCCAGGAGAAGATCCTCGCCTTCATCAAGAGGAGCATCCAGGAACAGGGCTATCCGCCCACCATCCGCGAGATCGGCGAGCACTTCGGCATCCGGTCCACCAACGGCGTCAACGACCATCTCAAGGCGCTCGAGCGCAAAGGGTACCTGCTCCGCGGCGAGTTGAAGAGCCGCGCGCTCAGCGTGATCGAAGGGGGCAAACCGGCGCGCTTCGTGCGACGCGAGGTGGAGCCTGCTCCCGAGATCGACTCGGCGCGCGTGATCGAAGTGCCCGTGGTGGGCAAGGTCGCTGCCGGGGCTCCCATCCTCGCCCAGGAGAACATCACCGATCACGTGCGCATCGACAGCTTCCTCCTGGGCGACGCGAGCAAGAAGGTGTTCGCCCTCAAGGTTGCCGGCGACAGCATGATCGGCGACGGCATTCTCGACGGAGACTACATCTTCGTCCGCAAGCAGCTGCAGGCGTCGCCCGGCGAGATCGTGGTCGCGCTCATCGAGGACGAGGCGACGGTGAAGCGCTACTACCCGGAAGGGGACCGCGTCCGCTTCCAGCCATCCAACCCGAGGCTGAAGCCCATCTACGTCGCGCGCGAGGAGTTCCGCGAGACGCAGATCATCGGCGTGGTGGTCGGCGTGTACCGCCGGATGAACTGACGCTGGGTCCAGGATCGCTTTCAGTCCGCGGCCGGAACAGCGGGCAGCTCCGCACCGGCTGCCGCGGGTATTTCTCCGGCAGCAGCGGGCAGAGGATGAACGTGCTCGACGGCGTGCGTACGTACCGCGGCGGCGCGGCGCAGCGGTGGCAGAGGCTCTCCGGGAACGGAAACTCGTCGGACACGGCAGCAGCCTACCGCGCAGCCGCCTTGGCTGGCTCAGGCGCCTTCTCGTGCGTCACCCACGGCGCGCCGCCCTCGTCGTTTGGCAGCATCCAGCGTTCGCCCGTGTGGAGCGCGAACACGCGGCCTTCGAGCCCCAGCCGGTCCACCTCCGCGCCGAGCAACTTGCGCGGCTCGTCGAGCGGCACGGCGGTGCTGTGGTAGGCCTCGAAGTGGATGGGGATCATGTACCGCGCGCCCACGTCCGCGAAGATCTGCAACGCCTCCTGCGGACTGGCATGGTTCCGATTGCCGCCGCGCGCGGGCGCGATGGGCACCAGGGCCAGGTCGATCCCAGGGAACCGCCTGCCGATCTCCTTGAATGCGCGCGGGTCGTAGCCGGTGTCTCCCGCGAAGAACACCGTGCGGCCGCCGCCCTCGATCACGTATCCGGTCGAGGCGTGGTTCCAGATCGCGTCCACGAAGTACCTCCCGCCGGTGTGGTGCACCGGAACGGCGGTGATACGCAGGCCGGCACGCTGGACCGTCTCCCACGGTTTCAGGGCGCGCGTGCGTTGCTCGACCGAGCCCATGTAGGTCTCGCCGCCGGCGGGATACAGCACGTCGGCGCGGTGGTCGATGCGCCGGACGGTCCAGGTGTCGAAATGGTCGACGTGCAGGTGGCTGACCAGCGCGACGTCGATGGGTGGCAGCTCGCGCGGAGTGAGCGATGGCGGCGTGACGCGCGGGACCATGACGATCGCCCCGCCGAGGTTCGGGTCGGTGAGCACGAACCGCCGCCCGAAGCGGAGCAGCACCGTCGCGTGTCCCACCCAGAGCGCGCTGAGGCTCGCCCTTGGATCGTCGATGGGCATGCCGCGAACGGCCGGATCGTGGTGGGCTGCCGCGCAGGCGACGACAGCACAAACGAGTAGCAGCGGCGGGCGAGGCACGGTGCAAACCTAGCGCAGCGGAGCGGCGCCGGAAGCGGCGTGCGCACGCCCGTTCGCGTTGCGCGCGTGCGGTTGCATGCCCACGGTGCGCGGTTGAGGTCCCACTTTGCGTATCGTCCGGGCATCGATCGTCCTACCGCTCGCCTTCTCGCTCGCCGCCTGTTTCGGCGTCGGGCGCAAGTCGATCGGCGAGGTGCACCTCCCGGCCGAGGCGCCCGAGCCCGGGCCCGACTTCTCGAACGCGCTCTATCAGACGGTCGGCGTGCGGCTCGAGGGGGGCAACGAAGTCCGCTGGGTCAACAACGGCAAGGTATTCGAGGCGGGGGTCGCAGAGATCGGCAAGGCGAAGAAAAGCATCCACATCGTGACCTTCATCTGGTCGGAGAGCGACACGGCACGGCGGCTCGTCGCCGCCATCGCCGATCGGACGCGTAAAGGGGTCGCTTGCCGCATCCTCGTGGACGCGGTCGGCAGCCTGAGCTTCTCGGAGAAGGAGTCGGCGCCGCTCGAGGACGCCGGCTGCACGGTCCGCAAGTTCCGCCCCGTTCCCGGCCAGGACGACCTGGCGCGCACCCACCGCAAGATCGTCGTGGTGGATGGGCGCGTGGGGATCACCGGCGGCTTCGGGGTCGACGACAAGTGGCGCGGGCGCGGTAAATCGGAGGAGGAGTGGCGCGACAGCAACGTGCTGGTGCGCGGGCCTGCCGTCGCCGCGATGCAGCAGGGCTTCGCCGAGAACTGGCAGGAGGCGGCGACCGAGCTCTTGCCGCCCGACTCATTCCCGCGGCTGGAGCGTGCGGGCGAGACCGCGGCGGCCTTCGTCACCTCGACCGACAACGGCGTGGTCACCAAGGGCGATCGGCTCATGCAGCTCCTCATCGCCGCGGCGAAGAAGCGGATCTGGATCGCCAACGCGTACTTCGTGCCCTCCGAGCCGATCCTCCAGCTCCTCGAGCGCAAGGCGCAGAAGGGCGTCGACGTGCGCATCCTCGCCGCCGGCGAGAAGACCGATGCCCACTTCTACCTGGGACCGCAGCGCGAACGGATGGACCGGCTGGTGGTGGCCGGAGCGCGCGGCTTCGAGTACCAGGCGTCGATGATGCATTCAAAGACAGTGCTGGTGGACGACAGCCTGGTGGCGGTGGGTTCCTCGAATCTCGACGCGCTCTCGCTCAACAAGATGGACGAGGCGGTCCTGGTGGCCGACGACGCGCGGCTCGCCAAGGAGCTGGAGCGCCAATGGGTCGAGGACCTGAAGCACTCGGCCGAGCGGGTGAAGATGGACGGCGCCAGCCGCAGCGCGCGGCGGTGAGCGCGACCGCCGGTCAGAAGAAATGCTGGCCGCCGAGCGAGATGTCCACCCGGCGCTCCGGCACCATCCCCACCGCCACGTCGAGCCGGCCGACCGCGCGAGCGAACGGGATCGGGATCCAGCGCAGGCCCACTCCAGCGCTGGCGACCGGTCCGGTGTAGGGGAGACCGGCGACGGCGGCGGCGCGCGAACCCACCCAACCGAGATCGGTGAAACCCGCCACCTGGCCGATGGCAGGCACGATCACGTTCGTGCGCAACACGTCGGCGCGAAGCTCCAGGTTTCCGTGCACCAGTTGCTGGGCCTGGAAGTACGCATCCGGGAATCCGCGGATCTCGCGCAGCCCGCCAGCGCGGAAGAGGAGAGCGTCGCTCCGCCCCGTCGTCGTCCGGGCGACGATCTGCGCGCAGAGGTTCCGACCCGGCGCGGGAACCCAGAAGGATCGGACGGTGGCGGCGAAAGAAGTCGCGCTGAGGTCGGAGCCGAGCACTCCCCGAATTGCGTGCGCTCCCGTCACCTCGACCTGCGTGCCGCGGAGCATCGAAAGCTGCTCCTCGACCATGCCGGCCTGCGCGCCTAGGACGAGCCACGTCCCCTGCCCCGCGTCCGGCAGCTGGCCCGTCGCAGGCGAGAGTGACGACTGCGAGAACCGGTCGCGCGAGAACGTCACTCCGGCGCTGGCCGAGAAGAGGTCGGTCACTTCGTACCGGGTCTCGAATCGGAGCTCGTGGCGCTGGCGGTCGTACACGAACGTGGGCCGCCCGCCGGGCGCGAATCGGCCGTAGTCGAGGAACTCGCGCGTCCAGTACACGCCGGGGCTGAACCGGCTGCCCAGGACGCGCGGGACGCGGACGTAGACGAAGCTGCCGAGA
>VBKO01000129.1 GCA_005888115.1 Deltaproteobacteria bacterium
CTGCACCGCGAAACCCGCCGCCTTCTTCCCCTCCTCCCCGCGCAGCACCGGGTCATCGCCGTTCACGAACAGCAGCGGACGGCGCTGGTACCCGCCCTCGGCATCGAGAATGGCGCTGATGTCCGGGTTGAGCGATTGCGACCCGCGAAAGAGCGGCACCGGCGGCGGGGCCCCGCCGGTTGCGCCCGCGGGCGCCTGCGTCGGCTGCGCCGCGGCCTGGCCGGCGGCGGCCGCGTCCTTTCCGAGCGCCTGCTCCAGCTCCCGCCGGAGCGCCTCGTCGTCCTGCCCTGCGTCAGGCGCGGTACCCCCGCCCCTCGGGGCGCCCGCATCGGCGGCGCCGACGCCGCCGTCCGCCTGACCCTGGGCCGGCGCGGCGATCAGCACCACGAGCAAAAGCACCATCGACGCCCCTCCTTTGGACCGCTCGGACGGCCGCTCGGCTGCTTTATTCAGATCGTATTTCGCTTGGCCAGCCGCGCGAGCCCGGGCAGCAGGAAAACGGACGCCACGACGACCATCGTCGCACCCGTGGGGAGCTGCTCGATCCAGCTGAGGTAATAGCCGACGGCAGCGGACACGACGCCGAACGCGATCGAGAGCGGCATCGTCGCGCGGATGTTCTCGGTCAGCATCAGCGCGGCCGCTGCCGGCACCACGGTGAAGGCGAATACCGGGAGCGCGCCGACCGCGCGCGTCGCCACCGAGATGACGATGGCGACGATCACGTTGAGCAGCAGCTCGTAGCGGAAGATGCCTACCCCTTGCACCATCGCCGTCTCGGGGTCGTAGCTGACGAAGAGCAGCTCCTTGAAGAAGAGCGCATGCGCCAGGATCGCCGTGGCGCCTGCCGCGCCCAGCGCGTAGATCTGCGAGCGCGGCACGGTGACCGCGTTTCCGAAGAGGATGTCGCCGACCGCGTGCGCTTCCTGCGCGATGCGCGGGCTGTTCAGGATGGCGAGCACCAGCGCGCTGGCGACGATGTACCCCAGGCCGACGATGGTCTCCGGCGCGAGCTTGCGATGGCCGGGGCGCAGCGAGAAGAGCGCGGCCGCGGCGCACGCGAAGACCAGCGAGAACCAGACTGGCTCGAGCAGGAGCGGGATCGCTCCGTGGACGTGCGGATCGATGCCGGCCACCGCGCCGACGTAGAAGGCGGTGGCGACGCCCACGCCGCTGATCTCGGACAGCGCGGCGGAGACGAAGACCATCCGTCGCAGGACGACGAAGACCCCCAGGTAAGAGAGCAGGGCGGCGGCGAGAACGCCGGCGAGCAGCGGCTCCCGCCACAGCTCGCGGCCTGCCCAGAACTCCGCGAAGCCGCTCACTCAGGCCTCCCCGGGCGCGCGGCCTTCCGGCGGCCGGGAGCGGTCGTTCTCGGGATCCACCGGCCGCCCGATGACCACCGCGATCTGGCCGTCCACCTCGGCGACGCGCACCTCGCGGCCGTACAGGCGGCCGAGCCGCTCCGGCGTCATCATCTCGCGGGCGGGTCCCACCTCGAAGAGTCCGCGGGCGCGGTCGACCAGCGCCACTTCGCTGGCAAAGCCCGCGACCGCGGTCAGCTGGTGCGTCACCAGCACCACGGAGAGGTTGTGCGCGCGCTTGAGGTGCTCGACGAGCTCGAGCAGGACACGCTCCGCGGCCGGGTCCATCGCGCTGGTCGGCTCGTCGAGCACGAGCAGCTCGGGTTCGGCGGCGATGGCCCGGGCAATGAGCACGCGCTGGTGCTGGCCTCCCGAGAGCGCGTAGAGCGGCCGCTCGGCGAGCTCCCCCATGCCGATCTCGTCCAGCGCCTCGCGGGCGCATTGCCGATCCCGTGCCTGGAATCGCCGCAGCGGGCCGAGCAGGCTGGTGCGACCCATCAGGACGACGTCGAGGACCGACAACGGCCAGCTCTGATCGAGCCGGTCGCGCTGCGGAACGTAGCCCACCCGCGGCGGCCGGCCCGACGGGAATACGAGGCGGCCGCCGAGTAGCGGCAAGAGGCCGAGCATCGATTTGAGCAGGGCGGTCTTCCCGGCGCCGTTCGGGCCCAGCACGCCGAGGGTGGTCCCCGAGCGGACCGACAGGTCCAGCGGCGGAAGGAGCGGAGTGCGATAGCCGATCACCGCGCGCTCCAGTCGAACCAGGTCCAAGGGATCGTCGCCCAGGCGCAGGAAGCGCGGGGCAAGCCACTACCAGAGTGGGGAAGGGCCTGTCCATGCGATTACGGGCCGCGCGCGACCGGGCTGGATCCGGTGTAGGTTCCGACGCCATGCGCCTGGTCGCGGCCGGCCTCATTCCGCACCGGTGGGCCGGCCCGCCCATCTTCGCCACCCTGGTCGAGCGGCCCAACAAGTTCCTTGCGATCTGCCGGATCGGGCGCCGTGCCGTCGAAGCCCACGTGCCCGACCGGGGAAGGTGCCTGGACCTCCTGGTGCGGGGCCAGCCGCTGGTGCTCGTCGAGGCGGCGGCTCCGCCGGGGATGCCGCCGCGGCGCACGAGATACACGGTGCTGCTCGCCCGGGCCCGCACTCCGCCCTCGCCGTGGGTGAGCCTCGATCCGGCCGGCGCGCCACGGTTGGTCGCGGCGGCGCTGGAGCGCGACCTGCTGCCCGAGCTCGCCGGGCACTCGGTGGTCGGGCGGGAGCTGACGCTTCCGCGGCTCCGTTCCCGCCCCAGGCCGCGCATCGACCTGCTGCTGCGCGCGCCGACCGGCGACCACGTCCCGTGCGAGGTCAAGAGCGTCGGAGCGGCGCGCGACGGACTGGCGCTCTTCCCGGACGCGCCCACCCTGCGGGGGCTGCGGCATCTGGCCTTGCTGGCGCGCCGCGCCCGGCGGGGGCTTCCCGCGGGGCTTGTGCTGTGCGCGCAGCGCGGGGACGTCCGCGCCATCGCCGCGGACGAGACGATCGATCCGGCGTTCGCGCGAGCGTTGCGGTCGGCGCGGCGCGCGGGCGTGGTGATCGCGGGAATGTCCTGCGCGGCCCATCCTGGCGGGATGGAGCTGCTCGGTCCCGTGCCGGTCCTCTAGACGCTACTTCGTGAGCGCGGCCGAGTTCACCGGCGCCTTGGCGCCGGGATTGGGCGACTCGGGCTGGCGCACGAGCGGGCACGGCCCCTTCTCCTTTGGGTAGCGCAACCGCTGGTTCTGCTCGCGGCACACGTAGCGGCAGCTACCGTCCTCGGCGCGCCCCTCGTCCTCGACAACGCACTTGCCCGGGTTGTCCAGCTCCAGCAGCGCCGCCTTGATCCGCCCTTTTGTGGTCTGGTCGTCTTCCTTCGCGTACGCGGTCTCCAGCGAGGAGCGGGTCTGTGGGTCCTTCCGCTCGCGCACCTTCTCGAGGAGCAGCTCGCGCACCTCCCACTCCGGCTCCGAGGCGAGCTGGGCGGCGAGCTGCGCCGGCGTACGCCACGACGGCATGGACATCAACCGATACAGGGCGCCTTCCCACACTTCCTTTCCCTGCTTCCGCTCGGTGGCGACCTTCTCCAACGCCGCCATCGCCGCCGGCGACTTCTCGGCGCGAGTGCCGAGCACGTCGAGCGCCACGCACTCCGGCACCGGGTACTCGTTCTTGACGTACGGGCACGACTCGACCACCTTCGCCGCGTAGGCGACGAGGTCCTCGCCGCTCGCGTCGAGCAGCCGGTCCAAGGTCGAGCGCTGGGACGCGCCCCGGATGCAGTCGTGCTTGATCGTCCCGCGCTTGCGCGCGTCGCTGTCGAACGTCGTCGGGGGGACCGCATCGAGCGCCACCGCCACCGCGAATGCCCGGGCGAGCGGCCCCTGCGGGAGGCACGAGTGCGGCTTCACGTCGGGCTTGAGCGTCTCCACGTCGTGGAGCGCGCGGGCGCGCCGCGAATCAGGGCTGTTGTAGTCGTAGAGGGCGAAGCCGCCGAGCGCGGCTACGCCGGCACCGATGAGGATCACGCGCACGTTCATGTAGGCGAGCCTACGCCCCTGTGGCAGGCTGGCGTCAAGACGCACGTCGCCAGGAAGCCTGGCGAGGCGCTCGAATGGGGGCGCCGGCTAGCTGCGGCGGGCTTCGTCGGCGAACGCGCGCAGCAGGCGCGCGGAATCCGTCTCCCGTACGTCCGCGCGCAAGGAATCGGGATCCAGGCCTTCGGCGCGCAGGATCCCGGCCCGCGAGGCGATGAGGTCGCGCAGGGTGTCCGGGTCCAGCTCGGGGTGGAACTGGACGGACGCCACCGCGTCGGAGAACCGCAGGGCCTGGGTGGCGCACCTCTCGTTGGAGGCGAGCAGGGTGGCGCCGGGCGGGACGGGGTCGATCGAATCGATGTGGGTAGCCTGAACGTCCACCAGGCCGCCCTCGGGGACCCAGCCGCGGAACAAGGGGTCCTTACGCCCGTCGGCGGTCAGCTGCACGCGCACCGTGCCGATCTCGCGACCTTTCGGATTGCGGACGACCTGCGAGCCCGCCGCGCGTCCGATCAGCTGGTGGCCGAAGCATACGCCCAGGACCGGCGTACCGCGCTCGCCCATCCGGAGCAGCTCCCCGGCGACGTCTTCCATCCACTGTTCCGGCTCGGTGAGCGAGAGCGGCGATCCCGAGACCAGCACGCCTTGCGTCCCCGCTGGCAGCTCGAGGTTCTCGCCCAGGTGTGCCCGAAGGACGGGCAGCTCTGCGCCGAGCGCCCGGCTGAACCACGCGGGGTAGTCGCCGTGCTCGCGCACGATCTCCGGCGCCGCGGTGCCGGTCTGGATGACCACCAGTCGAGGAATGGACATCGAAATCCCTCCGCTTCGCAAACATAACGGTTCCCCGCCGCTTGCGCGAGTCCTCTTCCCGCGGCCGGGTCGCCGAGCGCTTGACGGCCGTTCCACCCGGCTTCACCGTGGGGTGATCGCTCGACACACCCCGGCAAAGGCGGCACCCATGGAGAAGACGCGAGCCACCCAGATCGAGGCCCTGCGTGAGCAGTTCCAGAAGCACGGGGTGCGCAAGGTGAAGCTGGGCGGCTTCGACGTCGATGGCGTCCTGCGAGGCAAGTACCTGTCGCTGGAGAAGTTCTGGGGCGCCGCCGAGGGGGGCCTGGGGTTCTGCGACGTGATCTTCGGCTGGGACCTGGGCGACCAGCTCTACGACAACGCGACCGTCACCGGCTGGCACACCGGCTACCCGGACGTGCGCGCGACCGTCGACCTCGCAACCTTCCGCATGATCCCATGGGAGCCCGGGACGGCTGCGTTCCTGCTCGACTTCGAGGCGGAGCCCGGCAAGCCTCTCGCGGTCTCTCCGCGCCAGCTGCTCAAGCGCGTCGAGGACAAAGCGCGATCGATGGGGTTTCTGGTGAAGGTGGCGTCGGAATACGAGTTCTTCCTCTTCCGCGAGACTCCCGAATCGGTGCGGGCCAAGGGCTACGCGAACCTTTCGCCGCTCTCGCCCGGGATGTTCGGTTACTCGTGGCTGCGGGCGAGCGAGAATGCCTCCCTGGTCCACGACCTCCAGGATTCGCTCGCCGCGTTCGACATCGAGGTGGAGGGTTTCCATACCGAGACGGGGCCCGGCGTGTACGAGGCCGCCATCCGTTACGATCAGATGCTTCGCGGCGCGGACAAGGCGGCGCTGTTCAAGACCGCGGTGAAGGAAATCTGCGCGCGCCACGCCGTGATGCCGACCTTCATGGCGAAGTGGAGCAAGGAGCTGCCGGGATGCAGCGGGCACCTGCACCAGTCGCTGTGGACGCTCGACGGACATCCGCTGTTCCTCGATGCGCGCGCCTACAAAGGAATGAGCAAGCTGCTGCAACACTATGTGGCCGGGCAGGTGGCGCTCATGCCCGCCATGACGGCGCTCATCGCGCCGACCGTGAACTCGTACAAGCGCATGGTGCGCGGCGCCTGGTCTCCGACCATGGCGACCTGGGGAGTCGAGAACCGCACCACCGCCCTGCGCGTCATTCCCGGGTCGCCGGCCTCGACGCGCGTGGAGTACCGATTCGCGGCTGCCGACATGAACCCGTACATCGCGATCGCAGCGTCGGTCGCCGCCGGACTCCACGGTGTGCAGCACGAGCTGCCGCTCCCACCCGAGACGGTGGGCAACGGCTACGACGCGAAAGCCGAGCCGCTTCCGCCCACCCTGCGCGCCGCCACCGAGGCGCTCTCGCGCAGCAAGGAAACGCGCGAGCTTCTGGGTGAGGCGTTCGTCGACCACTACGTGCGCACGCGCGACTGGGAATGCCGCCAGTTCGAGTCCGCGGTGACCAGGTGGGAGCTGGAGCGGTACTTCGAGATCATCTGAGACCAACGGAGCTTCCCATGCCGTCCGTCATGTCCTTCCCGACCCGGATCATCCACGGCCGCGGTGCCGTCCGCGAGCTGCCCGCCGAGCTGAAGCGAGCCGGTGTGCGCAAGGTGCTGCTCGTCACCGACAAGGGGATCCTGCAGGCGGGCCTGTTGCGGTTCGTGACTCCCTTGCTGGAGCAGGCGGGGATGCCGTTCACGGTGTTCAGCGAATTCGATCCGAATCCGACCGACGCGGACGCGCTGAAGGGAATCGAGGCGTACCGGGCGGGTGGCACGGACGCGATTGTCGCCGTGGGCGGCGGCGCTTCTCTCGACATGGGCAAGGCGATCCGCCTGCTGGTGCACCACGACCCGCCGCTCCTCCGCTATGACGACGCGAAGGGCGGCGACCAGTACATCACGGACCGACAGCCGCCGTTCCTGGCGGTGCCCACCACCGCCGGGACGGGCAGTGAAGTGGGGCGCTCGACCGTGCTGATGATCGACGGCACCAAGGTGGTGATCTTCAGCCCGCACCTGCTCGCGAACGCCGCCATCCTCGACCCGGAGCTGACGGTGGGGCTGCCGCCGTTCATCACCGCGGCCACGGGCATGGACGCGCTCACCCACAACCTCGAAGCGTACGTGGCGAAAGGCGATCATCCGCTCGCCGACGCCATCGCGCTCGACGGCCTGCGCCGCATCGGCCAGCACCTGGGCCGCGCCGTGAAGAACGGCAAGGACATCGAGGCGCGCGAGCAGATGCTGCTGGGGAGCGCGATGGGCGCGATCGCCTTCCAGAAGGGGCTCGGCGCGTGCCATTCGGTGGCGCACGCGCTGACGCCGGTGGCAGGCACGCACCACGGCCTGGCGAACTCGCTGATGCTCCCCACCGTCATCCAGTTCAATCGTCCGGCGGCCGAGGAGCGGCTGGCGACGGCGGCGGTGGCGCTCGGCGCCGACCCGCGGATGAACGCGAAGGAGCGCGCCCACGCATGCGCCCAGATCGTCGACGATCTGCGCGCCCAGTGCGGGCTCCCTCGCAAGCTGTCGCAGGCGGGGGTGAAGCGCGAGATGATCCCGCGGATCGTCGACAAGGCGATGGCGGACGCCTGCCACCAATCGAATCCGCGCCCGTGCACACAAGTGGATTTCGAGCGGATCATCGAAGAGGCGTTCTAGCCGCCGCCGGTTTCCGCGGGACTCTTTCACCGCACGGACGCCACGGGATCCGGTTCCCGGCGTACAATGGTGGAATGGATCCGTCCGCCGCCTCGCGCAGGGAGCTTTCGCGGCTGGCTGCGCGCGAGCCCATCGACCTGGCTCGAGCGGCGCTGGCCATCGCCCGCGAGGAATACCCTCAGCTGGACGAGGCGCGATACCTCCGCGCCCTGGACGAGTTCAGTCATCAAGTGATGCGCGGGCTGCCCGCCGGCGCGCTGCCAGAGCGGCGGGTCGGCCGCCTCAATGCCGTGCTCTTCCACGAGCTCGGCTTCGCCGGCAACCAGGGCGACTACTACGACCCGCGCAACAGCTTCCTGAACGAGGTGATCGACCGGCGCAGCGGGATCCCGATCACCCTCTCGCTCTTGTACATGGAAGTGGGACGGCGCTGCGGCTTGCGAGTGGACGGCGTCGCCTTCCCCGGCCACTTCCTCTGCAAGGTGTCGCTCGACGACGGCGAGCTGATCGTCGACGCCTTCAACCGGGGGCAGCTGCTCGGGCTCGCGGAGCTGAAGCGGCGATTCGCGTCCGCGGCGGGCGATGCGGCGCGTTTCGATGCCCGGCTCCTGCGCGCCGCCCGGCCGAAAGAGATCCTCGCGCGGATGCTGCAGAATCTCCGTTCCATCTACCTGGAGGGCGACGACCTCCCTCGCGCGCTCTCCGCCGTCGACCGGCAGCTCCTGCTGCAGCCCGATGACGTGCGCGTGCTGCGCGACCGGGCGCGGCTGTGCGAGCAGCTGGGTGGCCCCGGGGCCGCTGCCGCCGACCTGGAGACGGTGCTCCGGCTGGACCCGGCCTCCTCCGACGCAGCCGCGCTTCGCGCCCGGGTCGACCGGCTGCGCGGAGCCGGCAAGTTGATGAATTAAGGCTTGTACAGTCGGAGGCGCTCGACGGGCTCGCCGCCGACGAGGTGCTTCTCGACGATCTCCTCCACGTCCTCCACGGTGACCCGGCCGTACCAGACGCCCTCGGGATAGACGACGACGGAGCAGCCCCGCTCGCAGTTGTCCAGGCAGCCCGCCTTGTTGGCGCGCATCTCGCCGGAAAGGCCGCGCGCCTTCAGCGCCGCCTTGAAGGCCTGGTGGAGGGCTTCGCTCCCCTTCTGCGCGCACGAGCCGCGCGGATGTCCGGGGCCGCGGTCGTTGAGGCACACGAACAGGTGCTTGCGGAAGGGCGGCGGCACGTCAGTCCCGTTCCAGCGCGATGCGGAAGGCGGCGGCCGGATCCGGGGCGGATCCGATCGAGTCGTCGAGGAGGGCGTCGGCGCGTCCGCGCACGGCGGCCACGGCGTCCAGCGCGAGCACCAGGACGCGCCGCGGGACCGCCGCGAAGAGCGCCTCGCCGGGTCGCGCCAACGCGACCACGACGGCGCGCGCGGCGGCGGCGCGCTGCACCTCGTCCGGCGTGTCGCAGGCCACGCACGCCGCCATGTGCGTCGCGCGCGCGGCGCCGCACAGACGCTCGAGCTGCTCGCCAGGAAGGAAGCGTGCATGGAGCAGCACCGCGTCGGCGCCCGCCGCGCGCGACTCGTAAACCTGGAACTCTTCCAGCAGCAGGTCGCAGCGCAGCACCGGGACGGAGACGGCTTGCGCCGCCCGCGCGAACATGGGCACCTCCGCCGCCGGATCGTCCACGGTCATGGCGATGGCGGCGACCTCCGCCGCATCGAGCGCGCGGGCCGCCTCGAAAAGCCCCGCGCGCGAGGCGGCGAGCACCGGGACGTGCTCCACCGCCTGTCGCTGGCGGTCGATCGCCTGAGCGAAGTTGCGGATGCTCGGGGCGATCCCGCGCGCGTCCGTCCTGGCCGCGGCGAGGTTCTGCTCCCTTCGCGCTCGCACCGCTGCGTCATCCACTCGCACTCCGTGAACATCCACCGTCCTTGGGCTCGGCGCAACGCCAGAGTGATCACCGTGAAGGTCGCGAGAGTCGCGAAGTTTGCGTTCGAGAGACCGATCTTCGCGCGCTTTGGTCTTCGCGCCGGCCGCGCAGGTCAGAGCAGGCGCAGGAGCCGGGTGCGGATACCCTCGCGAGTGCGGCCGTCGGGGGCACAGCGGAGCGCGCGCTCGAGCGCTTCAACGGCTTTGCGCCGGAAACCCTTCTCCAGATAGAGCTCGGCCAGGCTGCAGAGCGCGGCGAAATGCGTCGGCCGCAGCTCGACGGCCTTCTCGTACTCGCTCATCGCGCGGAAGGCCTCACCCGTCTCGCGCAGCGCGCGCCCGAGGGCGAAGTGGTTGCGCGCGGAGAAGGGGTCGGTCTTCGCTGCGAGCTCCAGCGCACCGCGCGCCTCTTCCGGGCGGCCGTGGGAGAGGTCCTCGACTCCTTCCTTGTAGGCGCGCTCCGCGGCTTCCTTCTGCTCGGCCGAGATACCGTGCGGCATCTCCAGGCCCGCTTGCACGCGGCGCAGCACGTCGGCGAGGTGGAACGGCTTCTCGATGTAGTCGTCGGCGCCGAACGCCTCGCGCGCGTCCTGCGCGAACCGCCAGCCGCGGTAGACGGCGCTCATCATCAGGACGGGCACGTTGCGCAGCCGGGCGTCGCCCTTGATCCGGCTGCACAGCTCGAACCCGTGCACGTGAGGCAGCATGGCGTCGAGCACCACCAGGTCGGGGGGCTGGCCCTTGAGCTTCTGTTCCGCCTCGCGCCCGTCGCGCGCCGTCTCCACGGCGTAGCCCTCCGCGCGCAAGGACTTCTCCAGCAGGCGCAGGATCTCCGGCTCGTCGTCCACCACCAGGACCCGTGCGGGTCCGACCCTCACCGTCTCCTGGTGGACGATCTCCTCGTCCGCGACCGGCTCCGCGTCCGCCACTTCGAGCGCCAGCTCGTCGAGCTCCATCGTCGGGATCTCCACCTCGTCGGTCCGCACCCCGATCTCGCCAGGGCGGATCGCGGCGATCCGCGGCGGCGCCTCGCGCGAGAGTCCCTCGCCATGCCAGGCCTCCTCGCCGCGGTCGCGCGCCTCGTACGCTGCGGCGATGGCCTTCTCCACCGTGGCGGGCAGGGCGGCGTAGGGCGACACCAGCATGCCGGTGATGAACTGCAGCTCGGCCAGCGTGTCGGGCGTGTAGGAGGTGAAGTCGACGGCCACATGGAGCCGCTTTCCTTCTGTCGAGAGCGGGAGGAGGAGGTCCGCCTCGGCGACCGGCCGCGGGATCAGCTCGAGCGCCGCCAGGGGGATCGCGGTGCGCGAGAGGTCCACCGCGGGAATGCCTGCATGCTCCGCGAGCACGGAGAGCAGCTCCGGCTCGTTCAAGGCGCCGCTCTCCAACACGCGCTCGACGAAGGTGGCGGATCCGGGCGCCGCCGCCAACGTGCTCCGCATCCACCGGTCCTCGACGTACCCCTTCGAGACCAGCAGCCGGCCGATCTGCTCCGCTCCCGACAACGTTTCCCCCGCGAATCGAGATCCGCGCAGCGAGCACGCTAGCACGGTCGCCGGCGATCTTCGGTGAGACCGATCACGCCGCGAAGAGAAAGTCGCGTCCTTCCTGGTACCCGCGCGGCGCAAGCTCTGCGCGGATGTCGTCCCGCGCCCCCGCCGCACCTACTGCGCACAGGATCAGCGCGCCGTCTGGCGCGCCGAGCTCGGCGGGCGGGGCGACGCGCAGGCCGCGCGCCACGCGCTTGCGGGGGTCCACGTCCCAGAACCTTCGCGGCCGCATTCCGCGGGCCTCGAGGGCGCGCGCGAGCCGCTTGCCAGTCGGGCCGGCGCCCCAGACGTCGAAGGGGCGTTCCCGGAGCGGACCGCGCGCGAGGTGCTCGGCGCGCAGCTCGATCATGCGCTCCGGCCGGTACGCCTCGCCCCGCCTGGTCAGCCGGCCGGGCGAATCGCGCCAGAAGAAGAGGACCCGCGGCACCTTCGCCATCCTCCAACCGGCAGCGGACAGCCTGAGGAGGAGGTCCCAGTCCTCGGCCCAGCCCGCGTCGCGCCAGCCTCCGACCGAGTCGAGCGCCTCGCGGCGGAAGATGGTGCTGGGATGCACCAGGGGCGCCTCGATGAAACGGGCCGTCTCGCATTGCTCCCAGGTAACCACCGAGTCGAGCCACGCCTCGAGACGGGCGAGCCCCGGCGTGAGCGGGCCGGGGAAGCACCGCACCAGGCTCCCGACCGCGGCGAGGGACGCGTCGCGCGCGAGCAGCTCCGCCTGGAGCCGCAGCCGGTCGGGGTGGACCAGATCGTCTGCATCCATGCGCGCGATCAGCTCGCCGCGGCAGCTCGCGAGCCCGAGCCGCAGCGCGGCGACGAGGCCGTGCCCTTCGCCTTGGATCACTCGGACGCGCCCGTCGCACCGCGCGACGCGCGCCAGCGCTTCGGCCGTCCCGTCGCTCGAGGCGTCGTCGACGCAGACCACCTCGAATGGCGGCGCCGCGCGCTGGCCCAGGATTCCTCGGAGCGCGGCTTCGATGGTCGGGGCGGCGTTCCGCGCCGGCAAGAGCACGCTGATCACGCTCGCAGGATACAACGAGAAACGGTGACCCGGCCCGGACAAGTCGCGGGGCTCCGCGCCCGCACCCCGCTGCGCATCGCCGCGGAGCAGCTGCTGCACGCCCGGGTCGCCGACGTCCGCGGCGCCGGGGCGCGCGCCGCGCGCCGCCTGGACCCGAAGACGGTCCACGATCTGCGGGTCGCCTGCCGCAGGTTGCGCGCGGCGGTGAAGCTGTTCGGCAAGAAGCGGCTGAAGCGGCTCGACGGCCGCATCGAGCACCTGCAGGACGCGCTGGGCGAGCTGCGCGATCTGCAGCTCCAGCAAAGGTGGCTGTCGCGACATGGCGCGGACGTGCACCGGATCGCCGGCGCGCTGGCCAAGGCGGAGGCGCACGTCCGCCGCGCGGTGGCGCTGTGGACGCGCCGCTCGGAGCCGCTGCTCATTCGCGCCGTGACGCGCGTCCGCGGGCGCGGCTCGCTCGGGGGGCACAGAATGCGCAAGCGGCTCCGCAACCGCCTGGCGCCGCTCGAGGAGGCGCTCGCGCAGCGCGATCCGCTCGAGCCGGCCGCAGCGCACCGCATCCGCATCGCGGCGAAGAAGCTGCGCTACGACGCCGAGCTGTTGCGCGATGCGTTCCGCCTCTCGAGCGCCATCGAGGTGCTGTCCGCGATGCAGACCGCGCTGGGGGACCTGCACGACTCCGACGTGCGTCTCGAGAGGCTGCGGGCGCAGCCCCGGCTCGCGCGCGCCGCGCGCGCAGAGCGCCTGCGCGGGGCCGCTCAGGCGCGGCGCACCGTACGGCGCGCGAGGAAGCTCTGCTCGAAGCTCCGGCAGGAACAGCTGTGATGCGAGCAGGGAAGCTATCTAGCCGCCGCGAGCGGCGCCGTGGAAACCGGCGGCGTCCGGGAGAGAAGCCGCCGCAGGCCTGCCGCTGTGCCGAGGAAGTCCACGCGGCAGCTCGCTCCGCGAGACCGGGTGGGAGCGAAGAAGAGATGCGCTTGTCCGAGCCGGACGGTTGCGCCCTCGCAGCTGACGTCATCGACGACGGAGACGTTGAGCGGGAGCGCATACTGGACGCCGGGCTCGCCTGACAGCTCGACGGTGAACCCACCGCGCCCGGGCCGCAGGTGCGCAGCGGCGCCGCCGGCCGCGCACGAATAGTCGTATCGCAGCGGATCCGAAACCGGCGCGGGACCGCGCGCGACGCCGAAGGCGCAGACCGGGTCCTTTCGAGACCAGAGCTGCAGCGCTCCTGCCGGACGGACGACGAAACGGTCCGCGCACTCGTCCGGAAGCCGGTCGCCTGGGTAGGCGAGGAAGTGATTCACGCCCAGGGCCGCGACTCGCTGGCTGCACGGTGAGACGAAGAGCCAGACGGAGTCGTCGGCGGGCGATGCCGCCCGCCCGGGCGGAGGCCGGAAATGCACCAGGGCGTAGCGGTTGAAGATCTCTTCGCTCAGGCCCGGCGAATCGGGCGCGAGGAAACGGAACATTCCCACGTCGGGCGCGAACTGGACCGCGGAGAGCACCGGCCACCCACGACCGGCAAGCGAATTGGCGATGTGGGTCGTGTAGTCGAGCAGCCGGCCCGGCTCCGACGCGAGCGCGCGTTCCACCTGAGCGTGCCCGCTCCCTCGCGCGAAGAGCTGGTCGCTCCCGACCAGCGGGTGCACGCCCACGTTGGCGAGCACGAGCGGCAGCGCCCAGCCGAGCGCGAGAAGGCGCGGGCCCCACTGGGTCTGCAAAAGGGCGATGCCTGCCAGCGGGGCGCCCGTCGCGAGCGCGAAGGGGGCGAAATGGTTCCAGCGATCGACCGTTTCCAGCTCCGCGCCCGGAGCGACCGCGACGGCGAGGGCGAGGGCGCCGCAGAGGAAGACGGCCGCCGCGGCGATCTCCTTGGCGCGCAGCGCGGCCGGCAGCGCCGCATCCGTGAGTTCGGCAACGAGCGCGGCCGAGAGTAGCGCGGTGGAAAAGCCGAAGATGAACCAAGCGCGGTTCCACGGAGAGAGCTGCAACAGCGTCAGCACGCCGAACCAGGCCGGCATCGGGACCAGCAGCCACACTGCGAGGAGGGCCCAGGCGGCGAAGGTCGCGGGGCTGGCCGCAAGCGCGCGTCGCGCCGCGGCGCGGACGCGCGGGCTCACCGCCGCGAGGGCCGAGCAGAGGAAGAACGGAAGCGCCTCGACCGCGGATGCTTCGCATTCGTTCAGCTTCTCGCGCCCCAGCACGACCGACGGGTCCGTGAAGGGTGCGTAGACCCGGAGCGATGGCCAGAGCAGGTCGAGGAGCCGGCCAAAAGGCAGGCCTCCCGCCTCGGCCAGGCGGCGTCCCGGATACACGGTGTGCGCGATGACGGCGAGGAAAGGCGCGTAGTAGGCGATGGCGAGCGCCACGCCGCACCCGACGAGGACGATGGAGGGCAGCGCCGCGCGCAATGCGGCCGCGGGACTGTTTCGCGCGCGCCACCGCAGGTCGAAGATTGCCGCGCAGACCACGAGGAGCAGGGGCGGCCAGATCGGCGGGTAGAGGACGAAGAATGCGCAGGCCGACAACCAAGCGGTCGCGCCGTGCCAGAGGATGCGCGGCACGCGCCGGGGCTCGCGCACCGCGCGTCCAGCCGCGGCGACCGCGAAGCAGGCGAGAAGCACGGTCTCCGGCAGGCCGCTCGACAGCCACCAGGTGAAGGCGGAGGAGAACGCGATCGCGAGCGCGGCGAGGGCCGCGATCGCCCCACGCCGCCGCTGCTGCTCGTCATCGAGCCCGTCGCGCGCGAGCAGCGTGCGCAACAGTGCCCAGACACCGAGGAGCAAGAGCGCGCTGCGCAAGAACCAGCGCACTCCGTGCGACCAGGGGGTGCCGAAGAGGAGCGGCCAGAGCAAAGGGCGGAACGGCAATCCCCAATCGAGGACGGGCGAATCGCTGGTGTTCCGCTGGATCTGGCCGAGCCCCTGGCGGAGGTTGACGAGAGGGAACCTCGGCTCGGCGAGCTGCTGCGAGCGCGCCGTGGGGAGGTCGATGCTCCACTCGTCGGTGCGGATGCCGCGCGAGGTGCCCAGGCTCTCCTGTGGCTCCTCGCCCTGCCTGGGATCGAAGAGGAGGCTCTTGCGCGCCCCGTGCGAGATCGAGCTGCCGCTGAATCCAACGAGGCCGAGGAGGAGGAGCCCAGCCGCCAAGGCGAAGGGCCAGCGCGGCTGTCGCATCGAGAGAAACCCTAGCATGCAGCGGAAACTTTCCTCCTCGTTTCGTCCATGCTTGTCTGGGCCGGATGCCGGTGCGCCGCGTG
>VBKO01000295.1 GCA_005888115.1 Deltaproteobacteria bacterium
GGACTCGCCGATGGACATCGAGTGGGGCAAGGACGGCCAGACCGGCGAGCTGTTCGTCCTGCAGGCGCGGCCCGAGACGGTGCATTCGAATCGGAAGGGCGCGGCGCTGCGCATCTACCGGCTGATCGGAAAGGGCGAGCAGCTCGCGCAGGGCCTGGCGGTGGGCGAGGGCATCGCGGTCGGACGCGCACGCGTGATCCGCAGCCCTTCGCAGTTCGACCAGTTCAAGCGGGGCGAGATCCTGGTCACCGAGAGCACCGACCCGGACTGGGAGCCGATCATGAAGATGGCCGCCGGCATCGTCACCGAGCGCGGCGGCCGGACCTCGCACGCGGCCATCGTGGCCCGCGAGCTGGGCATCCCGGCGGTGCTGGGCAGCCCGGATGCGATGCGCAGAATCCCCAGCGACGAGACGGTGACCCTCTCCTGCGCGGAGGGCGAGCAGGGCCGGATCTACCGCGGGGCGCTCGAGTACGAGGTCGACGAGCTGGACCCGTCGCAGTTCCCCCGCCCGCGCACGCAGATGATGCTCAACGTGGGCAGCCCCGAGCAGGCGTTCTCCGCCGCGATGCTGCCCAACGACGGCGTCGGGCTCGCGCGCATGGAATTCATCTTCGCGAGCTGGGTGAAGGTCCATCCGCTCGCGCTGACGCGGTACCAGGAGCTGTCGCCGGAGGTGAAGGCGGAGGTCGACGCGGTCACGCGCGGTTACGCCGACAAGACGGAGTACTTCGTCGACAAGCTTTCCCAGGGCATCGGCGTGATCGCGGCGGCGTTCCACCCCAAGCCCGTCATCCTGCGCCTGTCGGACTTCAAGTCGAACGAGTACGCGACCCTCGTCGGGGGGCGGAAGTTCGAGCCGGTCGAGGAGAATCCGATGATCGGTTGGCGCGGCGCCTCGCGCTACTACCACCCGCAATACAAGGAAGGGTTCGCGCTCGAGGCAAAGGCCATCCGGCGCGCGCGCGAGGAGTTCGGCCTGACCAACCTGTTGATCATGGTGCCTTTCTGCCGGACGCCGGAGGAGGGCCGCCGCGTGCTCGAGGTGCTGCGAGACTGCGGCCTCGTGCAGGGGAAGCATGGGCTCGAGGTCTACGTGATGGCCGAGCTGCCCTCGAACGTCTTCCTCGCGGACGAGTACGCGCGCATCTTCGACGGCTTCTCCATCGGATCGAACGACCTGACGCAGCTCTGCCTGGGGGTCGATCGCGACTCCGCGCTGGTGGCGCCGCTGTTCGACGAGCGCAACGCGGCGGTCAAGCAGGCCTGCGCGCGCATCATCGCCGCCGCGCGCCAGGCGGGGCGCAAGGTGGGCATCTGCGGTCAGGCGCCCAGCGACTTCCCCGACTTCGCGGAGTTCCTGGTGGAGCAGGGGATCGATTCGATCAGCTTGACGCCAGACTCGCTGCTGAAGACCTCCGAGCGCGTCGCGCAGGCCGAGCAGCGCCCCCGGCATGCCAGCCCATCCCGCCGCGCCAGCGACGTCCTGCTCGGCCTCGGGTCTGCCCGCGAAGTCGTCGCGAAGCCTGTCGCGGCATACGCCGACACCGAGCCTTTCTTCCCCGACGATCCCGAGTAGCGCCGAACACGCCAAAACCATTGCACCACGGAGAGCACGGAGCACACGGAGTTTGCTCTTTTTCAAAAGCAAGACTCCGTGTGCTCCGTGAGCTCCGTGGTGCGATTGTTTGGCCCCTTTTGGCAGCACATACGAGCGGGCGGAATCCACCAGCGCGAGCGCCTGGTGCTGGGGGGCGGCGGCGGCCCTGACCGGCGTCAGGTGATCCCGGGCGGAGCAATGCTCAGATTCCGACACCGGAAGGATTCTTCACGGGGGGGACACCGCCATGATCGCGGTCCTGGGCGTGCTGCTCGCGGGCACCGTCGCGCCGATCGGCAACGGAAATGCGCTCACGCTTCCGGCGGCCCGACACCTGGTGCGGATGGATACCGGCGGGGGCCGGGCGCCTGCCTGGCTCCTGGCAATCCAGCAAGATGGGGCCGACGGGCACGGCCTCTGGTTCCTGCGTAGTGACGACGGCGGGGCGAGCTGGTCCTCCTACGCGCCGATCCAGGACGACTGGAGCGAGCGCGACACGCCCGATCTGATCACCGTCGGCAACGACATCGCCCTCGTCTACTCGTACGAGGGCCCGACGCTGGGCGGATCGGCGCGGCACGACGTGTTCTTCCAGTGGTGGCGCTGGGACGGTCGGAACGACTGGTCGCCATCGCCTCCCGTGCGCGTCTTCGATTCCACCTCCTCGAGCACCGCGTATTACCGCGGGCTCATCGCCCTCGACTCGGTCGGACGCATCTGGCTGCACGCGTTCCGGCTCAACTCCGATGGGACGCACACGGCCGCGATCAGCGTCAGCGCCGACGGCGGCGCGACGTTCACGGAGCAGCCCTCGCTGGCGACGGTCGGCATGCGCGCCGGCGGGCGGCTCGTCAGCCTGGGCACGAAGCTGATGTTCCTCTACGGTACCCATGGTTGCTGCGACGCCGGGAAGATGCGGCTGCGCAACGACGGGGACCCGCTCTCGAGTTGGAGCAGCGCGACCACCGTGCTCTCCGACGGCATCTATCACGGCGCGGCGCTCAGCGCTGTCGCGGACGGGTCGGGAGGCCTGCACCTCGTCTACAAGAACGTCAACGAGCAGCTCTACTACCGTCACTATGACGGCAGCGGATGGAGCAGCGCCACCCTCCTCGAAGGCACCGCCGACTGGGCCCTGCAGCCGGCGGTCACCCGGCTCGGCGACGACCTCGTCGTCTT
>VBKO01000130.1 GCA_005888115.1 Deltaproteobacteria bacterium
AGCCGCCGAAAGGCCCCTCGTAAGGGCGCGGAAGAAAAGGAAAATGGTCGGAGCCGCCCTGTAAGCCGGGTCCTGTCTCCCCGCCCCGTCGCCAGGGCGGGGGAGGCGGACATTCCTCTAGGACCCGCGTTGCCGCGGGCCTCGAGCGAGCTTACCCGGGAGCACGGCGGGCCACCGTTGCCGCTCGAGGCGGCGCTCCCCTATTTGCTCTTGCTCCGGGTGGGGCTTGCCGTGCCGCCGCCGTCACCGGCGGCGCGGTGCGCTCTTGCCGCACCGTTTCACCCTTGCCTGCCTTTCGGCCGGCGGTCTGTTCTCTGTGGCGCTGTCCCGCGAGTCGCCTCGGCTGGCCGTTAGCCAGCACCCTGCCCTGTGGAGCCCGGACTTTCCTCCCGCGCGTGATTGCGCCGGCGTCCGCCCGGGCGGCTCCGACCGCTCATCAGTGTAACACACGGTCCGCGCTCGAAAAGGGCGACGCCCCCGTGCTCATGCGTCGGTCATCTGTTCGTCGATGGCGCGGTTCGACATCTCGTCCGCGAGCGTATTCTGCTCGCGCGGAATGTGGGTCAGCTCGTACCTCTCGAACGACCGCAGCAGCGCGAGCGCCTCTTCGTGCAGGCGCTTCAGCACCTCGTTCTTCACCGCGTACTTCCCTTGCAGCTGCCGGATGAGCAGCTGGCTGTCCGCCCTGACCTCGACCTCGCGGGCCCCCATCTGGCGGGCACGCCGCAAGCCCAGCAGCAGCCCTTGGTACTCGGCGACGTTGTTGGTCTGCTTCCCGAGGAACCGGCCGAGCCTCGCAAGCACGCGACCTTTCTCGTCGAGGATCACGGCGCCGGCGCCTGCGAGTCCAGGGTTGCCGCGCGCGGCGCCGTCGGTGAAGACGCGCACCCGCCGCGCCTCGCCGGGCGAGGTGACGCGCGCCGTGGGCCTTTGCTTCGGCTCCGCCGCGCCGAGCTGCTGCGCGGCGCCACGCAAGAGCCGGCGTGCCTGTTCCTTGTCGATGCCCAGCGCCGCGCAAGCGGCTTCGAGGGTCTCGTGCTCGGCGAGCGCGAGGAGGAGCTGCGCGGGCGATGCGGTCACTTACGCGGGGGCAGCCGCGGCTTCCGCCTCGGCCGGATAGATGAAGCGGTGGCAGTTGGGACAGGTGAGGAGCTCGTTCCCGGTGCGCAGGTTGTTCGCCATCTGCGGCGGGATGTTGCGCTGGCACCCCTTGCAGGTCATCCCGACGACGGGCACCACGGCGAGCCCGCCGCGCTGCTTGCGGATGCGCTCATACCTGGAGAGCATCGAGCGGTCGACGCTGGCGGCGACGGCGTCGCGCTCCTTCTCCAGCACCTGGACCTGCCCTTGCAAGCCGGAGAGGACGTCCTGAATTTGCTTGCCTTCGCTCTGGACGACCGCTTCCTTCTCGCCGAGCGCCTGCTCCAGGTCGGCGATGCCCTTCTTCAGCTCCTCGTACTCGCCGGAGAGCCTGCGGATCTCTTCCTCCGCGGTCTGGTTGGTCTTCTTCGCGATGTCCAGCTCGCGGGCCAACGCGGCATACTCGCGTGGCGTCTTCAGCTCGGAGAGGCGCGACTCCCACTTGCGCACTTTGTCCTTCTCCAGCTGGAGAAGCTGCTCGTTCTGCCGCCGGGCCCGCTCGTTGTCGGCCAGCCGGCCGCGCTGCGCATCGAGGGCCACCCGGGCCTGGTTGCGCTCCGTCTCGATCTGCTTCAGGCGCGCGGGATGCTTCTCTGCCTGCTGCGCGAGGTCGCGGATCTGGAGATCGACCTTCTGCAGCTCTTCCAATGCCCTCAGCTTGTCACGCGACACGTGTCCTCGCTCTTCACGTTTCGAACGCTCAGGCCCCGCCGCCCGGGGGAGAAGCTTGTGCACCTCCGAGCGCCGATCTGTCAACGCCCGGTGGCGCGGCGAAGTTCCTCGAGTGGGCCCGGCAGGATTCGAACCTGCATGCGACCGGTTATGAGCCGGCTGCTCTGGCCGTTGAGCTACGGGCCCGGGCGCATGGTAGAGCACATTCGGGCGCCGGTGAGGTGCGCGCCGCTCGCGCTCCGGATACGATGCCCGTCCGGTGAAGGCGCGCCTCCTACTCGGGATCACCCTGGCAAGCGCCTTCGCGGCGCGCGCGGACGTGGTCGACCTGAGCCGCGGCGGCCGGCGCTCCGAGACGGATCTGAGCGGCTTCTCGGTGCGCGCGGAGTTCGGGAACGACTACGCTCCGTACGGGCTGGTCGGCGCCGCGGTGAGCTACCTGACCTCGTCGGGAACCGCGTTCGAGGCGGGCGCGGGCGCCGGATTCCCGGGCGTCCAGCTCGGGATCGGAGTGCGGCAGCTCTTCGGAGCCGGCGGGTTCAACATCGCCATCGAGCTGGGCTTTGCCGGCAACACCAAGCAGCAGCGGGCGTCCCGGGTGGTCGCGACCACGGTGGACACCTCCCGCTACATCTGGACGAACCTCGGCGGCGGCATCGAGTTGCGCCCGGGCGGACCGTTCACCGCCAGCGTGATCGCGGCGCTCGCCTTCACCCCGGCCGACGGCGAGGCGCACTTCGGCGTCCACGGCGGCATCGGGTATTATTTCTGAACGCCACCGCTCGCCTGAGTTGACCGCTCTGCCGTACACATCACCCTCTTCGATCCGGCGCCTTCGGCGCCTCTAAAAGGGGGAGCTCGCTCCCCCCTCGACCCCCCAACAGATCACGGTCAATTCGAGTGAGTGGCTGGGTGTAGTCTCGCGGCGGCGGTTGAAACATGTCCGGACGCGGCACGTCCGTGCGTCGTAGAGGCAAGACCCCGCGTGGCGCGGGGTCACGACCAAGGAGATGGCCATGGCGGACTTCCTCTACGTGTTCCGGGGCGGCGGCTACCAGCAGCTCTCGCCCGAGCAGATGCAGAAGCACATGCAGGCGTGGGGCAACTGGATCGGCGAACTGTCCAAGCGAGGACAGTACAAGGGCGGAGATCCGCTCGAGGCAGGCGGCAAGCAGGTGAAGGGCAAGAAGAAGACGGTGGTGGACGGCCCGTTCGCGGAGGCGAAGGACCTGGTCGGAGGCTACCTGCTGGTCACGGCGGACAACCTCGACGACGCCGCGGAGCTCGCGCGGGGGTGCCCCATCCTGGAGGTCGACGGAGCGGTCGAGGTCCGCCCGATCCGGAAGATGTGAGCCCGGCCGCGCCTCTTGCCGGACTGGTCGACCACCTCTTCCGCCATGAGGCGGGGAGGCTCGCGGCGGCCCTCGTCCGCGTCCTCGGCCCGGCCAACCTCGACCTGGCCGAGGACGTGGTGCAGGAAACGCTCTGCCACGCGCTCGACGTCTGGAAGATGGGCCGGGTGCCGGACAACCCGGCCGCCTGGCTGCGGGCCGCGGCGCGCAACCGCGCGCTGGACCTCCTCCGGCGGCAGCGCACCAGGACGCGCCTCCTGCCCGAGGTGTCGCGGCTGCAGGACGAGCTGGCGCCGGCGGTCGACGCTGCCTTCACCGAGGATGCGCTACGCGAAGAGCAGTTGCGCATGATGTTCGCTTGCTGCGATCCGCGCCTCCAGTCACCGGTGCAAGTGGCGCTGGTGCTCAAGCTCCTCTGCGGCTTCGGGGTGGGCGAGGTGGCCCAGGCATTCCTCGCCTCGCCGGCGGCGATCGAGAAGCGGCTGGCGCGGGGCAAGGCCGCCCTGCGGCGGGCGCGCGTGCTGGCGGATCTCGCGGATCCACGACTCGCCCGCCGCCTGGAGGCCGTGCTCGGCGCGCTCTACCTGCTCTTCAACGAGGGCTACCACGGCGCGCACCCGGAGCTGGCGGTCCGCGCCGATCTTTGCGCGGAGGCGATCCGCCTGGCGCGTCTGCTGACCGAGAACGCGGCGACGGCCCAGCCGCGGACCTTCGCGCTGCTCGCTCTCATGTGCCTGCACGCGGCGCGGCTGCCGGGCCGCCTCGATGCGCGTGGCGCGCTGGTGCCGCTGGAGGAGCAGGACCGCTCGGCTTGGGATCGCGCCCTCGCGGCGGAAGGCGCGCAGTGGCTGTCGCGTGCCGTCTCCGAGCCGCCCACCGCGCTGCTCCTCGAGGCGGCGATCGCGGCGGAGCACTGCTTCGCGCCCACCTTCGCCGAGACCGATTGGAAGGCCATCGTGGCGCTCTATGACGCGCTCTACGCCCAAACGCCGACGCCCGTCGTCGCGTTGAACCGTGCCATCGCGCTGGCGCAGGTGCAGGGTCCGGAGCGCGGCCTGGCGGAGCTGCGGGGGCTCCCCGGACGCGACCGCCTGGCGCGCTATCCGTTCTATCCCGCGGCGTTGGGCGAGCTGCACCTCCGCGCCGGGCACGCCCGCGAGGCGGCGGAGGAATTCCGCCGGGCGGTGCGGCTCGCCCGCAGCCCCGCCGAGCGCTCGTACTTCCAGCGCAAGCTCGCGGCCGCCACGTAGCCTGCGCGGATGCCCGAAGGCAGGCCTACGGTCTCGCTCGGGCGGCGGGATTCCACTCCGGCCCGAATCCCAAAGCGACGCGAGGTGTTGCTGCCCTTGACCGGGTTGCTTCCACAGATCTCCGCGCCGCCGACCGTCTGCAGGCACGTCCATGCGCTGCCGGGGAGGCTGCGAAAATCGAGCGTGACGAGGCCAGGCTCGCGCTCAGAAAGGAAGTTGGCCATCCAGCGTTTTTTTGCATCCCAGGGCGCGCCAAACGATATTCCTCGCGTGAAAGTTCCCGACCAGCACCAGGTAGATCTCGGATGGCGCGCGGCGGCGCTCGCGCGAGATGTTTTCCGCCATCGCTTCGTCCCGCCGCCCGAGACCCAACCTGTCCTTGTCGGGCGAGCGCTGCGCCGCGCGGGTGCAGCCGGCCAGCCCGAGCGTGGTCGTCAGAAAGACGAACGTTCGAATCCGCATGTCCCGCGCGAGCCGCCGGCAGAGACCGGCGGCAGCGCGCACAGCCCCCCTTCGCCGGCCGGCTAATTCTCGACGAAGCTGCGCAGCCGCTTGCTGCGCGAGGGATGCCGCAGCTTGCGCAGCGCCTTGGCCTCGATCTGGCGGATGCGCTCGCGGGTCACCTCGAAGTCCTGGCCAACCTCTTCCAGCGTGTGGTCGGACTTCTCGCCGATGCCGAAACGCATGCGGAGGACCTTCTCCTCGCGCGGAGTGAGCGTGGCGAGGACCTTCCGCGTCTGCTCGGCCAGGTTCATGTTGATGACCGCGTCGGAGGGCGAGGTGATCGCCTTGTCCTCGATGAAGTCGCCGAGGTGGGAGTCCTCCTCCTCGCCGATGGGCGTCTCCAGCGAGATGGGCTCCTTGGCGATCTTCAGCACCTTGCGCACCTTGTCGAGCGGGAGCTCCATCTTCTCCGCGATCTCCTCGGGAGTGGGCTCGCGGCCGATCTCCTGCACCAGGTAACGGGAGGTGCGGATCAGCTTGTTGATGGTCTCGATCATGTGCACCGGGATGCGGATGGTGCGCGCCTGGTCGGCGATGGCGCGAGTGATGGCCTGGCGGATCCACCACGTCGCGTACGTAGAGAACTTGTACCCGCGCTTGTACTCGAACTTGTCCACCGCCTTCATCAGGCCGATGTTGCCCTCCTGGATGAGGTCGAGGAACTGAAGCCCGCGGTTGGTGTACTTCTTCGCGATCGAGACCACCAGGCGGAGGTTTGCCTCGACCAGCTCCGCCTTGGCCTTCTCCGCCTTGCGCTCGCCGGCGATGATGGCGTTGAAGCTCTTCTTCAGCTCGTCCATCGGGAGCATCGCCTCTTCCTCGACGCGCTTCACCTTGCGCGGCGCGGCGGCGATGATTCGGCCGATCTCGGCCACTTCCTCGTCGGAGAACCCCATCTTCTTGAGCTGCTTGCGCGCGGCGAGCCCGACCTTGTTGTCCTCTTCGCCCGACCGCAAGAGCACCTTCAGCTCGCGCAGCGGCAGGGCGGCCCGGCGCTCGATGTTCTTGATCTCGCGCTCGACGTCGTCGACGCGCTCGATCAGCTTCTTGAGGTTCTCGATGATGCGCTCGATCTGCCGCTTGTTGAGCTTGATCTCGGCCAGCGTCTCCGCCAGCTGCTGCTCGTTGCGGTCGATCTCCTCGCGCACTTCCTTGTGCTTGTTGGCCGAGAGCCTCTTCGTCTTGCTGTCGAGCTGCTCGTGCAGCCTCTCGTTGTCGCGGTCGAGCCGGCGGATCTTGTCGATCAGCTTCACCACCTGATCGGCGCGCCCCTGCTCGTCGAAGGTCTCGTCGTCCTCGTCGGGCGCGTCGCGGATCACCTCGCGCACGCGCATCTTGCCCTTCCGCAGCCGGTCGCCGATCTGGATGATCTCCTTGATGGCGATCGACGAGTGCAGCACGGCGTCGAGCACTTCCTTCTCGCCGTCCTCGATGCGCTTGGCGATCTCCACCTCGCCCTCGCGGGTGAGCAGGGAGACCGATCCCATCTTGCGCAGGTACATGCGCACCGGGTCGTTGGACTTGGAGTAGTTGTCCTCCTCCTCCTGCTCCTTCTTCTCCTCCGCCTCCTCCTCGGCCGCCTTGGCGTGCACCGGCTCCGGCTCGGGCGGCTTGGTCTCGGGCAGCTTGACCTTGTTGGCCTCGTCGACGATGGCGATGTCGTTGTCGCCGAACATCGACATCACGTCGTCGATCTGGTCGGAGGAGACGATGTCGGCGGGCAGCGCGTCGTTCACCTCGTCGTAGGTGAGGAATCCCTTGTCGCGGCCCACGGCGAGCAGATCGCGCACCTCCTTGCGATCGGTCGCCTTCCCTCCCGACTTCTTCCCCGAGGGCTCGTCGTCGTCTTCGTCCTCGTCGTCGTCGCTGGTAGCGGCGGTGCCCGTTTCCTCGTCGTCGTCGCTCTCGGCGACGACCTCGGCCTCGAGCTCCGGCTCCTCGCCCTCTTCCTCCTCGCCCGGCTTCTTCACGTTGCGAGGCGGCTTCTCCTTCCCCTTCGCCTTGGCGGGATCGGGAGCGTGCTCCTTGGCCCGCGCGGTCCTCGCCGGGGGAGCAGCCCTCGTCGCTGGGCGGGCGGCCTTGCCCTTCTTCGCCTTCTCGTGCCCGGGCGCGGCGCGGCCGTCGGCCTTTCCGCCTTTCTTGGCCGGCGAGGGCTTGCGCTTGCGCTCGCGGTCGAGGCGTTCAGCTGCGGCGGACTTCTTGTGGGCCATCGTGGTTTGCTCCAGATCTCGTGCGAATCGGAAAGAGTAATGGGGAAATGTGCCGCGCGCCTGTTTTCCTATCGGGAACGGATCCTCTCAACGCGCTGATTTTTCAGCACCTTCCGCATGGCGGCTTCCTGCTCGGCAATGCGGCGGTGGTGGGACAGCTTCAATTCCAGGTCGCGGCGCGACCGACCCGCGCGATCCTGCTCGGCGCGCTCCCGCAGGAGCGCCTCGCGCAAGCGGTCGGAATCGATGGACGAGACGAGCGCATCGGCCGCGAGACTCCCCTCCCGGGCCTCGGTGAGGGCCCTCTCGGCGACCTCCCGGATGGCCGCCACCGTGAAACGCGCCAGCGCGCCAGAATCGTCCACGACCTTCGCGAACTCGGTCGAATGCAGCGCGTAGGCGAGGATGGCCATCTCCTCACGGACCAGGCCCGGGTTCTCGGGCGGGGCCGGCCGGGCGGAAGCCTGCCCCTGCCCGGGCTGGGCCGGCTTCTTCGCCATGCCGGCACGGCGGCCGTCCACCGCCGCGCGCACGGCGTCGACGGGCGCGTCGATGCGCTGCGCTACCTTCTCGAGGTAGAGGTCGCGCGCAAGCGGGGTGGGCGCCGCGCGCACGATGCCAGCCACCGCCTCCACCGTCTTCACACGCTCCTCGATCGACCCACCCGCCTTCTCCAGGGCGCGGTCGAGCAGGAACTCCAGCGCGGGCTGTGCGGAGGATACGAGCTCGCGGAACGCCTTCACGCCGACGCGCAGCACCGTCTCGTCTGGGTCCTCTCCCCCGGGCGGCACCAGCACCCGCGCCGGCACCGCCGCCGCGGCCGCGATCTCCGAGGCGCGTTGCGCCGCTCGCAATCCCGCCGCATCGCCGTCGAAGACGAACACCAGCTCGCGCGCGCCGGCGCGGTGCACCAGGTCGAGGTGCTTCTCCGTCAACGCGGTGCCGCAGGTGGCGACCGCGGTCTGCACGCCGGCCTGGTGGAGACCGATGGCGTCGAAGTAGCCTTCGACGAACAACGCCACGCCCTCGCGGCGGATGGCATCCCGCGCCTTGTCGAGGGCGAAGAGGACCCCTCCCTTGGTGTACAGCGGAGTGTCGGGGGAGTTGAGGTACTTCGCCTCGCTCTCGCCCTCGAGGAGCCGTCCGCCGAACCCGACCGTGCGGCCGGCCTCGCGGATGGGAATCATCAGGCGGCCGCGGAACCGATCGTAGAGCCCCTGCTGCTTCTTGCGCGGGACGCCGAGCCCTGCCTCCTCGACGAGCTTCGGGTCGACCTTGCCGCGCGCGAGCGACTTGGACAACGAGTCCCACAGCTCGGGCGCGTAGCCGAGACGCCACGCCTTGGCCGTTTCCACCGAGACGCCGCGCTTCTCCAGATGGTCGCGTGCGACGGCGCCGCGCGGATGTTCCCACAGGACGCGCTCGTAGAAGACGCAGGCCTTCTCGTTGACCTCGGCCAGCGCCGCCCGGCGGGCGCTGCGGCGCGCCTCCTCGGGGTCCTCCGGCTTCAAGTCGACCCCTGCCTCGCCGGCGAGCTGCTCGGCCGCCTCGCGGAAGCTCTTGCCGTCGAGCTGCATGACGAACTTGATCGCGTCGCCGGTGGCTCCGCAGCCGAAGCAGTGGAAGATCCGCTTGTCGGGGACCACGTAGAAGCTGGGCGTCTTCTCGCCGTGGAACGGGCATAGCCCCTTCCAGTCGCGGCCGGACTTTTTCAGCGCGACCCGGCGCTGCACCACCGTGACCACGTCCACGCGGTCCCGCAGTTCCTGCAGCTTCTCGTCGCTGATGCCCGCCACTCTGCTCCCGTGAAGCGGCCTTGCCGACGCCGAACCCATCACGAGCCTTTGGCGGCGAGCGCCGCCTTCACCGCCTCACTGATCCGCTTGCCTTCCGCCTTGCCCTGCACCTTGGGCATGAGCGCCTTCATCACCGCGCCCATGTCCTTGGGGCCCTTGGCCCCCGACGCCGAGACGGCCTCTTGCACGAGCGACTGCAGCTCCGCATCGGACAGCTGCCGGGGGAGGAACGCCTCGAGGATGGCAATCTCGGCGTTCTCGTTGTCCGCGAGCTCCGGCCGGCCGCCGGCCTTGTACTGCGCGGCCGAATCGCGGCGCTGCTTGATCAGCGTCTGGGCGACGGCGACGATCTCCGCGTCCTCCAGCGCCTTCCCGGTCTCTATCTCGCGGTATTTGAGCGCGCTCTTGAGCATCCGCAGCGTACCCAGGCGGCGCTTGTCCTGCGCGCGCGCCGCCTCCTTCATCTCCGCGTCGATTCGCTCGCTGAGCATGTCCACCTTGGGACGCGGCCCCGCGCGCCTTTTTCGGCGCGAAGGGCCGGTGAACTCCGAGCCTCGGAAAGGCTACATCATCCCCTTCCGTGCCTTCTTGAGGGCGCGCTTCTTGGCCGCCAGCGCCTTCTTCTTGCGCTTGACCGACGGCTTCTCATAGTGCTCGCGCTTCCTGATCTCGCTCAGGATGCCTGCCTTCTCGCACTGCTTCTTGAAGCGCTTCATGGCGTTTTCGAACGACTCGCCTTCCTTGACGCGCACGCCCGGCATTCTCGGAATCACCACCCTTCGCGGGATACACGGGTACCCCGCCTTTTTGAGAGCGCGCGAGTATACGCGCGGTCGGAGGAGTGTCAAACGTTGTTCGGTTCTGCGGCTTGCGGCGCGCGACTTGCGGAAAAAATGAAGAGTTACGCGGTGCCCGTCTCGGACTTCGCCGGGACCGCGACCGGCTCGGCGCTCTTGCCGGCGCGATTCACGCGGTCGCGCAGCTCCTTGCCGGTGCGGAACAGGATGCCGCGCTTCGGCTTGACCGGGATCACCTCTCCGGTCTTGGGGTTGCGCCCGTTGTACCCCTGGTAGTTCTTCACGTGGAACGCGCCAAGGCCGCGGATCTCGATGTTGTCGCCCTTGCAGAGGGCCTTCTTCATCGAGTCGAAGATCGTCTCGACGGTCAGCTCCGCTTGCTTCTGCGTGAGCTGTCGCTTGGCCACGAGGATGGCGATGAGGTCGCTCTTCAGCATGGGCGTTTCTCGGACTCCAGGAGGGCTGGTGCACCAAAAACCAACGACGAATGAGAACGTTACCCGAGGTCAGGGGGGGCGGGCAAGCGCCGTAAAGGCCGTTTGGCAGGCGACAATTGACTACATCCCCCGCCGGCAGGGCCGTGCCGGACGTTTGCGAGACGCGTCATGAGCGCCGGGGCTTGAATGAGGCGGCAGGGGTAGGCGGGGTAGCGAGCGCTGGCTCCGGCGTGGGTCCATATCCCTGGAGCCCCGTCGGCTGATGCAGCCGGGCCAGGAAATCCGCCAAGGACTCCTCCAGGACCTGCGCCGCGGCGCCCTCGGCACGAGCCCAGGCCTGCGTGATGGCCTGGCCTGTCTCGTCCGCCTCGTGCCGCGGAAAGCCGAGCGAGCTGCGCGCCGCTGCGCGCACCTCGGCCATGGTGATGCGGCCCGGATCGCGGGATGGCAGCCACCCCCCGCGGCGGGCTTCCACCGACAGGCCCGACTGCTCCAATGCGCGCAACGCCTCGCGAATGAGGCGTTTGGGCGTCCGCATCTCGTCCGCGAGCGCGGTGACTCCGACCGGCGACGTCCTGCGCGTGTGCAGTTGCGCCAGGGCCACCATCACGCGCGCGATGAACGTCTCTCGCGCCTGCGCCGCGAGGAGCAGAGGACTTGCCTCGGGCTTTCTCGACGCATCCATCGCGTAGCAGAGCCGGCAGCCAGTCAGAGTGATGAACCAGGAGATGTAGACCCAGGTGAGGACGATGGGCAACACGGCCACCGAGCCGTAGATCTTGTGCAACTGCACCATCCGCGCGGAGAGGTCCGCGAAGACGAACTTCGCCAGCTCCCACGCGGTGCCCGCGGCGAAGGCGGCGATCAGCGCTGAGCGCAGCCGCACCCGCGCGTTGGGCAGCACCTTGTAGAGGAAAGCGAGGCCCGCGTAGGTGATGGCCACCGAGGAGAGCGCGGCGAGCACGTGCAGCGCTTCGCTATGTCCGATCACGCCGTGGCGTCCGTGCGCCCCCTGCATCTGGCCGATCTTCCAGGTGACGGCCAGCGACGCGGAGAGGAGCACCGGGCCCAGGGTGAGGAACGCCCAGTACGTCAGGAGCCGCTGCACCGGCGCGCGCGGCCGCTTCACTCCGTAGATGTGGTTGAAGGCGCTCTCGATGTTCCACAAGAGCGACAGCGAGGAGATGAGCAGCAGCGCGAATCCGATGGCGCCGAGCGTCTTCACCGTCGCCTTGCTGGTGAAGTCGGTGAGCGCGCCGGCGATGGCCGCGCCCGCGCCGATGCCGAGCTGCTCGTTCACGTACTTCTGCACGGTGTCGCGGAACGGCGCCTGGCCGCTGACCAGATCGACCACGCTGTAGGCGACCGCGAGCAGCGGCACCAGCGAGAGCAACGTGAGGTAGGTGAGCGCCGAGGCGCGCAGCGTGATCGCCTCGCCGCGGAATCCGTGGCCGATGAGCGTGAGGGCGCGCAGGAACCGACGCACGGACGGCACGCGCCGGACCCGCTCCCACGAGTCCGCAAGCCGGGGCTTTTCGGACCCGGTCAGTCGCCCACCTTTTCGCCGGCCGGCTGCAGCTCAGGTTTCGCCTGCCCCGCCGGTTCGCCCGGACGGGCCTCGCCCTCGCGCCGGCGGTCATCGCGGCGCCGGTCGTTGCGATCGTTGCCGTTCCCGCGCTGGGCGCCCGCCCCGCCCCGCGAGGACAGACCTCGCTGCGCCTGCTGCAACTCGGGCCGCGACCACTTTCCGTGCAGGTCGTACTGCTCGACGTGGTACTGCGGCTGCGGCCGGACGGTGATGCTCTTGTTGAGCTTCATCATCAGGAGCCGCATCGCCTCGCGCTCGGGCCCTTGCAGGAGCTTGGCGACCTCGGGGTGGCAAGAGACGACGATCTGGTCCTCGCGCTGCTTGCGGGCGGCGCGCTGCACCTCGCGCATGATCTCGTACGCCATGGTCGTCCTGCTGCGCACGTGGCCGCGGCCGTCGCAGATCGGGCAGCTCTCGGTCGTCAGGCGGGTCACGCTCTCCCGCACCCTCTTGCGCGTCATCTCCACCAGGCCGATGTCGCTGATCTTGAGGACGTTGGTCTTGGCGCGGTCGGCGCCCAGGGCCTCCTGGAGGGTCTTGAAGACCTTCTCCCGGTTGGACCCTTTGTCCATGTCGATGAAGTCGATGATGATGATGCCGCCGATGTTGCGCAGCCGCAGCTGGTAGACGATCTCCTTGGCGGCCTCGCAGTTGATCTTGGTGATGGTGTCTTCCAGCGACGCGCCCGCGCCCTTCTTCCCCACGTACCGGCCGCTGTTCACGTCGATGGCGACCAGCGCCTCGGTCTGGTCGATGATGATGTAGCCGCCCGACTTGAGCCAGACCTTGCGGTTCTGCGCCTTCTGCAGCTCCTGCTCGATGCCGTACTCGTCGAAGATGGGCTCGTCGCCCGTGTACAGCTCCACCTGGTCCTTCAGCTCCGGGGCGACCTGCTCGACGAAGGCGCGCACGCGCTCGTAGTCGGCGCGGTCGTCGATGACGAGCTTGTTCACGTCGTCGGAGAAGAGATCGCGGACCGAGCGGAGGATGAGGTCCAGGTCCGGGTGCATGAGCGCGGGCGCCTTGTGCGTCTCGCGCTTCTTGCCCACCTCGTTCCAGAGCCCGAGCAGGAACTTGATGTCGGCGGTGAGCTTCTCTTCCGGCTCGTTCTCCGCGACCGTGCGGACGATGAAGCCGGTCCCGGGTGGGCGGAAGCGGTCGACCAGCTCGCGCAGCCGCCGGCGCTCCTTCTCGTTCTCGATGCGGCGGGAGATGCCCACGTGGTCGACGGTGGGCATGAAGACGAGGTGCCGGCCGGGCAGCGAGATGTGGCAGGTGATGCGCGCGCCCTTCGAACCGATGGGGTCCTTGACCACCTGGACGATGACCTCGTCCCCCTCCTTCAAGAGGTCCTGGATCTGCGCGCGCTTGCCGTGCGCGTGCCCGTTGCCGCCCTTGCGCTCGCTGCCCTGCCGCTCGCGACCCTGCTGCTGGCGCTGCTCGGGCTTGGGTGAGCGGTCCTCCGCCGGCCGGCCAGGGCCTCCGCGACGCCTGCCGCGTCCACCGCGCCGGCGGCCCCGGCGCTCGCGTGCGGCGGGGCGTTGCTCGGCGGGAACGCCGATCTTCCCTTCGGCGGGAGTCTGCGCCTGTGCGCCGCCGGACTGGGCGGCCGCATCCGGCGCCGCGGGCGTGGCCACCGCCGCTTCTCCCTTCGCCTCGGCGGCTGGCTGCGAACCGGCTTCTTCGGCGGCGATCGCCGCCTCGGCGGCCGCGTGCGCCGCGTCGCCTTCGTCCAGATCGTCGTCCTCGTCCTCGGCGTCCTGCTCGTCCTCCTCCAGCGCCTCGTCGGCGGGCAGCTCGATGACGCCCTCGTTCTCGACACCGGCGGCAGCGCTGGCCGGCACCTGCTGGGCCTCGCCGCTGGCCGCGGCCCATTCGGGTTGCGACTCGGAAATCAGGCGTGACTGCTCGGGCTGCTCCGAGGGAGCCCCCATCGCGGCGGCGGGCTCGGGTTCCGGAGCGGAAACGGGGGCCTGTGCGGATGCGGTCCCCGCGGCAGTCTGCTCTCCAGGCAGTGCTCGGGCGGGGTCCTCGAGAGGAGCTGGTGCCGCCGCCTCCGGCGCGGGTACCGCCGCCGCAGCGGCGTCCTCCGCGGGCTCGGCGATGTCGTCCACCTCGAGAGGATCGCCCTCGGTGGCGCCCGCCTGCATCTCGATCTCTTCGGAGAAGCCGGGGAAGCTCGGGTCGGAGACGATGTCGGCTACATAGAGAAACGCAGCCTTCTCCAAGCCGATGTCGACGAACGCGGCCTGCATCCCGGGGAGGACCCGGACTACCCTTCCTTTGTAGATGTTGCCGACGATCCCCTTTTCGTTCTTGCGCTCCAGGTAGTACTCAGAAATCGTTCCCTGTTCGATCAGCGCCACCCGGGTCTCCTGACCCGAGGCGTTGATCACCAAGATGTTGGACATCGAAGGATCCTTGTGAGGGGCCCGCGTGCGAAACGGCGCACTTTGCGGGCATACGCGACAGGGCGCCTGGGCGCCCTCGCGTGAGGAAATCGGAGTGAGAAGCCTGGACGGACACCCGTTCCTGCCTCCGAGCCGCCGGGGCGGGCGCGCCATGCGCACCGGACCCCGAAAGCCGGTCTGCTCCCCAGAACCCGCCCGGGGCCGGAAAAGTCCCGGACGGCCAATCCCGAGGCTATCACCCTCGATCCGGGTCAGCAAGCAAAGCCGCCCTGGATGACCGTTTCCCTACACCTCAAGTCGGCCCTACGGAGCTATGACGTCTGGTCCGCACAAGCTCAGGAAGGTCCCGGCTCGGCATTCGAGCGAGGAACCAAGCGGCGCAGATCCACAGGAAGGTGACCGTGAGCCACGCAACGAGGGAGGCGTTCAGACTGAACGTGTTCGTGGCCCCCGCTACTGACGAGGGGACGATGTCCTTCGCGTTGTTCACCGCCGAATGCAGCAGCATCACCAGCAGCAGACTCCCGCGTGTGCGCGCATAGAGCCACGCCATGGCGACGGACAGCGCGGTCACTTGCAACACGAACACCAAGAACGACTGTCCGTAGGTGTCGACTTCGCGGATGAAGAACTGCGGCAGGTGCCAGAAGGCCCAGATGAGCCCGAGCAGGATGCTCGCGCGCGCGAGTCCGAAGCGCGTGGCCAGTCGGGGAAGCGCGTAGCCTCGCCAGCCGATCTCCTCCCCGGCCTGGAAAGGGGTCGAAAAGGCGATTGCCAACGGGATGACGTACCACGCCTCGTCCCCGAAGCGCGGCCAGGCGCCTGTGGCCACGCGATGGACGAGCGCGACGGTGAGCTTGATGACCGGAATGTAGCCGACGGCGAACAGGTACCAGGGCACAGCTACCCGCCACTGGAGCACGCGACCAAGAAGGGCACGTACCCCGGTGCTTCCCTCGGCCCGCGCAGTTAGCCAGAGAGCCACCAGGGAGGGAGAGAAGGCTCCCAGAAGCACCAATAGACCTCCGAGTGGCGACCGCACGGGGATCGCCGCCGCCGCGACCGAGATGAATAAGGTCCAAGTCACGGCGTAAGTCAGCGCGAAGAATTTGAGGAGGCCCCCCAGAGAAGGCTCACCGGCCGGGTGCGGGGGCGCCGAACACGACGTTCTCGCGCACGATCCGGGCGACGCCCGGCCTGACCCACTCCGGGCCGAAGAGCGCGGAAAGCAGCTCCGAGGGGCGCGCGGTAGCCTGGGTCTCGCCGGCCCGCAGCGTAAAGCGGAGCTCGCGAGGCCCGGCCGCGGCCAGGCTTTGGAGCGCGGACTTGAGATCGATGCGCACGGGCGCCTTCCCTTCGCGCTCGCGGAGCACCGCCGCCTCCGTCCGCCTGGCGAATTCGGCGATCCGCTCCGCAACGTCGGGCGCACCGTCCGGCAGCTCAACTCGGTATTCGATCGCGCGGATGGTCCGGCTGAGTGATTCGGCCGCCGTCTCGGCGGGCTCGCAGGAGAGCAGGCGGAAACCCTCGGGCAGCTCGCGACGGATTCGCTCGGCGACCTGTCCGGCGGCAGGCGTCCCGTGCAGTTCCAGGTCGAGATACTCCGCCTCGCTCTCGGTGCCGACAGGGCAGGCCGGGCCGAAACTGACGCGGGGCTTGGGGTGGAACCCCTGCGTATGCGGGATGGACAGCTTCGCGCGGCGGAAGGTGCGCAGGAGCGCGGTCATCGTCTCGAGGTGGCTGAGCGCGACGGCGCTGCCCTCTTTCGCGTAGCGCAGGCGCAGCATGGTGTGACCTTCGGGAAGGGGCGGCGGCGCCGGCAGGTGCTGCGGCGTGTAATCCTCCGGATGGTAGACGATGGTGTCCACCACTTCGTAGTCGCAGCTGCCGCAGGCGGTGCACCGCTCGTCGCCGTAGGCGCAGTCGTGGGTGGCGCCTTCCTTCAGCGAAGCGACCCGCTCCTTCCACAGGTACGGCTTGGTGACCTCGCAATCGATGTGATCGAACGGCAGCACCTCGTCCTTGCCCTTTTCGCGGTGGGCGAAGAAGGCGAGACCCACGCCGTCCTCGGCCTCGGCGCGCGCAAACGCCTCGTGCCAGGCCTGCAGCCGGAAGTGCTCGGTCCAGCCGTCGAGCCGCTGGCCCGCGCGGTACGCGTGCAGCACGGCGGTGGCGAGGCGGCGGTCGCCCAGCGCGAGCGCGCCTTCGAGCGCGCCCTGCCGCGCGTCGTGCGGCTTGACGTGGAGGTCGCGGTAGCGGGGCCCCAGCTTGCGCAGCTCGTCGCGGAGCAGGCCGTGCTTCCGCCGCGTCTCCTCCAGCGGGATCATCGGGTCCCACTGGAAGGGCGTGAAGGGCTTGGGGCAGAAGGTGGAGACGCCCACGTTGATCCCGGCGCGCGGGTTCAACTTCTTCCCGCGCCGCAGCGCCTCCGCGCACAGCTGCACGATGGCGCGCACGTCCTCGTCGCGCTCGGTGGGCAGGCCGATCATGAAGTAGAACTTCACCAGGTCCCAGCCAGCCTGGAAGATGGTATCGACGGCGTGGAGCAGGTCCTTCTCGGCGTTGCCCTTGTTGATCACCCGGCGCATCCGCTCGGTCGCCGCCTCGGGCGCGACGGTGAACCCGCTCTTGCGCACGCGCCCGATCTGCTCTGCGAGCCTGGCATTCATCGTCTCGGTGCGCAGGCTGGGCAGCGAGATGCCGACGTTCTCCGCTCCGAACTCGTCGAAGAAATCCTCCAGGACGCCGTTGATGCAGGAGTAGTCGCCCGCGGAGAGGCTGAGGAAGCCGACTTCTTCGTAGCCGGTCGCTTCCAGCCCGGCTTCGGCGATGCGGCGCACCTGGTTCGGATCCCGCTGCCGGGTGGGGCGCGTGATCATCCCCACCTGGCAGAAGCGGCACCCGCGCGTGCACCCGCGCTGGATCTCGAGCGGCAGCCGGTCGTGCACCGTCTGCATGAAGGGCACGATCGGCTTCTCGGCCTGCGGCACCAGGTTCAGGTCGGGAATGACGCGGCGGACGACCGTCTCGTAGCCCGGCTTGAGCGGCTCCAGGGCGGCGAGGGTGCGGTCCGCGCCGTAGCGCGGCCGGAACAACGAGGGCACGTAGACGCCCGGGATCTCGGCCAGGTGCCAGAGGAGATCCTGGCGGGAGCCTCGGGAGCGTTTCCAGTCGAGGACGAGATTGCTGATCTCGTGGATCGCTTCCTCGCCCTCGCCGACCACGAGCGCGTCGAAGAAATCGGCGACCGGCTCGGGGTTGTAAGCGCAGGGGCCGCCGCCCAGGACCAGCGGATCGTCGCGCCCGCGCTCGCTGGTCGCGAGCGGCACGCCGCCCAGCTCCAGCATGGCGAGGACGGTCGTGTAGCAGAGCTCGAACTGCAGGGTGAACCCGAGCACGTCGAAGGCGCGTAGCGGCGCGCGGCTTTCGATCGAGAAAAGGGGAAGCCCCTCGGCGCGCAGGGCGGATTCCATGTCCGCCCACGGCATGAAGAACCGCTCGCAAGCGACCTCGGGCCTCTCGTTGAGCGCGTGGTAGAGCAGCCGGAACCCCACGTTGCTCATCCCGACCTCGTACGTGTCGGGGAAGGCCAGCCCCCATCGCAGTGCGACCTCGTCGAGCCGCTTGTGGACGGCGTTCAGCTCGCCGCCCGCGTAGCGCGACGGCTTCTGCGCGCCGAGGATCAGGCGGTCGAGGACGGGAAGCTGCATGGCGGCCGGTCTAGGCGGGGCGGCGGCGCGGGTCAAGCCCAACGGGGGGCGGGCGGACGGACGGCCGTTACTCCTCGACGTTCTCGTTGTTGGCCGACTTCTCCGCGACCGACCGGGCCGCGGCCTTGATCGACTCCGCGCCGTCGGCGGCGCTCGCGATCCCCATCGAGACCGCGCCGAGCGCGGCGACTCCGGAACCGATGGCGCCGATCTCGACGGGCGACAACCCTTCGGCTGGCGCAGGCGCAGCGGCGCTGGCGGGCGCAGGCGGAGGAGCAACGCCGGTGGTCGGCGCGCTCGGCGAAGCAACGACGCCCGTCGGCGCGGCGGGCGGCGGGCCAACAACGCCCGTCGGTGGCGCGGCCGGCGGGGCAGCGACCGTGGTTGGCGCGGGCGGCATGGGCGGCGGAGCAACGCCCGTCGGTGACGCTGGCGGCGGGGCGACGCCCGTGGGTGGCGCAGGGGCCGGGGCCGTGCTTGCAGCCGATGGAGCACCCGGGCTCGCGCTCGGCGTTCCGGCGGGCGGCATTGCCGCAACCGGAGCGCCTGGTCCTGCCACCGGCGCGGCGCCGGCCGGCGCTGCCGTAGACGTCGGATCTGGCGAGCCTGGTGGAACCGTGTCGGTTCCAGTGCTCCGCGCGGCGGTTCCGCCGCCGCTTGGCGTTCCGGCGCCAGGTGCGGCTCCGGCGCCAGTTGCCGTCGCGCCACCGCCGGGAGCGGTTCCGCCCGAGGGCGACGCGCCTGGAGACGCGCGGGGCGTACTCCCCGCGGGAGGTCTTGGGGTCGTGCCGGTGGCAGGCGCGCCCGAGGACGCGCCAGGCCCTCCTTGGGCGGATGGACCCGTCGCCGCCACACCGCCAGGTGCAGCATGCGGCGCCGGCGACCCGGCCCTCACGCCCGCCTCGCCGGCTTTCGGTCCCCTCGCGACATGCGGCTTTGCGGTAGTCGCCTCGTGCCCGGCGGCGGGCCGCGTTTCCTTCGCGCCCGCCCCTCCCCCGCTACTTCCGCTAACCGTCGCGCCGCTCGTCGCAAGCCCATCGCGGTGCGACGCGGCACCGCCGGACGCACTGCTTTCCTTCGCACCCTTCGCGTCGTCTTCCTCCGACGTGCCACCGCCCGCCGCACCTGCTTCCTGGTGCGACCCGCCGCCGCCCGCCGCGGCTTCCTTTTCCTCCGCCGCGCCGGCGCCGCCCGATGTGCCACCGCTCTCCGCGTCGGCGTCGTCGGCGACGACGTCGATCGACGTCAGCGCGAGCGCGTCGCCCGTGATCTGCACCGTGTACGGGCCGTGCGGCTTCTCGTCGACTTGGACGTGCCCGTCGCCGTCGGTCGTGGCCTCGATGACCTCGCCGCTCTTGAGCTTGATCTTGCATTTCACGTTCGCCAGGGGCTTCCCGTCGTCGCCCTCGAGCGTGAAATCGATCGATTCGTCCGGCGGCGGCTTCTTCGGTGGCGCCTTGGGCGGCTTGTAGGGCTTTTCCGCGCCGCCCTTCGCCTGCTTC
>VBKO01000131.1 GCA_005888115.1 Deltaproteobacteria bacterium
GAGTGGCCACCTGGGACTCGACGATGCCGATGCTGGCCTTGGTCCCCTGGAACGTCGCCACCTCCGCGCCGGGCTTCCCGCCGGGGACGCTCCACATCTCGTCGCCCGGCTTCGCCTTTCCCGTGAGCGCCGCCTTGCCGGCGGAGTCCCACCCGCCCACCTCCACCTTCGCGGCGGGACGGCGGAAGTTCGCCACCGGCAGGAAGGTCTTCACGTCCTCGCC
>VBKO01000132.1 GCA_005888115.1 Deltaproteobacteria bacterium
CGGTGGTGGGCTCGGCGACCACCAGCGCGACCGCGCACGGCGGCGGCGCGTCCGCCATGGTGGGCAGCGCGGCCGCGTTCAACGGGGACAGCTCGGTCTCGCAGACGTTCACCGCGCCGGCGGCGGGAGGGACGCTGATCTTGTGGTACCAGCCGCACTGCACCGACACGGTGACCTACGACTGGGCGCTGGTCACGCTCAAGGACAACGTGACCGGCAGCATCGCGACCCTCCTGCCGAAGACCTGCCGGAACAGCACCGTCTGGACGCAGGTCAGCTACAACCTCGCGCCCAACGCTGGCCACAGCGTGACGCTCACCCTGCTCGACCACGACGACGGGTTCGCCGGCGACCCGACGTACACGCTCTACGACGACGTGGCGATCGGAGCCCCTCCGCCTCCGGTCACGGAGCTGATCGTCAACGGCGGATTCGAGGGGTCGCTCTCGAGCTGGACGTTGGGCGGCGCCAAGCTTCCCATCGACTCGACCGCGCACGCGCACACCGGCGTGAACGCGCTGCGCTGCGGCTCGGCGAACGGGACCGGCACCGATCTGAACGGCGATTCCTTCGCCTTCCAGAGCGTGAGCATCCCCGCCACCGCCACCACCGCGACGCTGACCTTCTGGTACTTCGCGGCGACGCTGGATTCGATCACCTTCGACTGGCAGGACGCTCAGGTGCGCAGCTCCGCCGGAGCGGTGCTGGTCAACGTCTTCCACATGGCGTCCAACACGCAGGTGTGGACGCAGAAGACGGTCGATCTGACGCCGTTCCGCGGGCAGACGGTGCAGATCTACTTCAACGCGCACGACGACGGGTTCTCGGGCGACCCGACCTCGCTGTGGATCGACGACGTCAGCGTGAAGGTGCAGTAGCGCTTCGCATGGTGCGCGTGCTCCACGAAGGCGATCGGCCGGCGCTCGAGCAATTCCTCGTCACGCACGCGGACAGCTCGATGTTCCTGCTGGCGAACTCGCGCAAGGCGGGCCTGGTCGACGGCGGCCTGCCGTTCCAGGCGACCTATGCGGCGGCTTTCGAAGGAGCGCGCATCGTCGCCGTCGCGGCGCACTCCTGGCTCGGCACCGTGCTGCTGCAGGCGCCGGTCCGGCTCGACGAGGTGGTGCGCGTGGCCCTGGCAGCATCGGGCCGCCGGGTGAAGGGTCTTCTCGGTCCGTACTCCCAGGCGTTGGCCGCGGCGAACGCGCTCGGAGCGTCCGAGGTCGCGCACGAAGGACGGGAGCTGCTCTACGCCCTGGACCTGCGCGCGCTGCGCATTCCCGAGCCGCTGGTCTCCGGGCGCGTGGTGTGCCGGCGTCCGCGCGAGGCCGAGCTGCCGCTGCTGACGGACTGGCGCGCGGACTACGTGCTCGAGGCGCGGGTCGAGGATCCCGGCCCCGATCTGCGCGCGCGCTGCGCGGTCGCGATCGAGCTGCTGCACGCGGACGGCGCGGACTTCGTCCTCGAGGAAGCAGGCGCGCCCGTCGCCTACTGCTGCTACAACGCGCGCATCGCGGAGGCGGTGCAGATCGGCGGCGTCTGGACCCCCGTCCCGCTCCGCGGCCGCGGACACGCGCGCTGCGTCGTCGCCGGCGCGTTGCAAGCCGCCGCGTCGCAGGGCGCCTCTCGCGCCATCCTCTTCACTCCCGAGTCCAATCTCCCCGCCCGCCACTCCTACGAATCCCTCGGCTTCTCCCTCATCGGCGACTACGGCCTCATCCGTATTGCCTAAGAGCGGTACAGGGAGCGCGGGAGGTTGGGGAGCGCGGGAGGTTGGGTGCTGGATTCGTGAGCGCTCTGCTCGGTGGCGTATCGGTTCGGATCCTCCCGCGCTCCCCAACCTCCCGCGCTCCCTGTAAATGTTTTTGGTCTAGCGCGCGGCGGTGACGATCGCGGCAAAGTCGGAGGATTTGAGGGAGGCGCCGCCGACCAGGGCGCCGTCCACGTCGGGTTGGGAGAGGAGATCGGCGGCGTTGTCGGGCTTCACCGAGCCGCCGTACTGGATGCGCACGGCCTGTGCGACCTGGGCGCCGCCCAGCTCGCGCAACAGGCCGCGGATCTGCGCGTGGACCTCTTGCGCCTGCGCCGTGGTCGCGGTGCGGCCGGTGCCGATGGCCCACACCGGCTCGTAGGCCAGCGTGATCCTCTGCAGGGCCGCCGCGTCGAGCCCGCCGAGGGCGCCGCGCACCTGGCGCGAGACGACCTCCCAGGTCCTGCCCGCCTCGCGTTCCTGCAGCGTCTCGCCGACGCAGACGATGGGGTGCAGCGCCTCGGCGAGGACGGCGCGGACCTTCTTCGCCACCTGGTCGTCGGTCTCCCCGAAGTACTGCCGCCGCTCGCTATGCCCGAGGATGACGCCGTCGCAGCCGACGTCCTTGAGCATCGGAGCGCTCACTTCGCCGGTGAACGCGCCCTGCTTCTCGTGGTGGCAATTCTGCCCGAACAGCTGGATGGCCGATCCCTGCAGCGCCTGCTTCACCGCCGCAAGCGCGGTGAAGGGCGGCGCGACCGCGACCTGCGCGCCGGTCCCGTCCAGCTTCTGCCGCAGCTCGCGGACGAGCTGCACGGCCTCGCTGGCGGTCTTGTGCATCTTCCAATTGCCGCAGATGAACTTGCGCCTACTCATCGAGGACCTTCACGCCGGGAAGCTCGCGGCCCTCGAGAAACTCGAGCGACGCGCCGCCCCCGGTCGAGACGTGCGTCACCTTGTCGGCGAGCCCCATCTCCACGATCGCGGCCGCGCTGTCGCCGCCACCCACCACCGTCGTGGCGCCTCGCGCCGTCGCCTTGGCCAGCGCCTGGGCCACCGCGCGCGTTCCGGCGGCGTACTCCGGCGCCTCGAACATCCCCATCGGCCCGTTCCAGAACACCGTGGCGGCGCCCGCGATGCGCTGCTCGTACTGGGCGACGGTCTTGGGACCGATGTCGAGCCCGACCCAGCCGTCCGGGATGGGATCGTCCACGTTCCGCGTCTCGATCCCGCCCTTCGGCTCTCGCGCCACCACGTGGTCGACCGGCAGGACCAGCTCCACCCGGGACTGCTTCGCCTTGTCGAGCACCCGCCGCGCCAGGTCGAGCTTGTCCTTCTCCACCCGGGAAGCGCCGACCCCGATGCCGCGCGCGCTCATGAAGGTATAGGCCATCGCGCCGCCGATCAGGAGCGCGTCGACGCGGGCCATGAGATTTTCGATCACCTTGATCTTGTCGCTCACCTTGGCGCCGCCCAGGATGGCCAGATAGGGCCTTTGCGCTCCCTTGAGGAGCGGCTGGAGGTGCTTCAGCTCGGACAACATGAGGAAGCCGGCCCCGCGTTGCGGCACGTGCTTGACCATTCCCACCGTCGACGCGTGCGCCCTGTGCGCGGTACCGAAGGCGTCGTTGACGTACACCTCGGCGAGCGAGGCGAGCTGGCGGGCGAAGTCCTCGTCGTTCCTCTCCTCCTCCGGGTGGAAGCGGAGGTTCTCGAGCAGCAGGACCTGGCCCTCCCGCAGGTCGGAGACGAGCTTGCGGACGCCATCGCCGACGCAATCGTCGGCGAAGATGACGTCCTGTCCGAGCAGCTGCGAGAGCCGCGCGCCCACGTTCTCCAGCGACAGCTCCGGAACCACCTTCCCGTCCGGCCGCCCCAGGTGCGAGGCGAGGATGACCTTGGCTTTCTTCCCGATCGCGTGCCGGATGGTGGGCAGCGCCGCGCGGATGCGCGAGTCGTCCTTCACCGCGCCGGTCTTCTTGTCGATGGGAACGTTGAAATCGACCCGGACGAAGACGCGCTTCCCCGGCAGATCGAGCTGCTCCACGGATCTGACCATCCGGGCTCTCCGAAAAAAGGCAACAGCACAGCGCAGCCGACTACGGCTGCGACTGCAGTTTGCTTCCGATGAGCAGCGCCACGTCCACCATGCGGTTGGAGAAGCCCCACTCGTTGTCGTACCAGGCAAAGACCTTGGCGAGCTTGCCGCCTTCGGAGACCGCGGTCTGGGTGGAATCGAAGATGGCGCTGGCCGGGTTGCCGTTGTAGTCCACCGAGACGGTCAGCTCGGTGTTGTACTGCAGCACGGCCTTCAGCTTCCCGTTCGCGGCTTCCTGGAACGCCTTGTTGATCGACGCCACCGTGGCGGGCTTCGACAGCTCCACCGTCAAGTCGATGAGCGAGACGTTGGGAGTGGGCACGCGGATGGCGGTGCCGTTCATCTTCCCCTTCAGCTCGGGGATGACCTCGTGGATGGCCTTCGCCGCGCCGGTCGAGGCCGGGATCATCGAGAGCGCCGCGGCGCGGGCCCTGCGCAGGTCCTCGTGGGGCAGGTCGAGGATGCGCTGGTCGTTGGTGTAGCTGTGCACGGTGGTCATGAACCCGTGCTCGATGCCGAACGAGTCCATCAGGACCTTCGCCACGGGGGCCAGGCAGTTGGTCGTGCAGGACGCGTTGGAGATGATGTTGTGCTTCGCCGGGTCGTACTTCTCGTGGTTGATGCCATAGGCGAGCGTGAAGTCCTGCCCCTTGGCTGGGGCGGAGATGATCACCTTCTTCGCGCCGGCCGCGATGTGCTTCTCCGCGCTGGCGCGGTCGGTGAAGCGGCCCGAGCACTCCAGCACCACCTCGCACCCGTGCTGCTTGTGGGGCAGCTCGGAAGGATCGCGCTTGGCGGTGACCGCGATCTTCTTGCCGTTGACCACGATGGCGTCCTCGGTCGCCTCGACGGTCCCGTCGAAGATGCCGTGCACCGAGTCGTACTTGAACAGATGAGCAAGGGTCGTCGGCTTGTCGATGTCGTTGATGTGGACGACGTCGAGCTTGGCGCCGCGCTTGATGGCCGCACGCAGGATGTTGCGGCCGATGCGCCCGAAGCCATTGATCGCGATCCGAGCCATGAAACCTCCCAGGGAGTGGGGCTACATAGGCTGCGCGATCGGGAGCGTCAAGCGAAGGCCTTGGGCGAGTTCAGCGCAAGAAACACAACGGGCCCGGTGAGGGGCCCGTTGGCGCAGCAGGGGGTCGTTCGCCCGGTTCCTCCAGCCGCCGCCCTACTCGGCGGCGCTGCGCCTTTCCCGCCGCGGACATCGCGGCGTGCCTTCAGGCAGCGCCCTTCACCGCTTCGCGCCGCTCCTTCTGCAGATCCTGCGTGATGAGCTCGATCAGCTCGGTGGAGAGCGTGAGCAGCTGACGCGGCGTGTACCCGCTCGAGCGAAGCTCCTTGTAGAAGGACCTGGCCAGGATGCGGGCCCCTGCGGACCGATCCAGCGAGACGGAGCTTTTGCCGTCTGCCGTTGCAGATTGCGGGGCGAGCTTTTCCGACACGGTGCACCTCGCTGAGGGAAGCAGCAGCGCTTCCGGACTGCAACCTGCCTGCCGAGTTTACGATTCTCGACATTTCAAGGAGTTATGGCCGGAGATGCAAGGCGCACCGCGGCGCGGTGCGAACCGCGCCACGCGATTTCTGGGACCAATGGCGTGTGTACTGCGCAACATCATTCGCACCGCGGCGCGGCACGACAGGCAGCCGGCCGGTTGCCTCTCCAGGGCGGCATCTCCACCGTGCCCGGGCATGAAGCTCCAGGTGCGCCATGCTGGCGGCGAGCTGACGGTGGGGAGCCAGAAGGAGTTCCTCGTCCTCTGGCAGCGCGGAGTCATCGCCTCGGATGACATGGTGCGTCGAGAAGGCCAGGAGCGCTGGACGGCGGCCGGCGAGCTGCCCTGGATCCGGGGCATGAAGCTGGACGCGCGCCGGGACTCGCGCCGCCTGCTGTGGCTGACCGTCCTGTTGATGATCGTCGGCCTGCTGGCCGCGCTCTGGATTCAAGGACGCGCACCGCAGGTCGCGCGCAGATCCGCCGCGCACCCGCCCGGGGCCGTGCGCGCGGTACCCCGATAGCTGCTACAAAGGCCGCATGGCCAAGGCGATCTGGGAGGGGAGGGAGTGCGACGTGCGCGTCGACTCCGACCTGGAAAGCAACTGGAGCGTCAGCATCCTCTCGGGGGAATTCGACCCGGTGAGCCTCATCCAGCGCCCCGCCGCGCCCGTGATCATCAAGGTGCGCGCCAAGACCCGCTGGCTGGCCCTGGACCAGGGACTGAGGTCGCTCAAGGCGCAGGGCAGGATCAGCGACTTCACGCTGGAGCCGCGCCCGGCGGAGGAGATCGCCGCCGAGCAAGCCGAGAAGGCGAAGAAGAAGGGCGGAAAGGTCGAAGAGGAAGCGGAGGCGTAGCCGGCGCCGTATGCAGCCGTTCCAGCGCACCGCCGCCGTCTTCGACATCGACGACTCGCTCATCGACGGCAACGCGGGGACCATCTTCACCTGGTTCCTCTACTCGAACCGGGAGATGGCGCCGCAGGTGCGCAGCCAGGTGCCTCGGGCGCTGTACGACTACGCGCGCAAGCGTCTCAGCGAGGCCGACATGGTCGCGCTGGGCAGCAAGTGCCAGCAGGGGATCCGCGCCGACAAGCTCCGCGAGCTGGCGCGCAAGTGCTTCGACAAGCACGTCAAGAAGCGCATCACCCAGCAGGGTCTGCGCTCCGTGCGCCGGCACCTGCTCTCGGGGCATCTGGTGGTGGTCGCCTCGGGCTCGCCGCAGATCATCATCGACGAGGTGGGCCGCTTCCTCCACGCGCACGAGGCCATCGGCACCCGGACGCTGATCAAGGACGGGACGGCGAGCGACCAACTGGTGCCGCCCATCGTCTTCAAGGAAGGCAAGCGCGAGCGCGTGAAGGAGGTCATCGCGCGCCACGGGATCGACGTCTCACGCAGCTATCTCTACTCGGACAGCGTCGCCGACACGCCGCTCCTCGAGGAGGTAGGCCACCCCATCGTGGTGAACCCGAAGCCCGCCTTCCGCGCCGAGGCGCTCCGCCGCGGCTGGGAAGTGGCGGAGTGGAAAGGTCGCTGGAAGACCGAGCCGGACGCGGAGGACCGCATCGGCGACGAGTGGCTCAGCTGGGAAGGCTGACGCCAGACTGTCCGCGGTGGAAAAGCCAGCGCCCTATCGGCGACGACTACTTGTCGACCGTGAAGCCCGAGTCGGCGATGGCCTTCTCCAGGTCGGCGCGCTTCGCCTTGGCGTCGTCGTAGGTGACCGTCACCTGCTGCTTGTTCTTGTCGGCGGTGGCGGTGCTGACGCCTTTCAGGTCCTTGAGGGCGGCCTCGGTCTTCGCCGAGCATCCCGCGCAGTGCCAGCCGGATACCTTGAGGGTCTCGGTCTTCTCGGCGGCGAGCGCGGCGCCGGAGAGTCCGGCGGCGAGGGCGAAGGCGAAGAGCTTCTTCATGGCGATCCTCGAAGGTTGGTGAGTCGTGCGAGCATCCAAGCGGGCGGCGCGCCTGTCAACAGGCCTTGGCCTCCCCTGCGCGGTTGGACGTCGCACCGGGGCCTCGATTCAAGCCGGCAGGCGCAGTGCCCGCCGGGCATTTTCGGTGGTCGCCAGCTCGACCCGTGCCAGCGGTAGCCCGCGCACTTCCGCGAGGCGCTCCGCGGTCAGGCGCACGTACGCAGGCTCGTTCCTTTTGCCGCGATGCGGCACCGGCGCCAGGTAGGGACAGTCCGTCTCCACCAGGAGCCGGTCCAGAGGGATCCGTGCCGCCGCGTCGCGCAGCGCATCGGCCGCCTTGAAGGTCAGCACTCCGCTCAGGCTGATGTGCAGCCCGAGCGCGAGATATCGCTGCGCCGCGGCCCAATCGCCGGTGAAGCAGTGGATCACTCCGCCGTCCTGACCCAGCTCGCGCTCGAGGATCGACGCGGTGTCGAGGTCGGCCTCGCGCGTGTGCACCACCAGCGGCTTGCGCAGCGCCTTCGCCAGGCGGACCTGCGCCGCGAACAGCTCGCGCTGCACCTCGCGCGGCGAGCGGTCGTAGTGATAATCGAGCCCGCATTCCCCCACGGCGACGCATTCGGGTTCGCGGCAGATGGCTTCCAGCTCGCGCAGGTCGGCGCCCGTGGCCCGCGCAGCGTCGTGGGGATGCATCCCCGCGGTCGCGCTGAGGAACGAGCGGTCGCTCCGCGCCAGCTCGACGGCGTCCCGGGCGGCGTCCATTCCGACGCGCGACCCCGGCCGCCGCCCGTCCGGCTCGCGCCACTGCCCCACCACGACGACGTGCACGAGCCCTGCCTCTCGCGCGCGCCCGAGCGTCGCGGGGAGATCGTCGCCGTAGTCGGCGAAATCGAGATGGGCGTGGGAGTCGATGAGTGGCATCGAGGCGCTTTGGCGGCTGGCTGCAAGGAGCCGGACTCGACGGTCAGGTCGAGCTCGGGGTCGAGGTGGAGCTCGGGTTCGAGGTGGAGGTCGTGGTCGAGGTGGAGGTCGCGTTCGCGGTCGACGCCTGGGCTTCCGCCTGGTTCTGGGCGATCTCCGCCAGCAGTTCCTTGGACAGCGGGCCGAGCTCGCCGGGCTCGTCGGCCAGCGCGTGGAGCGCCGCGGTGGCGGCCGGCGAGCCGATCTCGGCCAGGCCTTCGGCCGCGTCCATGCGCAGGTCCTCGGGCTCGTCGGCGGAGGTCGCGATGGCGAGCAGGCGTTGCTCGACGCCCGATGCACCCAGGCGCCCGAGCGCGCGAAGCGCCGCGCCACGCGCGGGCTCACCGTCGGCTCCGGCCAGCTCCTCGAGGGCGGGGACCGCCTCGGCGATGCGCAGCCGCCCGGCCCACTCCGCCGCGATCGGGCGGTCGTCGCCGCCCGAGGCGACGCGCTCCACCAGGTGCGCCGAGCCGCGCGCGTCGCCCAGCCGGGCCAGCGCCGCCGCCGCCAGGGTGCGGTCGAACTCGCCCAGCGACTCGTCCTCGAACAGCTCGGCGATGCCGGGCACGGCCGCCGGATCGCCCAGCGACATCAGGGCAGAGAGCGCCTCCTGGCGGCGGTAGTCCTCGCGCAGCGCGACCACGAGCTGCGCCAGCGCCGCCGAGTCCCCCTGGTCGCTGAGCGCGCAGGCCGCCGCGAACCGCATCGGCTCCTCGCCCGAGGCGAGCAACGCGCTTACCTGGTGGCGCGCTGCCGGGCCGGGCAGCCGCGCCGCGGCCCACACCGCCGCGGTGCGCACCTGCGCGACGGGATCGGAGAGCAGCGCGAGGACCGCGCTCGCGTGCTTCGCCAGATTTTCGGGCTTGCGCATCATGCGGACGGCGCCCAGCGCCGAGATCCGCACTTGCGGCTCGGGGTCCTCCAGCAGCTCCTCGACCCGCACGGCGATGGCCGCCGCGGCCTGGCCGTCGCCCGCGCGCCAGCGGTCGACCAACACCCGCGCCGCGTCGACCCGCGCCGCGCCGTCGGGACTGGCAAGCGCCTCGGCCAGCTCGTCGACCGTCTCCCGGGGAATCTCTGGCTCGGGGACGCGGGCCGCGCCCTCATCCCTGGCACCGCCGCCCTTCTTGAACCAGGAGAAGAGACCCATCACTTCACCTTCGATCCCGGCGCGACCTCCTCGCCCACTTCCACCACCGTGAGGCCCCGCGGGCCGCCCGTCGCGAACAGCACCATGCCGTGCGATTCGACACCGCGCAGCGGTTTCTTCGGCAGATTCGCCACCACCGCGACCGTCCGGCCGACCAGCTCCTCCGGCCGGTACGCTTGCGCAACCCCGCTCACGATGGTGCGCGGCGCGCCCTCGCCGAGATCGATGGTCAGCTTGAGCAGCTTGTCGGCCTTCGGCACGCGCTCGGCGGCGAGCACCCTTCCGGCGCGGAGATCGATCTCCGCGAAGCGGTCGATCGTGATCTCCGCGGGCGAGGTCGGGGCCGGAGTCGGGACGGAGGCCGGGGTCGGCGCCGACGCCTCCCGAGGCGCCTCGGCGACGAACCGCGACGTGAGCTTGCGCACGTCCTCGTCCTCCATCCGGCGCACCAGCGGCCTCGGCTCGCGGATGGTCGCTTCCTCGAGCGGCTTGTGGTCGGTGACCGCCGGAAGCGGCGCCCCGGTCTGCTCGACGATCCCCTGCGCGAATCGCGGCACCACCGGCTCGAGCATCGCGGCGCACACCCGCGCGAGGTTCACCGCCAGCGTCAGCTCGCGGCGGGCACCCTCGGGGTCGGTGGCGATGGTCTTCCACGGCTGCTTCCGCTGCAGCCGTTCGTTCCCCGCCGCCGCGACCGCGAGCGCCGCCTGCACGGCCGCGCGCGAATCGACGCGCAGGTACGCCTGCATCGCGCTGGCGCGCTGGAGGCTCGCCTGGTGCCAGAGGTCGACCCCCTCCGCATCGCCGGGCAAGAGGCCCAGCTTCCCCGACAGGCTCTTCCACAGGATCGAGAGTGCGCGGTTCGCCAGGTTGCCGACGCTGTTCAAGAGCTCGCCGTTGACGCGGTTCTTCATCTCTCCGAGCGAGAGGTCGATGTCGCTCGCCGTCGCCCCCAGGTTGGCCGCGAAATAGTAGCGCAGCCATTCGTGGTCGAGCCCGGCGTCCAGGTACTCGCGCGCATTGATGAAGGTCCCGCGCGTCTTGGACATCTTCGTGCCTTCCACGGTGAGCATCCCGTGCACGTGCACGCGGGCCGGCACCCGCCAGCCCGAGGCGTGCAGCATCGCCGGCCAGAACAGGGTGTGGAAGTAGACGATGTCCTTGCCGATGAAATGCACGATCTCGGTGCCCGAATCGGCCCCCCACCACTCCTCCACGGTGCGGCCGCGCTTGCGCGCCCAGTGTTCGGTGGAGGAGAGGTACCCGGTGGGCGCGTCCAGCCAGACGTAGAAGTACTTCTTCTCCTCTCCGGGCGGCCGGTCGGGGATCTCGAATCCGAAGTAGGGCTCGTCGCGCGAGATGTCCCAGTCCTTGAGCGGCTCGGCCAGCCAGCGCGCGAGGAACCCGCGGATGTCCGGCTGCACGCGGCCGGGCTCCGTGGTCCACTTGCGCAGGAAGTCCTGATACTGGGAGAGCTTCACGAAGTAGTGCGCGCTACGCCGCAGCACCGGTCGGACGATCCCGCGGCCTGCATCCTTGCAGATGGCGCAGTAGGGATCCTTGAGCTGCACGGCCTCGTAGGTGGAGCCGCACACCTCGCACGCGTCGCCGTACTGGTCCTTGGCGCCGCAGGCGGGACATGTCCCGCGGACGTAGCGGTCGGGGAGGAAGCGGCCGTCGACCTCGCAGTAGAGCTGCTCGACCTCGCGCCGTTCGATCGAGCCGCGCTCCACCAGCTTCCGGTAGATCTCCTGCGTGCGCAGCCGGTTCTCCTCGGAGTGCGTCGTGTAGAACTCGTCGAGTGAGATCTGGAAGGCGGCGTAGTCCTCGCGGTGCTCGCGGTGGATGCGCTCGACGTATTCCTCCGGCGGGAGCCCGGCCTTGGCGGCGCTCATCTCGATGGGAGTGCCGTGCATGTCGTTGGCGCAGATGAAGGCCACCTCGCGCCCCATCGCGCGCAGCGCGCGGACGTAGACGTCGGTCTGGATGGCCTCGACGAAATGGCCCAGGTGGAGGCTGCCGTTCGCGTACGGCAGCGCCATGGTGACGAGCGTCCGCATGCCCGCGGGGGATACCACAACGGCGCCGTTCAGGCGCACACCTCCGTGAGGAGGCGCTCGATGAGCAGACGCTGATCGGCGCCGCTCTTCAACGCCGCGTCCGCCTCGGCGCAGAGGACCAGCGCGCGCCGCCAGTGCGACCGCGGCCGGCGCCGCGCGCGGCGGTAGCCCAGGTAGGCCACGTATGGGTTCGGCACTTTCTGTCCCTTGCCGGACAGCTCCGCCTCGACATCGGGGAAGACACCGCGCTGGAACTCGTCGTAGCGCAGCTCGCGCGCGCCGCGCGCCGCGGGGAGCGTCGAATAGCGCGCGTGGTCGGCGAGAGAACGGCGGAGCGCCCCGGCCACTCCGCCCAGGAACGGCAGCGCAACCGCGGTGGCATTCGCCTTGCGGCGCAGCTCGTCATGGAAGAGCTGCAGCGCTCGTCCGAGATCGCCTTCCGAGACCGCCTCGCCGAGGGCGAAGAACTCCTCCTCCCGCACGGGCGCCACCACGGCCTCGACGTCCGCCCGCGAGATCTGCGCGCGCTCGCCGGCGTGCACGGCCAGCTTCTCCAGCTCGGCAGCGATCAGGCGCAGGTCGTCGCCCAGCCGCTGCTTGAGCTCCAGCTCCGCGTCGCGGGCGAGCTTCTTGCCGTGAGGCCGGAGCGCCTCCGCCACCACCTCGGAGATGTCCAGCGCCTCGATGCCGCGGCCGCGCCGCTCGGCCCGGCGGCGCAGATGCGCCCCGATCGTAGAGGCGAGCCGCACCAGCGGGTGCTTGGGCGGGAGCGATTCCGCCACCAGGATGAGGTGGGTCCTTGGCGGCAGCCCGCGCTCCACCGCCGTGACCAGCGCCTCCAGATCGTGAGGTGGCGCGGAGAGGCGCTGCTCTTCCGCCCAGGAGGACAGCTCCGAAAGCCATCCCTTGTCGGACTCGTCCGGCGCGGCGCCGATCTCCTTGCGCCACTTCGCCGCGGCGGGCGCTCCGCGGGCGCCGAAGGCCAGGTCGGCGGCGCCCCAACCCGCTCCGCGCACGAGCTTGAGCAGCCGCCGCGCGGCGTCGCGCTGTCGCTTTCCCTGCCAGAGCTCCCGCGCGCGGGCCAGCTCGCGTTCGGCGTCGACCTCCTCCGCGAAGGCGTCGGCGCCCTCCACCACGACCGCCTTCGGCGCGGCGAACATGGCGATCGTCACCAGGTGCGAGACGACCTCGCGGGCGCCCGCTCCGGCGTCGAGCGTTACCAGATTCAACGCGCGGTCCTTCTCGGGGACCAGCGCCTGCGACAGCTCGCGCGCCGCTCCGCGCGCCAGGTACTCGTCTCCCTCGATGAGGTAGACGGGCTTTGCCTTGCCCTGGGCCACGGCCGTAAGCAGCTCGCCGAGCTCAGACATGGCGCAGCTCCCGGATGCCGAGCAACAGCCGCTCGAGCTGCAGCCGCCCGTTGCCGTTCTGCTCCAGCGCCTCGATCACCTCGGCGCAGAGGCTCGCCTGTCCGAGCAACGCCGGCGCGGCGATCGCCTGCGAAAGCCGCGCGGCGGCGCCGGCCAGCTCCTGCGTCTCGATCTCGCCGCCCGCCTGGGCGACGAGGAGGTCCCGGGTCCACGCTTGCACCGCCTCGGCGATGCCGCGCGCCGCGTCGCGCTCGCCGGCCCCTTCCGCCAGATCGAGCGCGTCTCGTTCGTCGGGCGCCGCCAGCGCTGCCTCGACCGACTCGAGCAGCTCGCGCCGGCGCTCCAGCTCCTCCGGGTCGAGCGAGAGCGCGCGGCCCAGGCTGCCGTCCGCCCGGGCGGCCCGCCTGCGCGCCTCTTCGGCCGGAGCGCCTCGCTTCACCAACTCCGCGACCAGCACCTTCTCGGGAAGCGGCGCGAGCTGGACGCGCGCGCAGCGCGACCGGACGGTGGCGAGCAGTGCGTCGGGTTGCTCGCTGACCAGCAGGAAGGTGGTCGCGGGCGGCGGCTCCTCCAGCGTCTTGAGGAGCGTATTCTGCGCCCGCTCGTTCATCGCCTCGGCGGGCGCAAGCACCGCGATCTTGCGCCGGCCACGCGCGGCGACGAGGGCGAGCCGCCGCGAGAGCGCGCGCACCTCGTCGACGCGGATCTCCCGGGACGGGGTCCCCTCCAGGTCTGCGCGCGAGACGATGCCGCGCGCCACCGCCTCGCTCTGCGGCAGTACCCAGGCGACGTCGGGATGGTTTCCTCGCGCGATCGCCGCGCAAGCGGGGCACGAGCCGCAGGGCTGCTCTCCGGAGACCGCCTCGCAGTTCGCCGCCTGCGCGAAGAGCCGCGCGAGCAGCTCCTTGCCCACTCCCGCGGGCCCGGCGAGCAGGTATGCATGGTGCGGCTGCCCACGCTCGAGCGCGGAGCGGAGGAGCCGCACCGCGCGATCCTGTCCTGCGATCTGCTGCCACGGCATGCCCGGTGCTGTACCGGTCGGGGCAGCGACACGCAACCGCAATCTCCGGCGCTGGCGCCGCGTGCTAGGGTGCGCGCCCCATGCGCTTCTCCGCCCTCCTCCTCGCTTCGTTCGCCGCGGTGGCCGGCTGCGGCAGCGAGGACAACGTCGTCCTCGCCGGCTACTCCGCGATCATCTCGCCGGTGCACAGCTCGATCTCGACGCAGGCCACCTTCACCGACGCCAGCGGTGCGCACCCGCAGTGGGTCATCGCCATGAGCGACGTTCCCGACCTCTGCGCCAAGGTCACCGCGCACCAGGACTACTTCCAGAACCCGATCGAGAACTTCACGGCCATCCTGGTCTGGGTTCCACCCGGGAAGATCGGCACCTTCTTCGTCGGACAGAGCGACCCGAGCTCCCCGGGGTCCACGACCAACAACGAGGTGCTGGTGGGCTTCGGCCCGGACACCGGCACCCCGCACGTGCTGCGGCTTCCTGGAGTCGCGTTCCGGGGCGCGAACATCGGACTGTCGCAGTTCAACGTCGGCGCGGGCGGCGAGGCCACGGGAAACTTCGACGTGGTGATCGCCGACCCCGGCGGAGCTGCCCACGAATACATCGGCAAGTTCAAGGCGGCGTACTGCGCCGGCGCCGAGAAAGCCCAGCTTCCCTGAGGCCGGCCGCCCGATCCGACCGGCCTTTTCCGGGGCGGACGTCGGGAGATGTGTGCTAAGGAGGCCGCGAAATGGCGCTGCCCCTCACCACCGACCAACCCGACCGCTCCGTCGCGCCCGCGGAGCGGACCGTGGCGCGGAACTTCCTCCTCGCCCGCCTGGGGTCCTTCCTCGCCTTCTTCCCGCTCGGGATCTGGACGGCGAACCACCTGTGGAACCAGCTGGCGGCGTTCGCCGGCGCGCGCCCCTGGGAGGAATCGGTCACCGCGCATTCCAATCCCGCCACCGCGGCCCTGACCTTCACGGTCGTCATGGTGCCGCTCGTCTGGCACGTCGGCTGGGGCATGGTCCGGCTGGCGAAGACCCGCACCAGCACCGTCGGGAACGTCTCGAACCTGCGCTACTGGCTCCAGCGAGCTTCCGCGATCGGCCTGCTCGCGTTCCTCGGCGCGCACCTGTGGCTCGCCTGGATCCAGCCCCGGTTCGTGCTCGGCCGGCCCGAGCCCTTCTCCGACATCGCGCGCGAGATGCACCACCACACGCCGACGCTGATCGTCTACATCCTCGGCGTCCTCGCCATCGCCTACCACCTCGCCAACGGACTGTGGTCGTTCGCGACCATGGGCTGGGGGATCGCGGTGAGCAAGAGCGCGCAGGCGTGGTTCGAGCGTCTCGCGCTTCTCGTGTTCCTCGTCCTGCTCGCCATCGGCTGGGCGAGCGTCTACGCCCTGTACCGCGCCGGCGCCTAATCGGATCCTCCACGCCGTCAAGGCGGGTCGACGACATCCAGGCGAACCTCAACGCAGCGCGTCCCGCCGCGCGGCGGATCATCCTGCACTCACCCTGACGGAATCTCCTTACCGGCGGCAGGCGGGTCGACCGCCACGCGGGCTCGTTCCATGAACGCGCGACCGTACATCTTCTCAGCGGCGTGTTGGTTGTGGCCGCGGCAGAGCAGGCGGATCCGGTCCGCTCGGTGAAGATGCGTTCGCGCGAACCCGTCGAGGTGATCGAATTCCAGCGCGCCTGTC
>VBKO01000296.1 GCA_005888115.1 Deltaproteobacteria bacterium
CACGAGCGGAGGGCGCGCGAGATCGCGGCCGCGGTATGGCCGAACGCTTATGTCACCGTCGGCGCGGAGCTTCTACCCGAGTACCGTGAGTTCGAGCGCGGCTCCACGGCGGCGATCAACGGCTACGTGCAGCCGGTGATCGACCGGTACCTGCGAGCGCTCGCGGGTGAGCTGCGGCGCGAGGGCTGCGGGCGCGAGCTGCTGGTCATGCAAGGCAATGGCGGGACCATGTCGGTCGACGTCGCCGCTCGCCACGCCGTCAACACGCTCATGTCGGGGCCGGCGGCCGGGGTCAAGGCCGCCGCCTACACCGCGCTCGCCGCGGGCTATCGCGACGTCATCTCGTGCGACATGGGCGGCACCAGCTTCGATGTCGGCGTGATCCGCAACGGCGTGCCGGCCTTGACCGCCGACAAGGAGATGGGCTACGGGCGGCCCGTCCGCGTGCCGATGATCGATATCCACACGATCGGCGCCGGCGGCGGCTCCATCGCGCGCGTGAACTCCGCCGGCATCCTGCAGGTGGGACCGGAGAGCGCCGGCGCCGAGCCGGGGCCGATCTGCTACCGCCGCGGTGGCGACGAGCCGACCACGACCGACGCCAATCTCCTGCTCGGCCGTCTGAACCCGGACGGGCTGCTCGGCGTCGCGGGCGCGGCGGAGCTCGATCGTGTGCGGGACATCTTCGACAAGAAGATCGGCGCGCACCTCGGCTTCGGCCCCGACGAGGTCGCCGCCGCCATCATCCGCGTGGCCAACGACAAAATGGCGAGCGCGATCCGTCTCGTGTCGTTGCAGCGCGGCTATGATCCGCGCGACTTCATCCTGTTCGCGTTCGGCGGCGCCGGACCGCTCCACGCCGTCGCGCTCGCGCGGGAGCTGGTGATCCCCAAGGTGCTGGTGCCGGCGCGGCCCGGGATCACCTCCGCGCTCGGCTGCCTCGTGGCTGACGTCCGCCACGACTTCGTGCGGACGATCAACCAGGACGTCGGCCGCATGGACGTCCACGAGGCGCGCGCGATCCTGGCCGCGCAGGTGGCGGAAGGCAAGCGCATGCTCGCCTCCGAGGGCGTGGAGGTCGAGACGGTCAGCGTGCTGCACCAGGCCGACATGCAGTTCGCCGGGCAGACGCACGTGCTGACGGTCACGATCCCGCGCACCAACTTCGAGCGCGACGACCTCCTGCTGGGGTTCGAGCGCGCGTACTGGGAACGCTTCGAGGTCGAGCTGAAGCAGATGCGCGCGCTCGTGATGAGCCTGCGCACCGCGGTCATCGGCCGCCGTCCCCCGGTCTCGCTGGACGGGCTCGCGGCGGCACCAGCACGCGGCGCGCTGGCCGACGCGAAAGCCGGGAGCCGCCGGGCGTGGTTCGACGGCGCGTGGCGCGACACGCCGATCTACCGGCGCGAGCACCTGGCCGTGGGCGTGCGGTTCGACGGTCCGGCCATCGTGGAGCAGCTCGACTCGACCACGGTGGTCGAGCCGGGCGACCGGGTCGAGGTCGACGCGTCAGGCAACCTCATCATCTCCGTGCGGGGAGTCGCATGAAGCCGATCGACCCGGTCACGCTCGTCGTCGTCCAGAACGGCCTGCAGCAGGTCGCGACCGAGATGGACCTCCCCTTCGAGCGGGCGGCGTTTTCGCCTGTCATCTCGGAGGGCTTCGACCGCTCCGACGGCATCTACTCCAAGGACAACGGCGAGGTCATCGCACAGGGGGAGCTGGGGCTGCCGATTTTCGTCGGCGTCATGCAGTTCACGACACGAGCGGTGATCGAGCACGTCGCCCAGCGCGGCGACGAGAGCTTGCAGCCCGGCGACATCTTCATCATCAACGACCCGTACGCGGGCGGTACGCACCTGATGGATGTCAAGATGGTGAAGCCGTTCTTCTATCGCGGCCGGCTCTGGTCATACCTCTCGAACACGGGCCACTGGCCCGATACCGGCGGCTCGGTGCCGGGCGGCTTCTCGTCGCGCGCCACGGAAGTCCAGCAGGAGGGCCTCCGCCTGCCCCCCGTGAAGCTGTTTCGCGAGGGCGTGATGGACGAGGACATCCTGTCGATCATCCTGGCGAACATCCGCGTCCCGGAGGAGCGGATCGGCGACATCAAGGCGCAGGTGGCCGCTCTCACGGTGGGCGAGAAGCGGCTCACGGCGCTGATCGACCGCTACGGCGAGGACATCGTGACCGCGTGCGTGACGGAGCTGCGCCACCGCTCCGAGCAGATGATGCGAGCGCACATCGCGAAGATCCCCGATGGCATCTACCGCGGCGAGGCCTTCCTCGATTCCGACGGCATCGGGCCGGACCCGCTGGCGATCCGCTTGCGCATCAAGAAGAACGGCAGCGATCTCCACTTCGACTTCTCGGAGTCGAGCCCGCCGTGCCGCGGGCCGCTCAACAGCGTCATCGCGACGACGAAGGCGGCGGTGTACTTGGCCATCAAGCACATCTTCCCCGACGTGCCGATCAATGCCGGGTGCTTCGAGCCCCTCCACATCGCGGACCCGCACAAGACGTTCCTCTACGCGCGGTACCCGAGCCCCGTCTCCGGCTGCGCGGCCGAGGTCAGCGCGCGCATCGCCGAGAGTGTCTTCACCACGCTGGCGCGCGCGATCCCCGACGACCTGTTCGCGGCGCCCGCCGGCACGAGCGGCAACCTCACGCTCGGGGGTTACGACCCGCTGAAGGAGCGGCACTACATCATGTACGTGTTCTCCGGCGGCGGGTACGGCGGCCACCTGGACAATGACGGGCTCACGAACGGCTGCTCGACGATCGGGATCTCGAAGACACAGCCGACGGAGGTGCTGGAGCAGCACTATCCCTTGCGCTTCGAGCAGTACGCGCTGCGCGAGCGGTCGGGCGGCGCCGGAAAGACGCGCGGCGGGTTCGGCGTCGACTATCGCGTCCGCATCTGCCGCGGCGAGGGGCTGCTGTCGTACCTGATGGACCACGGGCGCGTCGCTCCTCCCGGTCTGTTCGGCGGTCACGACGGCGCGCGCAACGAGGTGGTCCTGGAGCAGGACGGGCGCACGTACATATCGCCCCACTGGTCGAAGGACGAAGACATCCGCGTGAAGGCGGGCGATCTGATCACGGTGCGCACGCCGGGCGGCGGCGGCTACGGTGATCCGCTCGACCGTGACCCCGCGCTGGTGTGCCGCGACGTCGCGCGCGGATACTTCACGGTGGAGGACGCCGAGCGCGACTACGGCGTGGTGCTGCGAGGCGCTCCGCCCGCCGCCGACGCCGGCGCCACGGCGCGCCTGCGCGAGTCGCGCGCCCGGCGCTGACGGACGCGATCGGGTCAACGAGGAGAGGAGAGACGATGGCGCTGAGGACGATCACCGAGACGCGGGCGTATGCGAGGCCGGACTCCCGGTCGGCGAAGCTGTGGGAGCGCGCGCAGGGCGTGCTGCCCGGCGGCAACTCCCGCACGACCGTTTACATGGCGCCCCGGCCGATCTACGCGGCGGAGGGCGAGGGCTGCTGGATCATCGACGTCGACGGCGACCGGCGCCTTGATCTCCTCAACAACTACACGGCACTGATCCACGGGCACGCCCACCCCGCCGTGACCGAGGCCGCCACCCGCCGGCTGGCGCGCGGCTCGGCGTTCCCCCTGCCCACGGCGGAGGAGATCGATCTCGCCGCGCTCATCGTCGACCGCCTTGACGGCGTGGACCAGGTGCGCTTCGCGAACTCCGGCAGCGAAGCCGTGATGATGGCCATCAAGGCCGCGCGCGGGTTCACCGGCCGGCCCAAGATCGCGAAGTTCGAGGGCGCGTACCACGGCTCGTACGACTGGGCGGAGGTCAGCCTCGGCTCCGGACCCGACGAGTGGGGACCGCTGGAGGCGCCGGCGTCCATACCGTACTCGAAGGGGACGCCCGCCTCGGTGCTCGAGGACGTGGTCGTGCTGCCGTTCAACCGGACCGAGCTGGCAGTGGCGCGCATCGAGCGAGAGGCGAAGAACCTCGCCGCCGTCCTCATCGACCCGATGCCGAATCGAGTCGGCTTGATCCCCGCGCGCGCCGACTTCCTCCGCGCGATCCGCGAGGTGACGGCGGTGCACGGGATCTGCCTCATCTTTGACGAGGTCATCAGCTTCCGGCTCGGCTACCACGGCGCCCAGGGCGTGTTCGGTATCCGGCCGGACCTCACGAGCCTAGGCAAGATCATCGGCGGCGGTTTTCCCATCGGGGCCGTCGGCGGGCGCGCGGACGTGATGGCCGTGTTCGATCCGCGGGGCGGCAAGCCGCTCGTCCCCCACGGCGGCACGTTCAACGCTAACCCGGTGACGATGGCGGCCGGTCTCGCCGCGATGCAGCTGATGGACGAGAAGGCGTTCGACCGGCTCGACGAGGTGGGCGGCAAGCTCCGGAGCGGCGTGCAGGCGTGTCTCGAGCGCGCCGGCGTGCCAGGCGCCGTGACGGGCATGGGCTCGCTCTTCCGTCTGCACCCGGCCGAGCGCGCGTTCGTTGACTACCGCAGCGNCGAGATCGAGTACTTCCTCGAGGTGCTGAACGCATGCATCCACAATGGAGACTCCGCATGAGACGTCCGATGCTTGCCCTCGTCTTGCTGGTTGCGCTCGCCGTGGTCGGCCTGCCGGCTGGAGTCCACGCGCAGAAGTCGTTCAAGGTCGGCGCCATCGTCCCCGTCTCGGGGCCGGCGGCGGCGTTCGGCCTCGGTGTGCAGCGCGGTCTCGAGCTGGCCGCCGAGGACGTCGGCGTCTTCGCCGTGGCGGGGGAGAAATACAAGCTGGAGGTCGTGACCTACGATACCGTGTACGCGCCGGACAAGACGGTGGCCGCGATCAACCGCGCCGTCTACAACGACAACGTCAAGTACGGCGTCATCATCGGCGCCGGCGTGCACCCGCCGATCCTGCCGATCATCCGGGAGACCGGGTTCCTCGACTTCGCCTTCGCCGCCGCCGGCCGGCAGATCACGAACCCGGACAACCCGACTGCGTTCCGCATCATGGCGTCGTCCGACCAGCTCTACCAGGCGTACGCGGTGGCCATCGCCGAGAAGCTCGGCGGCAAGCGCATCGCCTTCCTCGGCCCCAATGACGAGCTGGGGAAGAACGACGCGAAGGCGATCAAGGCTGAGGTGGAGAAGCTCAAGGCCAAGGGCGTGTCCTTCGTCGGCGACGAGTACTACGAGCGTGGCGCCCGCGACTTCGGGCCGGCGCTGCTGCGCCTGATTGCGCAGAAGCCCGATATCATCGATACCGACGGCTCGCCGACGGGATCGATCGCGCTGATCGCCAAGCAAGCGCGAGAGCTGGGCTACAACGGCTACTTCGTGAACTCCACCGCCGTGCTCGAAGCCAAGGCCATCTCCGACATCGCGGGCAAGGCGGGCGAGAACATCATCGCGCTCCGCATCTGGGCGAGCCCGCCGACGAAGCTCTACACGGAGCTCGCCGAGCGGCACCAGAAGAAGTACGGCGAGGCGGCTCCGGGCACGCTGTGGGAGACGTACGGCGCCGCCCGCTGGCTGGTCGACACCATCGTCAAGGCCGGCACCTTCGACACGATGAAGGTGGCCGACGCGCTCGCGGGCTCCACCTACGCGGCGCATCCGTTCGGCGCGGCGTCGTGGGGCGGGGAGAAGGCCTACGGCATCAAGCGGCAGATCATCATGCCGATCCCGGCCGCCATTCTCAAGAACGGCAAGTGGGAGCCCTTCGACGTCCGCTCCGGAAAGTTCGAGTGATCAAAGCGGGTAACCGAGGGGCGCCCCGGCTTCGCCGGGGAGCTCCGAGCATTTGGGGGTGAAGGGGGCCTTCCTTCGAGGCCCCCTTCCCAATGGACGTTTACCTTCATCTGATCGGGCAGGGCCTGGCCATCGGCCTGCTCACGGGCATCCTCTACGTTCTCATCGCGCTCGGGCTCACGCTGATCTACGGCATCCTGCACATCGTCAACTTCGCGCACGGTGAGATCTACATGCTCGGCGCGATGGGCGTGTTCTACTGCTACGTCGTCTTCAAGCTGCCGTTCGCGGCGACGCTCGTGGTGATCCTCCTGCTCTCGCTCCTGCTCGGGCTCGGCGTCGAGCGCGCGTTCTTTCGCCCGCTGCGCGGCCAGTGGCTGCAGCTGGTGGTGGCCAGCGTGGGCCTCTCGCTCATCATCCAGTCGCTCGGGTGGATCGCGTTCGGCATCCAGGAGAAGAACGTCCCCTCGTTCTTCACCGGGGTCGTCGCCTTCGGCGGCGTGCGCCTGCCCACGGAGCGGCTGATCGCCGCCGCCGTCGGCGTGGTCCTCGTCGGGCTCCTCTACGCGCTTGTGTACCGGACGAAGGTGGGCCTCGCGATGCGGGCGATCGAGGAGGACGAGGAGACCGCGCGCATGCTCGGCATCGACGCCGACCGCGTCGCGGCACTCGCGTGCGCGGTCGGCTTCGCGCTCGCCGCGCTCGCCGGCGCCTTCGTCGCGCCCATCTACTCGCTGAACCCCGGGATGGGGCTCGAGGCCATTCTCATGTCCTTCCTCATCATCATCGTCGGCGGGCTCGGGAGCATCACGGGCACCGTGCTCGCCGGGCTCCTCGTCGGCGTGCTGCAATCCGTCGGCGGCGTGCTGCTCGGCGCGGAGGCAGCCTACGGCCTGGTCTTCATCGTGATGATCGTCGTGCTCGTCGTTCGTCCTGCGGGGCTCCTCGGGAAGGCATGAAGCGCGGCCTTCTCGGGCTCCTCATCGCGGCGCTGGTGCTCCTGCCCCCGCTGGGCAAACCCTACGTGTTGCACGTGGTGATCGTCATCCTTATCAACGTCGTATACGCGCAGGCGCTGTACGTGATCATGCGGATGGGGTACCTGTCGTTCGGCCACGCCGGCTACATCGCGCTCGGCGGCTACACCTCGGCGCTGTTAGTGACAAAGCTGGCCATCACGCCGTGGATCGGCTTCCTCGCCGGCGGCGTCGTCGCCGGCATCTTCGCGTGGGCGCTCGGCGCCGTGACCCTGAAGCTGCGCGGCATCTACTTCAGCCTGTCCGTGTTCGCGTTCGCGGAGGTGGTGAACGCCGCCTTCCGCGCGTTCGAGGTGTTCGGCGGGCCGGCCGGCATCGCGGGCGTGCCGCGGCCCGCGCTGCTCGGCACGCGGCTCAACACGCACCTGCAATTCTATTACGTCGTGCTAGCCGTCGCCCTGGTCTCGTTGTTCTTTCTCTACCAGCTGCAGTGGACGCGCTTCGGGTTCACGCTCCTGGCCCTGCGCACGCGGGAGACGGAGCGGCTCGCGGAGAGCCTCGGCATCAACGCCGCCCGTTACAAGACGCTGGCGTTCGTCGTCTCGTGCTTCTTCTGCGGGCTCATGGGCGCCGTGCACGTTCATTACCTGCGCTTCGTCAGCCCGTTCGTCTTCACGTTCTTCCTATCGAACGACCTGATGATCTACGTCATGGTTGGTGGACTCGGCAGCTACTGGGGACCAATGCTCGGTACGGTGCTGCTCACGGGGCTCGGCGAGCAGCTCTTCGCCGCCGGCTATTACAAGAGCCTCGTCTACGCGGTCGTCCTGCTCGTCGTCATCCTCGCGCTGCCCGGTGGCCTGATCTCACTGCCGCGGATCCTCCGGCGGGGCGGGGCGCGCGAGCGCGTCTTGCCGGTGGCGGCGGACGTGACCGCGGCCAGGGAGCGTTAAGCATGCTGGAGATCCGCTCCATCACC
>VBKO01000297.1 GCA_005888115.1 Deltaproteobacteria bacterium
TCGAGATGCACCAGGAACGCTGGATCCGCGACGGCCACCCCGGCGTCTTCGCGGATCGGCGGCGGGTGGCATTCCACTGCGAGGCGGCGGACCGCCTGAGCCGGCGTGGATGGCTCTTCCTCGCCTTCCTTCGCGCCAACGGCCAGCGCTGCGCCGCGAACTACGGATTCTCGTTCCGCGAGGTGCTTTCCACGTACCTGCCCGGCTCTCGCGAGATCGGCGACCTGGCGAAGTACTCCCCGGGTCGCGTTCTGCACGCGAAGAGCATGGAATGGGCGATCGAGGAGGGGAAGAAGGTCTACGACTTCATGCGAGGAAGGGAGCACTACAAGTACGAATTCGACGCGACCGACGTTCCGAACTGGTCCGTCGTCGCCTATCCCCACCGGCGGGCGATGACGGCCGTCAAGCACCGATTGGATCTGGTCGCGAACGCCGTGCGGAGGCGCGCGCGGAGGGAAGCGAACGCGCTTCTGCGGACGAGTCGAAACGAAGGCTGGTTCTCATCCGCCCTGCTGAAGCACCTCGTGGGCATGGTCGCTCGAGGTCTGACCGACGTCTTCGCCTTGCTGCGCCGCCGGACCCGCGAGACACGCCGGGGGTGACGCCCGCGATGCGATTTCACGACTACCTGGATCGCTTGGGATCGAGCTGGTACCTCTACGCGAACGCGAGCAACGCGTTCAAGGACTTTCTCGTCTGGCTCGCAGCCTCCTCGAACCAGGACCAGCCCGCGATCCTGATGCCGAGCTACATTCCGGCCAAGCTCTACCGGGCGGCGCTTGCGGCCGGCTATGCCGTCCGCTTCTACGAGGTGCACGGCGACTGCCGGTTCGACCTGGACGAGGTGGAACGGCAGCTCGGCACGCAAACCCTGGCCGTCTTCTTCGTCCACTATTTCGGGTTCACCAGCGACATCGAGGGAATGAGCGCGCTTGCCCGGCGTCGCGGCGTGGTGCTCATCGAGGACTGCGCGCTCGCCGTCGACGCGCGGCACCGGGGCAGGGAGCTGGGCACGTACGGCGACGTGGCCCTCTTCAGCATGCGCAAGATGTTCTTGTACCCGGAGGGTGGCGCCCTGGTCGTCAGCGATCGCTTCCGCGACTTCCGGCCGAGTTACGAGAGGCGGGTGAGCAGCTGCTATTCGTTTCCGCGGTACCTCCTGCAGCGAGCCAAGTACGCGTACGTCAGGCTGACCGGCGGCGCCGATCCGCTCGGGCTCGTCCGCGCGGGGCCCGCGGGTTACATGGACGGGAACACGCAGCAGAGGCTCTCGGTCAAGATGCTCTCGCCCTTCACGGAGCGCCGGCTGAAGCACGTCGACCTCGAGCGCGTGGTCCAGCGCCGTCGCGACAACTATCGATACGTCCTCGAGCGCTTTCCCCTCTCGACCGCCGTCGAGCCGATGCACCGCGCGTTACCGGACGGGTGCACGCCGTACAGCTTCCCGGTGTTGGTCCGCCGCGGAGACAGGGACGCTCTCCGGCGGGCGCTCGTGCGGGAGGGCACGGTTGCGGGAGTCGGTTGGCCGGAGTCCCCGTTCGACCCGGCGCTGGCGAGGACGCGCTTGCTCTCGCAAACGCTGCTGGAATTGCCCATCCACCAGGCCCTCACGCGCAAGCAGCTCGATCGATCCCTCCGCTGCGTGGCCCGGTCGGTCCGGTCGGCCTGACAAGATGTCCGCGCTCTGAAGAGCGTAGCGCCGCCCTCTCGGCGGCGACTAGGGGTGCATGCTGTCGAAGCGTGCTCGCGCCGGAAGCGTGGACAGCTTGACGGTGCCGGTCGCGTCGACCCACGGCCAGGGGTTGTTACCGAAGAACGCCGGCTTGCTGGTCAGGTAGAGCGAGGGCGGAAGCTGCTGCGGGCCCGTTCCCCAATGCACCTGCTTGGTCGCGTAGTCGAAATTCCCCTCGCGGATCACGGTGCCCGTCACGTTCGGATCGGGAGGCGCGGCCCAGTCTTCTGGGTTGTAGCCGAGGCGCCACATGCCGATCGGGTCGTCCGTCCACGGGAAAAGGGCGTCGTAGACGTATCTCGTCGACGGATAGGGATTCTGATCGGCCGTGCCCAGCACGTTACCGACGAACGAGTACCACTTGTGGCCCTCGGCGAGGCCGATGGCGCGCGGGTTCAGCGCATCGGTCAGTTGCAACGGTGCGATGGATCGCCGCTTGCCGGTGAGGTGGTTGCGGAAGACCGTGATGTAGACCGAGTTGCCCCAGGTATTGTCGCCGTCGAAGTTGAACGACTCGTTCCCTTCGAAGAGCTCGTAGTGCGGGCAAGTCATGTGCGAGGCGTTCAGGCCGGCCTCCACCCAGGTGGGGGAGTAATTGATCCATCCGTCTTCCATGTAGTTGTACCCGATGACGTTCCCGCCGCCGGTGGCCCGCATCACCATCACCTTGTTCATGTTCCAGGAGATGTTGTTTTCGAGAAGGTTGTCGGACGAGTACCAGGAGAACGAAAATCCGTAACCGCCTCCGCCCGGCGACGGCGTCTGCGTGCTGTGGACGTACGAGTCGCGGACGATGCACCGGAACGAGGCGTTGACGCCGATGCTCTCGCCGTCCTGGAAGTCGGATTCGACGTTCTTGATCCAGCTGTAGGCCGCGGCGTTCATCTTGAGATTTCCCTGGCCGGCGCTCCCTCCGTAGAGGTAGAGGTCCTCGACCCCCGCCGATTTGACCGCGGGGACCACGGGCCCGTTGTCCGCGTCCGACAAGCGCGAGAGCTGGGCGGCGAAGGCCGTCTGGAAATCGATGTGGAAAGGCGTGGTGAAGGTGATCGTGCTGCCGCTGACGGATTGGACCTCCATCATCTGACCGACGGGCCGGTCAGGACGCGTGAACCAGGTCCGTGAGACGTCGCCTGGAGGAGAGCTCTTGCTCCATTCGGTGATGCCGGGATTCGTGATCTGATCGATGAGCACGATCTCACCTGCGGTGAGACCGGGATTCGTGGCCAGCACGGCGACCTGGCTTCCCTTGACCGCGTTGGTGGCGAGGCTCGTGGACTGGGTGAACTTGAACCACTGGATGCCCACGGTGATGAGATTCGCGTTCGTTCCGACGGGCATCTTGAGCCTGGTCTGGGAAGGTCCCTGGCCGCGCAAGACGATCCCCTTGGTGATCTGAAGGGGAGTCGTGATCTTGAAGTCGCCGGCCGAGAGCTGCAGCACCTGCCCCACCGGACAGGCATCGAGCGCGGCTTGGAGTCCGGCGGTCGCGTCCTGCGTGCCGTTGCCGTACGTCGAAGCGGCAACGGTGGCGCAGACCGTGTTCCGGGCGGGTACGCCGCCGGGGATTCCGGGATTCCACACGGTGAGGCGCTCCGCCGGAATCAGCGGGAACGTTCCAGAGGGGGGTGGCGTCTGCGTCGCAGGCGTCTGCCCGCCTGGGTCGCAAGCCCCGCCGGCCGCGCCGACTACTCCGGCGAGCAGGAGGATCGCGCTGGTGCGTGCACGTCTCTGCATCTGCGACCTCCGACGCGTCCATCCCCTGGATGAACCGCGTAAAGGAGAGCGTCTCGGGAAAATTACGCTCCGCATGCAAAAACCCGCGCCCTTCCGGGAGGTTGGGTAGCGGCCGGCGGCATCGATGTCATCCCCACACGAGGCGGGGATCTGCGCTGGCTGCCTACCTCCGGCGAGGATCTTGCGTCACTTCGGAGGGGCGCCAGGATCGTGCTACTCGAAAGAGGAAAATGACGGTTCCGCGCGGGACCTCCGAGACCGATTCCGGGAGCGAGCCCGCGCGCGCCGTGGCCGCCGCCGCGCCGGTCCGGGCCGGTGGTCTGGTGGCGCGCAACATGCTCGCGCTGGTGTTCTCCCAGTTCGTCACCACGCCGGTATCGATGGTCGTGAACGCCGTCCTTGCACGGTCGCTCGGGGCCGCGGACTTCGGCGTCATCTACTTTGCGAACACGAGCCTGCTCGTGGCCTTCCTCTTCGTGGAATGGGGCAGCCACTTCCTCGCCGGCGAGGTGGCGCGCAACCGGTCCAAGGCGGGGGAGCTGTTCAGCGCCGCCGCCGTCCAGCGGCTCGCGTTCAGCGCCGTCGTCCTCTTGCTCATCCCCCGCGCCTCGGCCCTCCTCGGGTACGACACCCGCGTGCAAACCGTCCTGCTGCTCTGCGCGGGACGCATGGCCGTCGGCAGCATCGGGTCGCTCTGCAGCGCGATGTTCCGCGGCTTCGAGAAGTTCGGCTGGCATGCCCGCACCGTGGTGCTCGGCAACGTGCTCGAGGCGACCGTGCTCCTGCCCACCTTGCTTCTCGGCGGCCGGCTTCGCGCCGCCCTCATCGCGCAGCTCGCCGCAGCCTTCGTCACCGCCGGGATCCAGGTCGCGCTGCTGCTGCGGCTGGGAATCGGCCGACTGCAGTTCAAGCCGCGCGCCCTCCTCGGGTTGCTGCAAGGGGGGCTGGGTTTTCTCGTGCTGGATCTCGTGCTGCGGCTCCAGCCTTACATCGACGCGAGCTTCCTCTCGAGGCTTGCCCGCCCCGAGGCGATGGGCTGGTACAGCGCGGCCAGCAGGATCGTGGGGATTCTCCTGTTTCCGGCCACGACGCTCTCGATCGCGATCTACCCCACCATCGCGCGGCTGTGGGCAGAAGATCAGCCCTCCTACGCTTCCCTGGTGCGGCTCGCCCTCCGCGCGGTCGCGATCGTCGGAACGTTCGCGGCGACCGGCGCCATCC
>VBKO01000133.1 GCA_005888115.1 Deltaproteobacteria bacterium
CGAGTTTCCAAATCACGCCACGGCCTGCTTTGTGTCCCGTGATCACGGCAATCCTGTTCGTCGGTACTTCTGACGTACCTGTAGGCGGCGCCAGTGCCAGGGCGACGAGGAGAACCGCGGCGCCCGTCATAGAGCGCGCGCTCGGTCTACAATTCATGAAGAGCCTCGCGTCTGACATGGTCTCACGTCATCAGGTGGCCGGGGACGGGGAGATTGTCCCCCATCACCACGGGACCGACGGGCACGAAGGGCGGCGCGAAGGTGGGGATCTGGCCCTTGCCCATCACCAGCATCACTTGCTGGGAGACGAGCCAGATGAGGAACGCGATCGAGAGGACGGTCGCGATGCCGTCGTGAAGCGCCGCGTACTGCTTGGTCGGTCATCATCGGCGACGGGCAGCAGATGAGCGGCATCGGGATGTTCGGCATCGGCGGCGCCATCGGGCCCGGGAAGACGACGAAGGCGGGGTACCAGGGGAGTCCGGGCACCATGACCTTGTCCTGCCATTTCTTGAAGCATTGCGAGACGCCCTTGGCGACGGCGTCGCGGTGCTTGGCCTTGTTGCCGGTCCAGGCGGCCACCTGAGGCGCCTGCTTGATGAGGCTCTCCAGCTCCGGACCATCCAGGCAGCCGGGCGTGCCGAGCGCGGTGAGCGCGTTGATCTTCAGGTCCTTGAACTTGGCCTGCAGCTTCCACATGTTGTGCGCGAAGCCGATGGCGTCGAGCATCGTGTCGTGGAAATCCTTGTACTCCTTCCCGATCTTGTCGCAGGACTCCTGGTGGTACTTGTTCGGGATCTCCGACGGCATGAACCACGGCGGAATGAGCTGCGGGATCGCCTGGCGGTCGCCGGAATGGAACTGCGCCTCGTCCTTGATCGAGAACGAGCTCTTCCACTCGGTCCCGAGCTTCAGGCCGTGCGAGAAGAACTTCAGGTTCCCGAGGATCTTGATGAACGTGAGCCCCGGCATCGCCCCCCCACCCTGGTTTACCACGGGCAAGCGAGCGCTTCTAGCCGCCGCATCCGGCGGCGCTGTGCTTTTCAGCGCCTCTATTCGTCGAGGTGGTCGCGCTTGAACTGATCGATCGCGGCCGTGGTCTCCGGGGCAGGGCTGTCGCCCACGGCGGCCTCCAGCTCAATCAGGATCGCCTTCACGGCCTTGCGCTTCTCCTCCTTGAGCTTGCGGTCGGCGACGGATGCCATCGCAAGCCGCTCGACCGTGGCGGGGCTCATCCGCGGCATCTGTGGATCCCAGGTCTCCGCGCCTTGCAGCACCAGCGTGTCGAGCGCGACGCCGGTGGCTTCCGCGACCCGCTCGCGCTGTTCCTTGGTGAGGACGATCCGGGTCTCGCCGCTACCCTGGCTCTGCGCGTACGCCCTCTCCAGCCCGGCGGCCATCTGCCCGAGCTCCTGCGCCATCTGCGCGATCTGCTTGCCCAGCTCCTGCACGCGGTCGGCGTCCGTCTCCCGGGCGATCTGCTCCAGGAGCGGCTGCATCGATTTCTGCTTGCGCTCGATGTCTTCGACGCTCGCCATCCGGGGACTCCTTCCGTCTCAACGGGTCGCCAGCACCAGCAGGCGCGCGGCGTCCGCGTCCGACAAGCCGAGCAGCTGCTGCACGCGCCCCAGCACCGTCTCCTCCTCGAGCGGGAAGACGCGGTCGGCGCCCATCACACGGGCGCAGCACTTGAAGGCCAGCTCACGGTAGTCGGCGTCCTTCAGGTCGGCAGCGGCAGCGGCCAGGCACGCGTCCATTCCTTCGGCCAGCATCCACTTCCGGGTCTCGCGGCCGATCTCGCTCACCACGCCGACCCGCTCCAGCATCGGGTTGCCCGCCACCTGCCGCTGGATGGCCAGCGCCTCGCTCCCCTCGACGTGCCCGTCCGCCCAGGCGGAGAGCACCATGAGTTGGACGACGCGGAGCGCCTGGACGGGGTCGAAGCGATCCATGGGGCCATTGTGCCCAAGAGGGGGACTCAGGTCCATGCAGGGGGCCGACGGGCGCCGTCCGGCCTGGGTCATGCCGGCTGGCGCCTCTCCAGGTATCGCTTCATCAGCAGGGGGAGGACTACCAGGGCGAGGACCAGCACGACGCCGATGGTGATCTCCAGCCAGCGTACTTCCTTGGCCAGCTCGTGCGAGGCGCCGAACTCGTAGCCAATCCCGACGATGATCGCGACTTCGACCACCGCGACGCCGCTGTTCAGCGCGATGAACTTCCAGGCCGGCGGCCGGGCCGCGCCGATGGCCAGGTACACTGGCCCGCGCAGCCCGACGAGGAAGCGCGCCAGCAGGATGGCGCGCACCTGGTGCTCGCGGACCAGGTCCTCCGCCCAGCGGCGCAGGCTCGGGCTCACGATCTTCCGCCCCCAGCGCGACCCGAGGAACTTGGGCAGGAGGCCCCGGCCGAGGAGGAAGGTGACGGTGTCGCCGATCAGGACCGCCGCGAGCGCGCTCAGGTACGCCCCGGGCAACGAGACGGCTTTTTGATGCGCCAGGTAGCCAGCGCCCAGGAGCGTCAGCTCCTCGGGGAGCGGAACGACGAGCGTGGAGAGCACCACGCCGAAGATGGCCCAGTAGGTTCCCGTAGCGCGGCCTCGGTACCCACAGTGCGCACCGGAACGGCGGAATTCCATCCCGCCGGCTGCCTCGGCACCCGCCCGCCGCTCCGCCCGCTTCCCCGGCAGACGCGGGCTACGACTTCCGCGCGGCCCTCCGTTCCATCAGGGCCCGCTTGTTGCGCTCACCGCGGCGTTCCAGGGCGGGCCGCAGCAGGCGCATGAAGCGCGGCGACAAGTAGCCGAGCGTGCAGAGCTTGCCCGAAAACCAAGGCAATGCGATCTCGACGCGGCGCTCGCGCCAGCAGCGGAGCACGGCGTCCGCCACCTCCTCGGCGGTGCTCATCGGCTGGGAGAAGTTGAGCGCGGGCGCCTTCGCGAGGTCGCCGAAGAAGCTCGTATCCACGGGTCCGGGCGACACGATCCCGACGTGGATCGCGCGCGGTCGCAGCTCGCCCTGGAGGACCCGCGAGAAGGCGCGCAGCCCGGCCTTCGAGGCGCTGTAGGCCGCCTCGTGCGGGACAGGGACCATCCCGGCGAGGCTGGCGACGTTCACGATCGCGCCGCCCTTGCGGATGTGGGGCGCCGCCGCGCGCGCGAGCACCACCGGAGCGGTGAGGTTGGTGGTGATGACGTCGCCGAGCTGGCGCGGCGTGTACTGCAGCGCCGGCCCGCGGTGGTTGAGTCCCGCGTTGTTCACCAGGAGGTCGAGCGCGCCGAACCGCGCGAGGACGCGCGCGGGCAGCTCCTCGAGACGCGCCAGGTCGGTCACGTCGAGAGCATGGATCGACGCCCGGTCGTCCCCCAGCTCGCGCGCCGCGTCCCGCAGATTCGCCTCGGTGCGTGCCACCATCGCCACCTTGCCGCCGCCCGCCACGACGGCGCGAGCCACGGCGAGCCCGATCCCGGACGAGGCACCGGTCACCAGCGCGATCTTTCCCTCCAGCATGCGTGCCTCCCGAGCTCAGCGCTGCGGCTCGACCATCCGGTAGCCGATGCCGCGGACGGTCTCGATCAGGTCCCGCCCCGCGCCCAGCTTCTCGCGCAGGCGCTTGACGTGCGTGTCCACCGTGCGCGTCTGCAGGTCGCTGGATACGCCCCACACGTCCTGCAGCAGCGACTCGCGGGTCTGCACGCGGCCCAGGCGCGTCATGAAGGTGGTGAGCAGCTTGAACTCCAGCGCGGTGAGCGCGACCTCCTGCCCGTCGACGTAGGCGCGGTGGGCAGCGGGATCGACGCGGATCGGGCCCACCTGATCGCGCTCCTGGTCGCCCTCGGCGCCGCCGCCGCGGCGGAGGACGGCGCGGACGCGAAGCACCAGCTCCCGCACGCTGAAGGGCTTGGTGACGAAGTCGTCGGCGCCGACCTCGAATCCGACCACGCGATCCACCTCGTCGGTGCGCGCGGTGAGCATCAGCACGGGAACGTGGCGCGTCCGTGGCGAGGCCTTGATCTGGCGGCAGACCTCGGTCCCGGGGATGTCGGGCAACATCAGATCGAGAACGACCAGGTCGGGCACGCGCTGCCTTATCTTGTGGAGCGCCTCCTCGCCTCCATATGCGGCGGCGGTCTCGAAGCCGGCCTGCTGGAGGTTGAACTCCACCAGGCGGACGAGGTCGCGCTCGTCATCGACGATCAAGACCTGCGGGGGAGGGGACATGTTCCTGGCGTTGTCGCGGAAGCGGGCGCTCGGCGCAACTGCGTCACCGTGCGGACGCGGCGGGCAAAGGCTCCGCGCCGGCCCCAGGTTCGAGGACCGCCAGCGACCTGGCGTAATACTCGAGCAGCTCCACCGCGTGCGGGTGCGGGCCGACCCGCACCCCTCCGCCCGCCGAGACCACCGCGCGCCGGCGCGAGAGGCGCTCGACCCCGATCCGGACGATCTCCTCGGCTTCCTCCAACGCCAGGACGTCGGCTTCCAGTCGGAGGAGGTCGCGGTTTCGATCCTCGTCCTCCAGGAGTTGCGCGCGGCCGCGCCGCTGCGACTCGAACTCCTCCCCCAACGCAGTGGGCACGCCGAGCGCCTCCAGCTCGTTGCGCAGGTCGCGCACGCGCTCGGCGAGGCGCGACGCGGACACCTCGCGCAGCTCGAGCAGGGCGCGCGCGACCAGCGGGACTGGAGTGGCAGGGATGGACCGCGCGATGCGTCCCATCAGGTCCCGCGCAACCTCCTTCGCGATGCCCCGCCGCTCCTCGTCCGAGCAGCGAGCCAGATCCCAGCCGCGCGCGGCGGCCAGGCGACGGAAGGAGATCGGTTCTCCGAACGCGAGCGCCACGTAGCCGCTGCGGTGCAGGCGCCCCACGGCCGCGCGCGCCACGTTCAGCGCGATGCGCGAGGGCACGATCCAGAGGAGCCGGAGCGCGCCGCGCAGCTTCTCGGCGGCGCTCGGCGGATGCTCGCGGCCTCGCTTCTCCGAAAGCAGCGCCTCGTCCTCGAGGACGCGATCGTAGTTGATGCCGACGGGCACGAAGAGGAGGTCGCGGTCGAAGCCTGGCTCCGCGGAGAGCTGCAGCAGGGCGTCGAGCAGCCCCACCTTCGGGCTGCGCAGCGCTCCGTCCCGGGTGAGCCCTCCTTCCGGGAAGATGCCCTGGGTGACTCCCTGCCGGGTGATGAGCTGCAGATAGCGTCGCAAGACGGTGTGATAGAGCGGGTCCGGGAAGCCCCGGCGGACGAAGAAGCCGCCGAAGGCCTTGAAGAGCGCGTCGAGCGGGAACACGCGCGCCCATTCGCCGACGGCGTAGCTGATCGCCACTTGCCTCGCCAGGGCCCAGCCGACCACCACGTAATCGAAGTTCGACCGGTGGTTGATGAGAAACACGGCGGTCGCGTCGCGCGGCAGCTCCCGCAGCGGACGCGTCACCACCGGGCGGTAGGCCGCCCCGATGGCTGCGCGCGCCAGCTTCATCCCCACCTCGTAGTACGCCGCCAGCGAGAAGGCAGGGACGATCTCGTCGATGTACGATTCGACCCGGCGGCGCACCTCCTCGGCGGGCTCGCCGGAGTGCGCGGCCGCGAGCATCGCGCGCTGCACCACCATGTCGTTCAGCAGCTCCTCCCGCACCAGGAGCTTCCCGCCGAACTTGAACAGGTCGACGCGCACGCCGTGACGCTGCGCGAACCGCCGCGCGCGCCGGTGGAGCCGCTCCCGCACCGTGCGCAGCACCGACCAGCGGACGAGCTCGTACCCGAGCACGGCGAGCAGGACGGCGACGGCGAGGCGCACGGAGCGCATTGTAGGTCGAGGTCCCGGTCGGGGTCGAAACGGGTGAAAGGCCCTCGCGGCGCGGAGGAAGACGGTGTAGAGGAGGCGTTCTTCCCGGAGGAATCCATGCGGACCGTGTGCTGTACCGTCGGAGCGCTGCTTCTCTTTGCCTGCTCGGGAGCGCAGAAGCCCGCGGCGGGCGGCGACGCGCGTTCGCGCGCGCAAGCCGTGGTCGACGCGCCGGACCGGACGCCCCAGGATCGCGCGCTCGACGGGGGCCGCAAGCCGGCCGAGACGCTCGAGTTCCTGCGCCTGCAGCCCGGCATGAAGGTGGCCGAATTGGGTGCGGGCGCGGGCTACACCACCGAGCTCCTGGCGCGCTCGGTGGGCCCGGACGGGGTGGTCTACGCGCAGAACCCCGACCTGTTCATCCAGCGGTTCCTCAAGACGAGCTGGCCCGACCGCCTGTCCCGCCCCGCGATGAAGAACGTGGTGCGCGTGGATCGCGAGTTCAACGATCCGCTGCCGCCCGAGGCGAAGGGCCTCGACCTGGTGCTGATCAACGTCATCTACCACGACACGACGTACATGGACGTCGATCGCGACAAGATGAACAGGGCGGTATTCGACTCGCTCAAGTCGGGCGGCGTCTACGTAGTCATCGACTCGAGCGCGAAGCCGGGCACCGGCACGGCCGACGCCAAGACCCTGCACCGCATCGACGAGCAGGCAGTCCGCGCGGAAGTGGAGCGGGCCGGGTTCAAGCTCCAATCCGAAGGCGACTTCCTGCGCAACTCGCAGGACGCGCGGGACTGGGATTCGTCACCGGGAGCCGCGGCGGCGGCCGGACGCCGCGGCCAGAGCGACCGATTCGCGCTGCGCTTCGTCAAGACTGGATGATCCTCCCGCTGTCCGCGCTGTTCGCCGCCGGGCATGCGCTCTTCCGGGCGCGAGGCTTCGCGCTCGAGGAGATCGACTCCGGCGGCCGGCGCGTCCTGCTCTACGACCGCCGCGGCTCCGGCGCCGCCCCTCCGGTCGTGCTGCTGCACGGGCTGGGCGGCAGCGCGGCGTCGTTCGCCTTGCTGGCCACGCGCCTCGCCTCGGTCAGCCGTCGCGTGCTGGTGCTCGATCTTCCCGGGCATGGCCGGAACCGTCTGCGCCGCGGCGAGGAGGCGGCCAGCCTGCTCGAGCAGGCGCAAGCGCTGGCCAGCGTCCTCTCGCAGATCCGCGAGCCCGCCGTGCTGATCGGCAATTCGCTCGGCGGCGCGCTGTGCCTGCACGCCGCGGCCGTCGCCCCGGAGCGCGTGCGGGCAGTGGTCGGGCTCTCTCCCGCAGGCGCGCCGCTGCTGGACGCGGATCGCGAGTCCGTGCGCGACGCGTTTCGCGGCGATCTCCGGGCCGCCCTGGAAATCCCGGGCAGGCTCTACCGGCGGCCGCCGCGGCTGGCGCGCCTGTTCGCGCGCGATCTGGCCCGGCACTTCGCCGCCGCGCCGGTGCAGCGGCTCCTCGCGCAGGCCGGGCAGCAGGCGCTGACCCCGGAGGACCTCGCGCGCATCGAGCAGCCGGTCCTCATCCTCTGGGGCGAGTCGGACGGCATCCTTCCCGCCTCCAGCGTCGAGTGGTTCCGCACCCACCTGCGCAACGGGACGGTGGAGATCCTCCCCGAGTGCGGGCACCTGCCGCAGATGGAGCAGCGCGCGCTGGTGCTCGCCAGGCTGCGCCGGTTCCTGGCGGAGCTGGCATAGTGCAGTCGTTCACCCCGCCGCGCTGGCTGCGCGGCCGCCACGCCCAGACGGTGTTCGGCACGCTGCTGCGACCCGGCCCGCGCCTGCCGCTGCGCCGCGAGCGCTGGGAGCTTTCCGACGGTGACTTCCTCGACGTGGACCGGCTGGAGGGGCCGCCAGCGGCGCCGCTGCTCGTGGTGCTGCACGGCCTGGAGGGCAGCTCCAGCTCGCACTACGTACGCGGCCTGCTGGCCCAGGCGCGAATCCGGGGCTGGCGCGGAATGGCGATGAATTTCCGCTCCTGCTCGGGCGAGGCGAACCGGCTCCTGCGTTCCTACCACTCGGGCGAGACCGGCGATCTGGGAGAAGCGGTCCGGCGCGCGCGCGCCGAGTCGGAAGCGGCTCCTCTTCTCCTCGCCGGCTGCTCGCTGGGGGGAAACGTCGTCGTCAAGTGGCTCGGCGAGCAGGGCGCCTCCGCTCCGGTGCACGCGGCGGCGGCGCTCTCGGTGCCCTTCGACCTGAAGGTGTGCGCGCGCGCCCTCGACGCGCCGGGAGCGATGAGCTTCGTGTACCGCACGCGGTTCCTGCACACGTTGAAGCGCAAGGCACTGGCGAAAGCGCGCCGCTTCCCGGGGATCGACGCGGTGCGGGTGCGCTCCGCACGCACCCTTTTCGAATTCGACGAGGCGCTCACCGGGCCCGTGCACGGATTCGTGGGCGCCGAGGACTACTGGGCCCAGAGCTCCAGCGGCCCGTACGTGGCGCGCGTGCGCGTGCCGCTCCTGCTGCTCTCCGCGCAGGACGATCCGTTCATCCCCGCTGCCTGCCTGCCGCGCGAGGCAGCCGCCTCGAACCCGTGCGTGACCCTGGAGGCCACCGCGCGCGGGGGCCATCTGGGATTCGTCGCTGGCCCGTTTCTGCCCTGGTTCTGGGCGGAACGGCGCGTCGCGGAGTTCCTCGCCGGGCACCTGTAGATCCGGCTGCGCGCAGGCGCGTTGAACCGATCCGGCCCCGCACTCCATGGGCCAGAAAGGCTCCGCCATGGTCCGCACCGCCGGGGTCCTCTCGCTGATCCTCGCCTCCGCTGCCGCTGCCGGGGTCGCCGCGCTCCGCGCGCCGCGCCGGCCGCCCGCCGATCCGCCCGCGGCAACTGCTCGCGAAGGCGCGCTGCAGCTGTCTGTGCGCCTGGATCGGCGCTGGCTCGATTCCCGCGGTGGGGCTTCCTACCTGGAGATCGGCGTGGCTGCGGACGGAATGCCCGAGCGTGGCCCGCGCACCGCCGTCAACGCCGTGCTGGTCATCGACCGCTCAGGCTCGATGTCGGGAGAGAAGATCGCGCGGGCGCGCGACGCCGCGCGAGCGCTGATCGCGGCGCTTGACGGGGAGGACCGGCTCGCGATCGTCGATTTCGCGAGCGACGCGCACCTCCTCCTCGCCTCGGCACAGGTCACGCCGGCGTTCAAGGAGGTCGCGCTGGCGCAAGTCTCGCGCCTGCAGGCGACCAGCGGGACGAACCTGTCCGCGGCGCTGGACCTGTCCGCGCCGCAGCTCGAGCGCGGCAGGGCGCCGTCGCGGCTCGACAAGGTGTTCCTCGCCACCGATGGGCTCGCCAACGAAGGCGTGTCCGATCGGGCGGGCCTGCTCCGGATCGCGGCGCGCGACTTCGGCCGCGCGACCGTCTCCACCTTCGGCATCGGCGAGGACTACGACGAAGACCTCCTCGCGGCGCTCGCCGCCCAGGGAGGAGGGCGGACGCGGTTCATCCATTCGGCCAGCGAGCTCGAGCCCGCCATGCGCGCCGAGCTGACCCGCGCCGCCCGCACGGTGGCCCGCGACGTGCGCCTCGAGGTGCGTGGGTCGTCGGGAACGCGCGTGGTGCGAGTGCTGGGTTATGGCGCCGACGGAGGCTCGATCCGCCTGCCCGATTTCGCTGCGGGGGAGGAACGGCGCGTGCTGGTGAAGCTTTCGCTCGCGCCCGCGGCGGAAGGGGAGGGCGAGGTCGCGCGCGTGGCGCTCTCGTTCGCGGATCCGGCCGGCGCCGCCCACCACTCCGAGACGGTCGCGCGCGGGTCGTTCACGGCCAAGGCGGCCCTGCTCGGAATGCGCGCGAACGACGCGCTGGCGCACGGCGCGCGGGCGGAGCTGGCCGAGCTGGCGCGCGACGCGGCCGAGATGAAGGGCGATGGCCGCGCGGAGGAGGCCCGGCAGCGGGTGGACGAGATGCAGGTCTTGCTGCGCTCCGTGACCGCGGCGGCGCCTCCGGCGGCGATGCCGGCGCTGGAGAAGGAAGCGAAGGACTACAAGATCGGGCTGGATGGCATCCGGGGTGGCGGTGACGTCCCCTCCAAGCGCGTCAAGCAGCAAGCGTTCGATTCGCTGCGGGCGCCGGTCTCCGGCTGGTGACGCCGTGGCGCTCCGGTTCGAGGACCACGCCGGGTTCGAGCGCACCTGCCTGATCGCCGCTGCTGGTGGCGCATTGGCGGCGGGTTACGCCACCTCGATCACGCCGCCGGCGGACCTCGTTCCTTGGGCGGCGGCGGGCGCGGTGTTCGCGCTCGGTGTGGCAGTGCGATGGGAGGAGCTGCCTCCCGTCCCGTGCATCGCCGCCGCCGCATTGCTGGCCGCCGGCGCCGTCTACGCAGCGCCGTCGCTCCTCCCGCTGACGGAGATCCTCGAGACCGTCGTGCCGGCTCCCGGCGCGGCCGCGCTGGGAGGCGCCGTGCTCGGCCTGTGGTTGGGCGGCGCGACGGTCCCGCTGCACCTGCGCGTGGGCTCCGACCGCGTCGAGCGGCGGCTCGCGGAGCTCAGGTTGCGGCTCGATCCCGAGGCGCTGCGGCTCGCCGAACGCGCCGCGTCCGCGCGCGTCCTGCTGCTGCGGACCGCTCCCTCCGAGGTGCGTCCCGGGCTGCGCCGCGTCGCGGACCGTCTCGCGCTCTCGGCTCTCGACCTGGCCGGGCAAGGCACCGAGGCGTCCCGCGCGGAATTGCTCGAGCTCGTCGTCCAGCTGGAGCGCGCCTGCTCCACGCTGGCGCCCCCGATCGGCGGCGGCTAAATTTCGGGTGTGGCCGATCCGTGGGACCCAGCGCAATACGAACGGTTCCGCTCCGAGCGCGAGCAGCCCTTCCATGACCTGCTCGCGCTGGTGCGCCCGCGGCCCGGCATGCGCGCGGTGGATCTCGGCTGCGGGACCGGCGCGCTGACTTTGCAGCTGCACCAGGCGCTGCAGGCGCGCGAGACCGTCGGGATCGACAGCTCGCCCTCGATGCTCTCGCAGCCGCCGAAGGCCCCCGGCCTCCGCTTCGAGACACAAGACATCGCCGCGTTCGCGCCCGCCGAGCCGGTCGACCTCGTCTTCTCGAATGCGGCGCTGCACTGGGTGCCGGACCACGGCGAGCTGCTCCCGAGGCTGCGCGCGGCCCTGGGGCAGGCCGGGCAGATCGCGGTGCAGATGCCCGCCAACGACGACCACGCGTCGCACGAGACCGCTCGCGAGCTGGCCCTGGAGCACGAGTTCAAGCGCCACCTGGGCGGATTCGTGCGGCGTCCTCCGCTGCACTCTCCGGTGCAATACGCCGCGTGGCTCCATCACCTGGGCTTTGCCACGCAGCACGTCCGCTTGCAGGTCTACACGCACCTGCTCGACTCGCGCGATGAGGTGGTCGAGTGGGTCCGGAGCACCTTGCTCACCGATTTTCAGCGACGCCTGCCTGCCCCGGTGTGGGATCGGTTCCTCGCGCGCTACCGCGAGCTGCTCCTGCCGCGCCTGCCGGACGATCGCCCGTTCCTCTACACGTACCCGCGCATCCTGTTCTGGGGACAGTTGCCCGGCTAAAAAAAGCGGGTGCCGGAAAGGCACCCGCCGGCCGGCGTCCGTGGTCGAGCTGCTGCTTCCTGGCTGGTTCCGTTGCCGGACGGGATGTGAAACCGTTGTGCGAGCGTGACGCCGGGAAAAGCCCGCGCATCGTAGCACGGCATCGCATTTGCGACAAGTCCCGCCCGACGCATGCCGGAACGTCCGCGCTCGGAAAGCACAGCGCCGCCGAATCGGACGGCGACTGGCGTCAGCGGAGTCTGGCGACCCGGGACCGCGCCTCGTCGAGAGCGCGGTGGATCTCTTCCAGCGCCGCGCGGGACTGGACCGCTTCGTCCGCCTCGGCGCGCGCCGCGATGAGCGCCTCGGAGAGCGATTCCCGCTCGGCAGCGAGCGCGTCCGCCGCCTGCCGGGCCTGGTCGCGCTCCGCCGCGCGGGCCTGCACCTCGGCCGCGAGCCTCTGCGCATGCTCGCGGGCCTGGGCCGCCTCCGCGCGCGCGGCCTCCGCGTCCCGGACAGCGCCGGCTGCGCGGTTGCGCTCCTCGCGCAGCTCGCGCGCGAGACGCGCCACCTGCGCCAGCGCGCCGTCGCGCTCCGCCTCGAGCAACTCCATCTCGCGCCGGAGCTGCTCCGCCGCTGCGCCACGCTTTTCCAGCTCCGCGGCGAGGTGCTCGGTCTCGACTCGCTGCTCGCGCGCTTCCTCGGCGGCGCGGCGCAGCGCGGTGACGGCCGCGTCGAGGTCCGCCCGCAGCTGCGCGTTCGCCTCGGCGGCGTGAGCGACCTCGGCGGTCAGGTCCTTGGCGAGCTGCGCCACCTGCGCCGCGCCGGCGGAGCGCCTCGGCTCGCGCGGCGGGAGGGCCACATCCTGCGACGGTGCGATCCGCTGAACGGGCGGCGCCGCCGGTGCGATCGGCTGCGGTCGCGACGCCATCTGGTCCGGTGCCGTGGTCCCCGGCTGCGCCGGAGCGGCGACCGGGTACGGTGGTTCCGGCGTTGGTTCCGCGGTCCCGATCTCGCCCGCCGGATCCGCCTCTGGCGGCGGCGCCAGCTCCAGCTGCGGCTCGCCCTGCGCCCCGTCCTCTGCGGCACCGCCTTCCATCTCCGCGCCCGTCTCGTCGAGGGCGCGCCCGAGCCGCACTCGCGGCCGCACCCGGGGGACGTTTTCCTCGAAGCCGCGCTTCATCTCGCCGTCTCCGCCGCTGTCTTCACTCTCGGAACCACCACCCCCCCGCCGACTGCCGGTTTCGGCTCGTCGCTGCCGGAGGCGAGCTTCAGCTTGACCGGGTCGCCGATGCGCGCGCGCACCTCGTCGAGCACCGCCTGGATGTCCTGCGCGCCCTTGCTCTCCGCATCGTAGGCGAAGATGGGGATCCCCTCGCTCGAGGCCTGGGCGAACTTGGTGCATTGCCGGATGACGTGCTTGAGCAGGAACTCCGGGTAGTGCTTCTGCAGCGCCTCGCGCGCCTCCTTGGCGATCCTGAACGTCGCGTTGTACGCGTTCACCACGATGAAGATGTGGTCGAGCACGTGCTCCAGGTCCTCCTCGAGCGACTGCACCGTCTCGAAGAGGAGCTTCAAGCCGTGGAAGCTGAGGAAGTCGGCCAGGACCGGCACGAACAGGTCGTGCGCCGCCATCAGGGCGTTCAAGTTCAACAGGCCGAAGCTGGGCGGAGCGTCGAGCACCGCGTAGTCGTAAGCGCTCTCGATCTCCTTCATCGAGTTGCGCAGGCGGAATTCGCGCGCGGCGAGGGGCATGAGCGAGAGGTCGATGGTGCTCATGGTCAGGTTCGAGGGTACGAGATCCAGCCCTGGCATCCCCGTGCGGACGATGACCTGCTCGAGCGGCGTCTTCTTGATGATGGCGTCGAAGAGCGTGCGCTCCGCCTCCTCGCCGGCGACCCCCAGGCACTTGGAGGCGTGCCCCTGCGAGTCCAGGTCGATGACCAGCACGCGGTGCCCCATCTCCGCCAGGCGGAAGGCATAGCTGGTCGAGACGCTGGTCTTGCCGGTGCCGCCCTTGAAGTTGAGGAAGAGTTGCTTCCGCATCGGCCGGCGCGCCGGCTGCCGGCCCAGCGCCCCGCGCGCGCGGGCCAGGTCGTCGACGGTGTACGAGGTGCGCTGCGGCGCTTCGGCGCGCAGCCGCGTCAGCACGCCGCGCGTCTCGGCCTCGGTCAGCTCCTGCGGGGAAAGTCCCAGCACTTCGGCGAACCGGCGGGCGGAGTAGCGGATGGACTCCACTAAGGACCTCCTTGGGCGGCGGCGCCCGGTCCGGTGGCGACCAGGCGCTTTCCACGGCGGGCGAGACGGCCGGACGACACCATCGACGCGACGAGCGCAGGGACCTCCGAGTCGGGCAAAGACAGCGCTTCGGCGAGCTCGTTCTCGGTCATTCCGAAGATGGCGGTCTGCACGGCGAGGACCGCGTCGCGAACGAGGTCGCGGACTGGCACCTCGTCCGGAACGGAGACCGCGCGCATGGCGGAGGCGCGCGAGCGCGCCGGAACGTCGTCGGGGGCGGGCGCGGCCGGAGCGGGTTTCTGCGCGGGCGCCGGCAGCTCTCGAATCGACGTGGCCGCCCGGACCGACCCGTCGGCGTCCATGGCGAACCGCGCGCGGATCTCCTCGGACCCCAGCGCCGACGCGATCGCCGCCGCGCGACGCCGCACCGCCGGAGACGGATCGCGTGAGGCGGTCTCGAGTGCACCCGTCGCCCGGTCGCCGAGTGAGCAGAGAGCGTCGAGCGCGGAGAGGCGCACCAGCGGCTCGGGATCGGATTGCAGTTCCGCGACCAGGTCCGCCGCGGCTGGCCCACCGCAGGCGACCAGCGCGACCGCCATCTGCCCACGCGCGCGCGAGTCGAGCTCGACGCCGAGCGCGGATGCGAGTGCGGGGGCCGCGGCGGGAACGGGCATCGCGGCCAGGTGTCGCGCCGCCTGCTCGCGCCTGGCGGGATCGCGCGCGGACAGCCCGCGCAGGCATTGCTCCGCGAGCGCGGTCGCCGCCACACCCGGCCCGGGGGCCGACGCATGCGCGAACGGCGCGGTGCCCGGCAGGTCGGCGGATGGGCCGGGGCGTCGCTGTGACCAGAGCGCCCTGGCTTCCTCGAGGAGCTCGCGCCGCGGCGCCGCCGGAGCAGGCGGGCGGCTCGCCGCTATTGGTTGCGCGATCCCGGCCTGCCGCAGCAGCTCGTCAGATTGCTTCTGCCGCTCGCGCAAAGCGATCACCTCGCCGCGCAGCTCGCTGATGAAGGAGGCCAGCGAGCCCTCCGAGTCTCCGGACCCGAGCGCCTGCGAGAGCCTCTCGTCGAGCCATCGATCCCGCTCGGCGCGCTGCCGCTCGATCTCGCGCCGCGCCTCGGCCAGCTCCGCCGCGAGCCCCGCGGCACGCATACGCTCCGCCTGGGCCGCGGCGCTCTCGGCGGCCAGGTGCGCGGGGCGCGCGAGCAGCGACGAGAGTCGCTCCCGCTCGCCTTCCAGCGCGTGGACGTGGTGGCGCGCCGCCTCCGCGTCGCGCTCGGCCTGGGAGCGCTGCTCCGCGAGGCCGGCCCGCTCGAGCTCCGCGGCGGTCGCGCGCGACCGCGCCGCGGCCAGCTCGGCCGCCATCTCGCCAAGCCGCCACTCGAAGAAGACCACCTTCTCCATGGCCGCGCGCAGCAGTTCGGGCGCGGCCGGAGCGCGCTCACCATCGGGCCGTTCGTTTCCGCCTTGCGTCTCGGCCACGGCGTCCCGTCCGAGAGCCCGTCACCCGGAAGGGCGGTCGATCGGGCGCTCGAACGCTACCGTATCTTGAGTGGATCGGCGCGTCAAGTCGCGGAGATCAGGAAAGAAGCGGGACGCGGCAAGGCCCCCCGACCTCGCCGCGTCCCGCCGGCCGTCAGCGTCGCCCCCGCAACGCCGACCTCCCCCACCTGGACGAAACACCATCCCCGCCACCGCCCGTCGGACCGACGCCCCGTGCCGCTGCCGTTCACGGAGCAAGCAGCATGCCGGCCCAGCGTGCCGGCGTGGCGCCGTCCCCGTAGGGAGCCAGCAGCCGGTTCCCCGGCGAAAAACGCGCGACCTGGGTAGCGCGAGTTCGGCCCTGGGAAGAACGCTTCCCAGGACAGGCGCCGCCAGCGCAGGGCCGCACGCTGCAGGGACGGAAAAGTGCTCGGCTCCCTCGGAAGCGAAATCCCGTGCCGCGAGCGCGCAGCCGGCTCGTCAGGAAACGATCGAGCGGCTCACGCTGCTTCGACGGCGGCGGCCGCGGCGGCGAGCGCGGGAAGCTCCCTCGCGAGCCGCTCCCTCCGCTCGGCGAGCGTTCCCGGCGGCGCCTCGCGCGGGGCCACCGACGAGATCGGCTCGACGAACAGCGCGTCCATCCAGTCCTGCGCGCCACTCCGTCCCGCGCGGGCCGCCAGCTCCAGGAGGAGCGCCGCGTCGAGGGCGCGCGCCGCCAGGTGCAGCGCGATCTGGCCGCGCAGCTCGATGGACAACTCGAATGCGCCGCCGGCCCAGGCGGAGGCGAGCGCCATCTCCTGCGTCCGGTCGGGCCCTCCCCACAGGCGGGCTCCCCGCTCTTCGACGCGCGTGGACAGCGAGGTCGAGCCGACGACGCCGAGCGCCTCGGCGCCGAGCACCTGCGCGACGGCCTCGCGCAAAGCGACGTCCGGCGTCAGCAACCCGACTCCCGCCAGCGGCTGTCCCGCCTCGGCGAATAGGGCGGCAACTCCCGGCGCCTGCAGCGCGGCATCGCGCGCCGCGGCGACGAACCCGCACCCCGCCTGCGCGGCGGCGGCTGCGTAGACCAGACCCGGCGTCACGTCCGCCTCGCCCTCCTCGAGCGCGGCCCAGACTTCTGCGGCGGTGAAAGGGGGCTTGCCCGCGAGCTGCCGCAAGCCGGGAGCGGTGCAGACGACGATTCCCTTCGCGCACCCGCCGTGCTCGAGGAACCCCCGGAGATCCTCGGCGAGCGCATCGGCGAGGTGCCGGCGGGTCGGAGCGTGGCGAGCGCCGGCCATGGCGCGGATCTGCCGCAGCCGCGGGCGCAGCTCGTCCACCAGCGAACGGCCGAGAAGACCGGCGCGCAACGCAGCGCGATAGGCGTCGTCTTCGTGCAATTCGAACGCGCCCAGCACCAGGTCGTTCAGCTCGGCGAGCGGGGCGCGCGACCGCATCGGCTCCGTCGACGACCTGTCGGACGTGCGTCCTCCGCCTCCCGCTTCGGCCAGGCTGCCCCAGGGATGAACGAGGTGCGCGCGAGCGGCCTCGATGCCGGCCAGCAGCGAGCTGCCCACGTGCCCCAGCCCCACCACGACCAGCCCGACCGCCATGTGACACCTCCGGCCAGGCGGGCGCTCGCCCGGCGCCACGCCAGGAACGCCTTTGGGTGCAGCGGCCGTGCCATTGTCAACGCCGGCCGGATCCGGTACAAAGCGCGTCCTTTTTCGGACGGACGGGAGCACATGCCAGAGACGAAGACCGAGCGCCGCAAGACGCGCGCTCCAGCGCCCAAGGGGAACGGCAAGACCTGCCGCATCGAGGGATGCAAGCGCGCGTACCAGGCGAAGGGCTATTGCTTCTTCCACTACGACAAGTGGAAGACGGGCGAGCTGCCGAAGGCGCGCTACAAGACGTGCAGCAGGGAAGGCTGCCTGAAGAAGGTGGTCGCGCACGGGCTCTGTGCGGAGCACCAGGCAAAGAAGGGCGGCGAGGCGGCCCCCGCGGCGCCAGCCGCTCCCGCAGCGACGTAGAGGAGGAAGCCGGGCCTGCGCCGGCTAGCGCAGGTTCCTGCCGATCTGATCCAGCGCGGCGAGGAGCATCTCGATCTCCCGCTGTGTCGCGCGGCCGCGCCGAGGCAGCTGGAGCAGCTCGTCGAGCGCGCGGTCGGGCTGCTGCGGGTTCAGGAACCCGACACGCGACAGCAGCTCGCCGGCGCGTTTCCGCAGCAGCGCGAGCAGCTTCTCGTCGGCCAGCGGCCGCTCCGGCGCGGGCGGCGCCTACGCCGGAGCTCGCGGTTGGTGAGGCCGTTCACCTCGTCGCCGAAGACGAGCGCCACTTCACCCGCGGAATCGAGGAGGCGCCGCGCGGTGGCGCGCGGATCGAGCGCGCCCGGCACCGGCCGACCGGTCGTCATCACGACGTCGACGCAGTCCTCCAGTGCCTCGTCGAGGGTACGGACCACGCGCATGCCCTCCAGCACCCGGTCCGCGCCCGCCGCCAGCTTCGCCGCCTGGGCGCGATCGAAGCCGATCGGCTCGACCGTCCAGAGCGTGCCCGCTCCGGTGTTCGCCAGCGCCCGCGCCGCCGCGCCGATGTTCTGCGAGCTGCGCGGCCGGTGCAGGACGAACCGGATCACAGCTCGACCACCACCAGCGCGTGGTCGCTCGCGCCGCTGGACAGCGCTCGCGCGGAGCGGGCGCGCGGCAGATCGGGACCGAGCAGCACATGGTCGATGCGGGCCTGCGGCCGATCCCACGGGGCGGTGATCAGCTCCGCAGCGCCGCTCTCCGCCCAGGCATCGCGGAACCCGGCGGCGAGCAAGGTGCGCACTCCTGGCCCATCGGGCCCCTCGTTGAGGTCCCCCAACACCACTGTTCCGCGCGGATCGCCCACGGCGGCCAGCAACGCATCCGCCTGCGCCTGGCGCACCGGTGCGGGCAGGTCGAAGTGCGCCACGAACACGCGAAGGCCCGCCGCCCGCGCCGTGAGCAGCACGCGCGGCTCCTCTCCCATCGAGCGGCCGCCCGGCAGCGGCACGGCCGTCGCTTGGAGCGGCTCGCCACGGAGCAGCTCCGGCACGGCGAGAAGCGCGGTGCCGTACGCGCCCCCTTCCAGGGACAGCGCCGGCGCGAAGCAGGAGGCCATGCCCAATGCGGTCCCCAGGCCGGCGGGCTGGTCGGCGCAGCTGCTCCGGACGCAGCCCACGTCCACCTCCTGCAAGCCGGCGAGATCGGGGCGGGCCTGCCGCAGCAGGTCGACGAGGGGAGGAAGTCCCCGGAGCTCGGCATGCTTGATGTTGAACGTCGCCAGGCGCACCGCTTTTCTTCTGCCACGGCTCCGCGACAGTTGCATGCTTCGCGCGGTCGGCTACCCTACGCGCCCCCATGGACCGAATGGACCTCCTCCGCGCGCAGCTCCCCTACACGCTGCGCGAAGCCGATTTTCCCCACCTTGGCTCGCTGTATCGCGGCAAGGTGCGCGACAACTTCTCCTCGGGCGACCGGATCGTCATGGTCACGACCGATCGCCTGTCTGCGTTCGACCGCGTGCTGACGACGGTGCCGTTCAAAGGGGAGCTGCTCAACCGGCTCACGGTCTTCTGGTTCGACAAGACGAAGGACCTGGCGCCCAATCACATCCTCGACGTGCCCGATCCCTCGGTGCTGGTGGTGCGCAAGCTGCGGCCGCTCGCGCTGGAGATGGTGGTGCGCGGTTACCTGACCGGCTCGCTCTGGCGCGACCACCAGGCGGGGCGCGGCGCCAAGGCATACGGAGTCGAGCTGGATCCGGCGATGCGCAAGGACGAGAAGTTCGCAACGCCCATCCTCACGCCCAGCACCAAAGAGGCGGTCGGAAAGCACGACGAGCCGATCTCTCCGCGCGAGCTGATCGCGCGCGGCGTGGTCACGCAGAAGCAGTGGGACGAGCTGTCGCGCTACGCCCTGGCGCTCTTCGCTGCGGGCCAGGAATGGGCGCGCAAGCAGGGCCTGATCCTGGTCGACACGAAGTACGAGTTCGGCGTCGACGGGGCAGGGAAGATCTGGCTGATCGACGAGATCCACACTCCGGATTCGAGCCGCTACTGGATTGCCGAGGGCAGCGACGAGAGGTTCCGCCGCGGCGAGGACCAGCGCATGCTCGACAAGGAGTTCTTCCGCCAGTGGTTGATCAACGAGCGCGGGTACAAGGGTGACGGCCCGCTCCCGGACGTCCCTGACGACGTGCGCGCGCAGCTCGCCTCGCGGTACGTCGAGCTGGTGGAGAAGCTGACCGGCGAGCAGCCGCGCCTCGAAGTAGGGGACACGCGCAAGCGCATCGAGTCGGCGCTGCGTGCGAAGAAGTACCTGAAGTAGGCTCGTTGCGGCGACGTCAGCCGGGAACCCTGCGGCGCCCGCTCGAAACCGGCGTAGCCAGGCGCGTCTCCAGCGCGTTCAGATCGTCGTCGAGCAGCGCGAAAGGGTTGGCGCGGGATGCGGCGCGAGCCTCCTCGAGAGCGGTGCTGGCCAGGTCCGGCCGGGCACCTTGGACGACCTCCGCGCGACAGCGCAGGACCAACGCATCGCCGGGCGCGAGTGAGAGCGCGTGAGTCACCAGGTCCATGGCGGCGTCCCATTCGCCTCGATCGCACGCCAGCAGCGCGCGAACGGCCAGCACGTGTCCCTCCTCCAGATGGCTCGGCCGGGTATCGGCGAGCGCCCGCTCGGCCATCGCGTGCTGCCCGCTGTCGCGCAAAGCCTTGGCCAGAGACAGCCTCGCTCCCACATCGTCGGGCAGCAATTGCACGGCGCGACGTGCCGAGTGGAGGGCCGGCTCGCCGCGCGAGATCGCCGAGAGCGCGAACAACGCGGCGGGCAGGGGGGCCGGGCCCTCGCAGAGATCGGTTAGCTCGGACACGGCCTGCCCTCGGCGGCCAGCGAGCAGGAGTGCCACTGCCGCGAGGTATCGCAGCTCCGGGTCGGCTCGGAGACGTCGCCGCTGCGCGTCGCCGACGGCGACCGCTCCCATGAAGTCGTGCTGCGCCATCGCGGACACGATTGCGGCCCGCAATCTCATTCGCCGCTGATGGAGGACGGTGGCGGCCAGGAGGAGCGCAGCTCCGACGAGAGAGGACGAGAGCGGGACGCGCGCCGTTTGCCACCAGAGGTCGACCACGGTGGCGCGGTCGAGCACGCGGGGGAGCACGTGGCGGAACAAAGGCGTCCAGATGAACCCCAGAAAGACCAGAAGCGCTCCACCCCGGAAGACCCACCGGAGCCCGGAGCGCGCGCCGAGGCGCCGCGACCACTTCCGACGCTGCGCCAGCATTGCCGACATCGGGAGCCCCAGCTGGACTCCGACGACGGCGACGAGGAGTGCAATGGCCGCCCAGAAATCTCGTGCCCTGAGCGCCAGCGCCGCGGCGCCGACTGCCGACGCCCACAAAGAGAGCATCACGGTCGACGCCAGCCTGTGGACGCGCACGCGGCGCACGTCTCCTGGCCGCTCTGGAAGCACGCCATCCGGGGCTCGAGCGCGCAGCACTTCGTATCGTGCCGCCTGAGGCGGGTGCGTGGCCAGCGCGTAGACGAGGACCGAGTACAACCCCCGGCTGGGGACCCAGTGCACAGCATGGATCTTGTCGAGCCCGGTCGCCATCTGGACGAAACCGACCGCCTGCGCGGCGCGAAGGTCGCAGAAGAGTTCGAAGCGCCGGTTGAGCATTGGATACAAACCCAAGAAGATGGCGAGGATTCCGAGGAAGCCCACGAACGCCGTCCGGTCGACCATCGCCACCGGCTCCACCGCGACGAGGAGCATGGTGGCCACTCCCGATGCAGAGGTGCAGGCAGGGACCAACCACAAGGAGCCATTCGACAGATGTGCAAGCTCGTGGGCGATGATCGCGTCCCGTTCGCCGGGCGTCAGGCGGTGCAGGATGCCGTCGGCGAGCAGCAGGGAAGGCGCCTGAACGCCGAACACGCCCGCGAGCGCCTGCAGGTGTCCCAGGGTCCCGGCAACGCGCGTTCGCGGGACCGGAACGCCCATCCGGGAGGAGATCTCGGCGATCCGCGCGAGCAGCCCCGGATCCTCCAGGAGCGGAAGCGGCTTCTTCAAACCGGCCAGCCGCGGCGCGTTCAGCATCTTCAAGGACATGCTGGAAGCCAGGCAGGAGGCCAGCGAAGGCGCGCCGGACCACAGCTCGAAGCCCATGGCGCGCAAAAGGAGAGCAGCGAGCGACGGTGCGCTACCGAGGAGCGAAAGACGTGCCGCGGTCCAGGCGAGCCGGCCGACGCTCCCCCCGCCTTCGCGCATCTGGGTCCATCCGAGCGCGAGCGTGAGGCACAGGAACACCGGCAACGGCCAGAAGAGCAAAGCAAGCTCGTCCATCCTCCAGACGGTATCGGCGCCCATGCAGCGGCACGAATTCCGAGCCGGCGGCGCACGATACGGTCCCACCCGCACGCACCTGGTGCGGTCATTTCGTC
>VBKO01000298.1:0-4706 GCA_005888115.1 Deltaproteobacteria bacterium
TCCGGCTCATCGTCACTCCCCTCGTTCGCGCCGGCGCATCCGGCGTCGCCCTCTCTCTGCCGGGCGCGAGAAATCCTTTAACGGTGCGTGAAGAGCAGGATCAATCCGCGTCCGACCAGGTAGGCGGCCAGGATTCCGGCGGCAACGCGGTGGCGGGCCGCGACGCGAAGGGCCTTGCGAAGGAGGTTCTCCGGATACGCGGATACCGGAGCGCCTTCCAGGAACCGGTCGACGTCGCCCGCCATCCCGGTGGCGGTGCCGTACCGGTCCTCCGGGCGCACCGACATGGCCTTGCGCGCGATCGCCAGCAGCGGAGCCGCAGGCCGCGATGGCAGCAGGGACTGCAGCAGCGCGCCGAGCGAAAAAACGTCCGCGCGCACGTCCGCGGCCCCGCTCTCGCCCGCCGCCTGCTCCGGCGCCATGAAACCGGGCGTGCCGAGAACCGCGCCGTCCCCGGTGTCTCCTGGCGCGCGCCGCCTTTGCGCACCCGCGGCTGCGGGACCGGCGGAATCGGAGAGCACCTTCGCCAGGCCCCAATCGAGCACCAGCACCTCGCCGAAAGGCCCGATCATCACGTTCTGGGGCTTCAGATCGCGGTGCAGCACGCCGTGCGCGTGCGCGAAGGCCACCGCTTCGGCGATGCGCAGGAAGACGCGCAGCCGCTCCGGCAAGGAGAGATCGCGCGTGGCGTATCTGTCGAGCCGCTCGCCCTGCACCAGCTTCATCGTGTAGAAGCCGCGCCCGTCGCCGAGCCGTCCCACGTCGTGGACAGGCACGATCCCGGGGTGCTCGAGCCGCGCCAGCACCTCCGCCTCGCGGCGCAAGCGCGCCTCCACCTCGGGATCCTGCACGTCGAGCACCTTGAGGGCCACGCGCCGTCCCAGCTCGGTGTCGCGGACGACGTACACGGTCCCCATCCCGCCGGTGCCGGCGACGCCATCGAGCTGGTACCGGGTGCCGGAGAGGTCCGGCTCGCGCATCGACTGCCGCAGCCGCGCTAGCGCGGCGTCGTCCAGCCGGGTCACGGTCCGTCCAGCCCGAGCAGCGCGCGCGCGTCCTCGCGCACCTCGGATTCGCTGCCGGTGCACTCCCGGAGCAGCTCGAGCAGGACCTCGCGCAGCTTCCTCCGCGCCCAGGCGAGTCGGTTGGTCACGTCGGTGGTCGCGATGCCGAGCTGGCGCGCCAGCTCGGCGTAAGAAGGACGATCGGTTCCCGTCCCCAGGTCGTACTGCTCGAGCAGGGTGAAGTGCTGCGACTTCCCCTCGCGCGCGCACAGCTCGCGCAGGCGCTCCAGCGCCGCGGCGAACATGCCCCGTGCCCACTCGCGCTCGAACAGGACGTCCGGCGCTTCCGCGGCCCCCGCCGCGTTCTCGATCGCGGCGCGCGCGGCTTCGAAATCGAACCGGGCCGCCGCGGTGCCACCGCCGCGCTTCAGGCGGCGCGCAGCCCTGCCGTCCTCCGCCGCGACCCGGTCGATGCAGGCGCGAAGGAAGGTGCGCAGGCGGGCGCGGGCCGGGTCGAATCTGGCCAGCAGGTCCTTCTCGAGCGCGTGCGCGAAGAAGTCCTGCGTCAGGTCGGCCGCCTCGTCGTGGGGCTTGCGCCAGTGCAGCCGCAGATAACCGTAGACGGGGCGCCAGTACGCGGTGGCGAGCGCGGACAAGGCGCGCCGCCGCGCCTCCGGATCGCCTTCGCGGACCGCCGTGAGCGCCGAGTGTCGGGTCGTCGGGAAGCCACGCGCGAGGTGCTCTTCGGCGTTGCGCGCCATCCCGTCATTGTGCGCCGGAACCACCTCGCGACGCCATCGAGCCGAGGTGGCGTCAGCCGGCCGGGTACGGCCGCAGGGATCGGGCGATCAGGCCGACTCCGGCGGCGAGCAGGCCGAACATGAGCAGCGTGTTGAACAGGCTGGTCGGCTCCCAGCGGATCGAGAGGCTCATCAGGACCGCCGCCAGGATGGTCAGCATGCCGCCGGCGGTGAGGAACCAACCGAGCTTGCTCTTCCCGTCGAAAAAGAGGACGCCGACGCCGATCAAGAGCGGAAGCATCGTGAGCCCGAATCCGGCCGGCCGGCTCCAGCCCCAGAGCCCGAAGAAGGTGAACGAGGAGGTCACCTGCACCTGGTTCAGCACCAGGTAGCCGCCCAGCACCGTCATCAGCAGACCCGCGAAGAAGGTGCCCACGCCGCCCGGCGTTCCACCGGCGCCGCGCGCACCCGGCGGCTTCACCAGCGCTTGGTCTTCCAGCAGCCTGGACAGCTCCTGCGCCTGCTTCTGCGGATTGAGCTCGGACATTCCGCGATTGTACGGCAGGCCGGGGAGACGAACAGAAATCGTCTCAGCGGCGCTCACGCCCCGCGTCGAACGCGGGAGCCGGAACCGGGATCGCCTCGCCGTCGTGCCGCGGATCGCTGGCGCCGAACTTCACGCCCGTCCGTGCGTCGTAGAGCACCGCCTGGCCGTACCCGAAGTTGGGGGTGCGCGGGGGCCGGACCTCGAGCTTGTGGCCGAGCTCGCCGAGTTGCGCCCGGACCTGCTCCGGAACGCTGGACTCGATCTCGACGTCGCAGCCTTCGAACGTGCCTTTGGTGAAGCGGCCCGCCTCCAGCGCCTGCTGGATGCTCATCCCGTGATCGACCACGTCGACCACGAACTGCGCATGCGCCTGCGCCTGGTTCCAGCCTCCCATGATGCCGAATCCGATCTTCACCTCGCCCTTCTGGAGGAACCCGGGGATGATGGTGTGCAGCGGACGCTTGCGAGGCGCGAGCGTGTTGGGCAGGCCAGGCTCGAGCGTGAACAGGGCTCCGCGGTTGTGCAGCATGAACCCTTTGTCCTTGGGGACCAGCCCCGAGCCGAATCCCGAGTAGTTGCTCTGGATGAGTGAGACGATGTTGCCGTCGCGGTCCACCACCGTCAGGTAGATCGTGTCGCTTCCCCTGGCATCGGTGACCGAGGCGAGCTTGGTGGGCTCGACCTTGCACGCGGCGGCTTTCGGGTCGATGCGCGCGGCCCGCGTCGCGGCGCTCTCCTTCCCGAGCAACTCCGCGACGGGGATCTGCCCGAAGTGGGGATCGCCCACGTACCGGAGCAGGTCGGCGTAGGCGAGCTTCTTCGCCTCGATCATCGCGTGCAGCGCGCGTGTCGAATGGAAGCCCCACTCGGCCAGCGGAAAGCGCTCCAGGACGTTCAGCATCTCCAGGGCGGCGATGCCCTGCGAGTTGGGAGGGATCTCGCTGACCGTCCAGCCGCGGTAGTTGGTCTGGATCGGCTGCACCCACTCGGGCTGGAAATCGGCAAGGTCGTCGAGCGCCATCGCGCCGCCTTGCTCGTGGACGATGTCGACGATGGCCTGCGCGGTGGGACCCTTGTAGTAGCCGTCGCGCCCTTGTTCCGCGATGCGCCGCAAGGAGCGCGCGAGGTCGGGATTGCGGAAGATCTGGCCCGCGCCGGGCGCGCGGCCGTCGACGAGGAACGTCGCGCGCGAGTTGGGGTGCTCGCCGAGCAGCTTCTCGGACCGCGTCCACAGGCCGGCGGTGATCTCCATCAGGGGGAAGCCGTTCTCGGCGTGGAAGATCGCCGGCGCGAGCGACACCGAGAAGGGCAGCGCGCCGAAGCGCTTGCGCAAGGCATCCCATCCGGCCACCACGCCGGGCACCGTGACCGTGAAGGGGCCTCGCTGGGGCATCTTGTCCGCAGCGCCCTTGCTCCTCACGAAGTCGGGCGTCATCGCCTTCGGGGACCAGCCGCTGGCGTTCAGGCCGTAGAGCTTGTCTTCCTTCGCCACGTACACCAGCGCGAACAAGTCTCCGCCGATTCCGCTCCCGGTCGGCTCCATCACTCCGGTGGTCGCGTTGGCGGCGATGGCCGCATCGACGGCATTGCCGCCGCGCTCGAGGATCTGCACTCCCGCGGCCGCGGCGAGCGGCTGGCTGGAGGCGACGACGCCGTAGCGCGAGGCGACGACTGAGCGGCCGGGAACGGGTTCGCGCGGAGCAGATGCGTTCAGGGTCGCGGCGGCGAGCAGGACGAGGAGGGCGTTCGGCATGGCGGGCCTCCGGGGCGTCTCCTTTACCACCGCGTTTGACCGGTTGCGCGCCATGCGCCTATCGTCGGACCCCGATCGCTCGGGAGCGAACCATGGCGCAGGAAGCGAAGGCCAGGCTGCACCGCTGGGAGTCGATGCCGAAGGAACGCCTGTCCGAGAAGCTGGACCGGCGCATCATCACCGCCGAGCGGATGATGATCACGCACGTCTATCTCAAGAAAGGCTGCGTGGTGCCGCGCCACCAGCACGAGAACGAGCAGATCACCTACGTGCTCGAAGGAGCGCTCCGCTTCCGGCTCGGCGCCGAAGGAGCGCAGCAGGTCGACGTGCGCGCTGGCGAGGTGCTGACCATCCCATCGAACCTGCCGCACTCGGCCGAGGCGCTGGAGGACACGCTCGACGTGGACATCTTCGACCCTCCGCGGAGGGACTGGCTGGACGGCACCGACCAGTACCTGCGGCAGACCTAGGCGATGGACCTCGGTCTTCGCGGCAAGGTGGCGCTCGTCACGGGGGCCAGCTCCGGCATCGGCGAGGCGGTCGCGCTGGCGCTTGCGAGCGAAGGCGCCAGGCTCGCCGTCGCCGCCCGGCGGCGCGAACGGCTGGAGGACGTGGCCGAGCGCGCGAGGAGGGCGGGCGCGCCCGACGCCCGCGCGTACGTG
>VBKO01000298.1:4780-6785 GCA_005888115.1 Deltaproteobacteria bacterium
GCGGTGCTCCCCGGCATGCGCGCGCGGCGCTGGGGACGGATCGTCGCGCTGGAGTCGATCTCGGTCAAGCAGCCCATCCCGACGCTGGTGCTCTCGAATGCGTTCCGGACGGCGGTGGTGTCCGCGCTCAAGACGCTATCCCTCGAGGTGGCGGCGGAAGGCATCACCATCAACTCCATCGCCACGGGCCTGGTGGAGACCGACCGTTTCCGCGCGCTGTACGGCACGGCCGAGAAGAAGCAGGAGGCGCTCGCGCGCATCCCGATGAAGCGCGCCGCCACCCCGGACGAATACGCGCCGCTGGTGGTGTTCCTCTGCGGCGAGCCGGCGCGATACGTCACCGGCCAGACCATCTCCATCGACGGCGGCCTGACCGCCGGGGTGTTCGGCTGACCGGAAGGAGAGCGAATGACCACGGGACGAGTCGGCGTTTGGCGGATCCTCTTCGCGGTGCTCGCGGCGGCGCTCTTCGTCGAGCGCGGCGCGGCTGCCGCCGAGCAGCAGCTCTCCTTCGCGGTGCCCGGAGTGCCGCCGGTCTTCGGCAGCGTGGTCGTCTACGTGGCCAAGGAGGAGGGCTTCTTCAAGAAGCACGGCGTGGACGTGGACGTGCGGCCCTTCGATTCCGGCGCGGCCGCCGCGCAGGCGGTGGTGGCGGGGAACCCCGACGTGGCGCTGTCGCCGACGCCGGTCATCGTCCGCATGATCTCGAACGCCGGCGTGAACCTGGTAGGGATCTACGGCCTTGAGCACCCGGACTGGCTGCTCGCCTCCACCGACCCGGCGCTCGGCAAATGCGCGGACGTGAAGGGCCAGGCGGTGGGCGTCGACTCGGTTGGCGGCGCCCGTTCCGTGGCGCTCGAGCAACTCATCCGCCCCTGCGGGCTGAAGATCGACCAGGTGAGGCTGGTCGCGCTCAGCACCAACGTGGGCGCCGCGATGGTCGCCGGCCAGCTCAAGGTCGGGGTCTTGCACCTCGACGACGTTCCCGTCCTGGAGGAGCAGACCAAAAAGCCGCTCACCGTCATCTCCTCATTCAAGGAAGTGAATCAGCTCAGCCATTACCTCATCCTGGTCGCGACCAAGGACAATCTGGAGAAGAAGCGCGACGCCTTCGTGCGCATGGTCGCGGGACTGATCGACGCGACGAAGTACATGCTCGACCCGCGCCATGCCGACCGCGTGGCTCAGGTCGCGACCGTGACCGGCCGGACTCCGAAGCTGGCCAAGGAGGCGCTGCCGCGCTTCGCGGGCATCTCGTTCTGGCCGGTCGGCAACGACGGGCTGAGCAAGAAGAACCTGGAGGCCGTCGTGACGGTGGAGAAGGACCTCGGCGGCATCAAGCCGGGAAAGACGCCGGTTGGTTACGAACGGCTCGTCGACCGCAGCATCTGGAAGGACGCCAGCGCGCTCTCCAAGTGACCCTGCGCAGCAGCCGGGCGGGCGCTCCACCGCGCGGCTGCCCTGCGGCTCTTCCGCGCGTAGGACTGGCTGGCCAGCTTGATCTTCGGGCGTGGTGGAGCTCGCTTCGCGGGCTTGCCCGCCGATCAGCGGCGTGGCCGGGGAGGGGACATGGGGCGGATGGGGCTCTTGGCGGCGGTGCTGCCCGCCTTGGTGGCGTGCACGTCGACGCGGATGCTGCAGCGCGAAGGCTGCTGGGTGAAGCAGACCGAGAAGTGGCCGGGCAGGGTTTCGGAGGAGCTCGGCTTCTGCACCAAGCCGGCGCCGGTCTGGGCGGAGGATCGGGTCGCTCGGCTGGTGCAGGAATGCATGGCACAAGCGGACTTCCGCTGGCAGAACCGGGCGCTCGCCGCATGGACGCGGAGGGAACCGATCCCGCCTCAGGAGTCCGACGACAAGATCGCCCAGACGTGCATGAACGAGGCCTCCGCCGCGCTGAACAAGGAGGCCGAGAATTCCGCCCTCAAGTCCCGGCTGGCCGAGGTGAGCCAGGACCGCGAGACGCTCCGCAACGTGAGCGAGGGCGATCGCGAGTACTTGAAGCAGA
>VBKO01000364.1 GCA_005888115.1 Deltaproteobacteria bacterium
CCGGCGGCAGCGCGTTCGGCGGAGGCCCCAAACTTCCGATCATCGCCTCCACGTCCTCCGCCACCGCGGGAGGAGCGCCCATCGGCCAGCTCGCGATCACCAGCGCCACGTGCTCGCCCGCCCGCACGACCGCGACGCGGCCGCGCGCCTCGTCGGAGACGCTGAAGGTGAATCCGTACGCCTCGCCGCCGCGCGCCGGTAGTCGGTTCACGTCCTCGACGTGCACTCCTTGCTCCGTCTGCAGATGATCGGCGAGCAGCCGCGCCAGCTGGCGCAACGAGCTCACGCCGTCTGCGTTCTGGACGATGAGCTGCGCGCCGGCCTCGGGCGCCCGCGCGAGCAGCGGCAGGCGCTCGCCGTCCGGGCCACGCGCGTCGCCCCTGAAGCTCCACCGGTCGCCGTCGGGCCTCTCGATCGAGAAAGCGCCCGACTGCTCGGTCCAGAGACGCGGCACCTGCAGCCGGGGCGGGGGACGAGGCGCGCGGCCCTGCTCACGCGTCACGCGCGCGAGGGCGGCCGGGGAAGCGAGCGCGAACGAGATGCCTGCTACGACGAGGAAGACGCGCATCTTGGAACGGTCGCCATCGCCTGGGCGGCGTGCAATCACACCATCCGAGCACCTTCAACCCGCGCTCGATTGGGTTGACCGTGATCTTTTGGAGGGTCGAGGGGGAGCGAGCTCCCCCTTGTGGAGGCGCCGAAGGCGCCGGATCGAACAGCGTCCCGACACGGCAGAGCCGTCAACTCAAGCGAGCTCTTTGGGTCAATGCTGGGTCGATTGCCGGCGGAGCAGCTCGTTCTCGAGCGCGAGCCCGGCCTGGGCCGCGGCGAGCTCGAGGATGTCCAGCTCCTCGATGGCGCGGTTGGAAGGCCCGTTGTCCGCATACACCACCGCGATCACGCGCTGCCCGCCCATCACGGGAAAGACGGCGCACTGGCCGGAGCGCGGCTTGCCCACCACGCGCGTGAACCCGTCCGGCAGCCCGGTCTCGTCGAAGGTGAGCGAACGGACCGCGCCGTCGTCGAGCGCGCGGGTGAGCGCGTTCTTGCCCGAGAGCGGCAGCCGCAGACCGCGCGTCAGCTGCGCCAGCGGCTGTCCGCTGGGGCTGTTGCCGAAGGCGCCCAGCGCGGTGAGCGCCTCGCGGCGCACCAGGAACAGCACCGCGCGCTCGACCGACTCGCTGATGATGTTCATCAGGCTGAGCGAGATGGTGGTCGAGATGAGCCCGCTGCGCAGGTCGCCGACGATCCGCCGCAGCTTGGCGAGGTTCGACTGGACGCGATCGGCGCGGGAAGCGCCGCCCGTCAGGATGTCCTTGCGCGCCTGCACCAGGCTGCGGAAGCAGGAGGCGATGGTGGCCACCTCGCCGGGGATCGCCGCCACCACTCCAGCCGCGTACGTGGCCGAGACGGAGACGCCCCCGTCCACCACGGCGATGATCATCGCGCGGGGCCGCGCGCGCCGCAGCTGCTCCACCGCGTCGAGGGCCACGCCGCCCTCGCGCAGGTCCACCAGCACGAACGGCGGCGCCTCGCCAGGCGGCGGCCCGCCGGCGTCGCGCAGCGTGACCCGGGCGACCGTCGCCTCGTCGGCGGGGATCGCCTCTCCGAGCTTCTCCGCGAACTGCTTGTCCGCGGAGACCACCTGCAACCGTGGCTTGGGCTCCAGCTCGGCGACTGGAACGGCGCGGGCCGCCGACGGCACGATCGCCTGCGTGGGCGTGGCCGGCTCCAGGCCCACCGCGGGCGTCGCCTCGGAAATGATGGCCGGACCCGGGGGCTCGCCGCCGCGGTTCTTCTCGTCGAAGATCCGCAGCGCATCGAGCAGCACCGCCTGCGTGTCGAGCCTCAGGTGGCCGACGATGTCTCCGGGGAAGACCGAGATGTCGTCGATGGGCTTCAGGTCGTCGAGCGCGAAATGGAAGGTGCCGCTCGTCCAGGTGACCAGGTCGTACACGGTGCGCTCGATCTGCTGCTGCACCGCCGTGTACATCGCCTCGGCCGAGAGCGCGCCCATGGTGACCAGGATCTGTCCGAGCGAGCGCCGCGGCGTCTCGCGCTCCTGGTCGCGCAGGGCCTGATCCAGCGTGTCCTGCGAGATGCTCCCGTTGTCCACCAGCAGGTCGCCGAGCCGCTTGGACCCCGGTCCCCAGGCGTTCACGATGCGGCCCTGGTGGAAGCCGATCTCCGCCGTCACCTCGCCGCGCGACAAGGTGAGCGTGCCGGTGCGCCCGCCCAGATGGATGAACTGCAGGGCGTCCGCGACCGAGACGTCCTCGAGGTTCCCGGAGAGGCTCATGGCCCAAGCCCCCCCGCGCGTCAGCCGCGCTTGACGAGCTGGATCAGGCTCTCCAGCGTCTTCAGCTTGCGATCGGTCTGGTGGTAGACGCGCGCGGCGAACAGGGCCGAGGCGGCGTGGGCGGCGAGGAGGTCGAGCAGCTCGCGGTCCTCGGGGCGCAGCTTCGCCTTGTGCTCGAAGAGCTTCAGGATCACCAGCGCGCCCACCACCGCCCCCTGCACGGTGAGCGGCACCACGGCGACGGCCTCCGAGCCGTCGATGGGGCCCATCCGCAACACGCCGTCGGTCAAGGTCGCGTCGACCGCCGGATCGCCGCCCCCGTACTTGCCGGCCGAGTAGAAGCCGCTCGCATCCTGCGACAGCCCCTGTCCCAGCGCGATCTCGCACTGGGTGCCGTCCGCGTTCCAGAAGAGCAGCGCGAATCTCTCGGCCCCGAGCAGGTTGGTGGCGATCTCCGCGATCGTCGACTGCACCTCGCCCGGATCGAGGGTGGCATGCAGCTGGTACGTCGCGACGTACAGGTTCATCAGGCGGCCGGTCTGCTGCTCGTACTCGGCCAGCCGGCGCGACAGCTCGTCGCGGTCCTGGACGACGTCATTGAGCCGATCCTGCAGCTCGTTGACCGGGGTCGGCCCGGACCTCCGGGCGGACTGCTCGAGAGACAGGAGCAGCTCGCCGGCGCGCGCAAGGGTCGACTGCAGCTCGGCCAGCGCGTCGGCACGGCGCTGGGGCTGCTCCTCGGTCTCCTTGGGTACCCGGACGGTCACGCCGCCGAGCCCGTCAGGCGCTGGATGACCGCGATCAGCTCCTCGTTGCGGAACGGCTTCTTCACGTACGCGGCCGCGCCCGCGTCCAGCCCCCGCTGGGTCTGCTCCTCGCTCCCCTCGGTGGTGACCAGGACCACCGGGATCTTCTTGAACCGCGCGTCGCCCTTCATCGCCTCGAGCAGCTCGAGGCCGTTCATGCGCGGCATGTTCATGTCGAGCAGCACCAGGTCGACGTCGCCGTTTTCGGCGAGGCGCTCCAGCGCCTCCTTCCCGTCGTAGGCGTGCACGAGCGGATACTGCCGCAGCATCATCTCGAACATCCGATGAAGCAGCTTGGAATCGTCGACGATGAGGACTTTGCGCGGGGGCATGACGCGCTTGCCATCCTGTCCTCTGGTCCAGGTGCCGTCAAGGATTCCACTTTCGCGGAACTGCGGGGTTTTCGAGCGTTCTCGCCCTCATTCCCGCACAGCTTCGTACACCGCCGCACGCGCTACTTGCCGCACACTTCGGAGGCGCGCGCGACCTTTGCGGCGTCGGCATTTTGCGGGACGAGCGTGATGTTCTCGCCCACCGTCGCCCGCCAGGTCGCATCGTGACCCTCCGCCTGCTCGGCGCTCTTGCGGCCGCGCCGCTTCTTCGCGGGAGGCGATGGCCGGATGGGAACCGTGACCTCGGCCGCGTCGCCTTTGCGGCTTGCCACCTTCCACTCGCCCGCCGCGTACTCATGACCGTCCTTGGTCCGCAGCTGCTTCGCGTACTGCTGCGCCGAGGCCTCGAAGCAGCGCTTCACCAGGCAGAGGAGCTGCGCGTCGCTGTTCGTTTCCAGCTTGCGGCACCCGGCGGGATCGATCTTCTGCAGGGCGGCCTCGGCGTCGGCGGCGTGCCGCTCCTGCTCTTCCTTGTCCGCCGCGGCGATCCGGTCCGCGGCGGCTTTCACCGGCTCGTCGAGCTGGTCGAGGTCTGCAGCGCGCGTTTCCGCGTCGGGCGCCTTGCGGGCCGCCTCGAGCTCGGCGACCGCGCAGCGATCGTCCTTCTGCGCAAGGCACACGCGCGCCACCGTCTCATGCGCGGCCGCGGACTCCGGCTTGAGCTGGACTGCTTTCTGGGCGGCGTCGCGCGCGCGCGCGAGGTCCCCGCCCGATTCGACCAGCCCCGTCGCCAGGCCACGCAGGGCGCGCGCGTCGCCCGGCCTCTCCTTGAGGGCCTGGCCGAACTGCTTGAGCGCGCCCGGATAGTCGCGCACCACGAGCTGCGCCCAGCCGCGCTCCGCGGCGGTGGCCCATCCCGCCAGGTGCAGCGTCGTCTGCGCGAGCTTCTCGTCGAGCGGCGAGCGGGACTCGGCGAGGTCGGCGCGCTGGCAGGAGGTCCCGTCGCAGGAGATGCGGCTGGTGCGCACCGAGTCGGTCTTCTGCGCGGCGTACTTCGCGTCCGTCGCCAGGCGCGTCGCGCAGCGGAACAGCTGCCCGCCGTCCTGCACCTTCTGCGATCGCACCCAGGAGGCCGGCACGTCCCCCTGGTCGGTCACGAGCTGGTCCAGCTCGAGCGAGCCGCGCGGCGGCGGCGCGCCGGGAAGGCAGCGGGCGATGTCGGGCGCCGGCATCTCGTGGAGGACCGTCGGCCGGCGCTCCTTGGAGGCACCGCCGCAGGCGAGCGGCAACGCGGCGGCGAGCAGCCATCGGACGCGCTTCATGCGCTGGAGCCCAGCGCATCGAGCGCCGAGGTCAGCTCGGAGAGGGCATGCCCGTTGCCCTGGCGGCGCGCGACTTCCTGCCCGCGCTGCAACGCGCCGCGCGCCTCGCCGAGACGCCCCAGCGCCTGCAGCAGCATGCCCAGCTGCAGGTAGGCCGCGAGATAGTCCGGCACTTGCGAAAGCAGCGCCTCGAGCTCCGCGGCCGCGCCCTGCTGGTCGCCGCGCCCCTTCAGCTCCAGCGCCAGCGCGTAGCGCGGGAACGGCTCCCGCGGAGACGCCTCGATGAACTTCCTCAGCTGCCCGACCCGATCCATGGCCCCGCTGCTCCTACTCGACGCGCCTGCCCCGCGCAAGGCCGCGATCACAGGTCGATCTGCGCCAGGTCGTCGCACACCCGCAGGTCGACGCCGAGCTCGCGCGCTTCCGCCTCGATGCGCGCCGCGGCCCCCCGGGCTTCCGGCCCGAGGTGGCCCAGCGCGATCCGGCGGACACCGAGCGCGGGCAGCAGCGCGCGCAGATCGTCCCAGGACAGATGCCGGCGCCCCGCGTCAGGGGGGTAGTCCGGCGATGCTCCCGAGGACGCGAGCGGCGGCGTGCGCAGGTCAGTGCATTCGGCGCAGAGCAGCGTGGCTCCGCGCGCGAGGTCGGCGAGGCCGGGATGCGGACCGGTATCGCCGGTGAACGCCAGCACGCCGGCGGGCCCATGGAGCCGGAGCGACAGTGCGACATGGGGCGGACGCTGGTGCTGTGCGCGCAGCGCCTCGATTCGGCGGCCGCACACCTCGGCGCCGTCGCCTGGCGCAAGCTCCCGGACCTCGAGCGGGAACGGCAGGTCCTTCGCGGCGGCATCGGCGTAACACGCCGCCCAGAGCGCGCGCAGCCGATCGCTCGTGCCGGGCGGCCCGGTCACGGCAAGCGGATCCTGGCGCCGCGCGCGATACACCGCGTCCACGAGGAGGAACGGCCAGCCCGCGATGTGGTCGCCGTGCAGGTGGGTGAAATGCACCGCCCGCAGCTCCTGCGGGTCGCGACCGAGTTTCCGCAGCGCGAGCAGCGCGGTCGGGCCTAGATCCACCGCGCACAAGGCACCGCCGTCCTCGACGAGCCAGGCGGTGTTGCCCCGTCCGGCGGAGGAGAACGCGTCCGCGCTGCCCAGCGCGATGACGCGCCTCATGGCGGCGGCCCCGACCCGGGCACCGGCTCCTTGGCGAGCAGGCCGCCGAGGACGGCGAGCGCGTTGTGCGTCCCCTGCCGCAGATGGACCTCCCGCCTGAGCTTCTCCAGGTTCGCCATCCCGCCCCGCAGCGAGAAGTCGCTGACTAGCGCCTCGCCTCCGCGCCGGAAACGGATCCGCACGATGGGCAGCTCCTTGCCGGCGAGGTCCGCGTGCGCGCGCAGCAGCGCGGCGTCCTCGATCCAGGACAGCGGCCACGCGAGGCGGCCCCCGCCTGCTTCGCGCTGGAGGAAGATTCCTTCATCGGTGCACCACAGGTCGCCCACGCACGGCTCTCGCCAGCGGGGGGCGAGCACCGCGGTGCCGTCGGCGAACCGGGTCCCGTGATAGAGCGCCTGCGGCGACTCCACCAGCCGCTCGCGGCCGGGGTCGAGCGCCGGCAGGGGCGCGCCGAACGCGGCGCGATGGCGCGCGCGGATCCGCCGCGCGCGCACCAGGACGAAGGCGATGAGGCCCGCGATCAGGACGGCCGCGAGCGCGCCCAGGATGCCCAGCATCGGCACGCCTGCAACGCATCCCACAACGGCCGCGCTCTGGAAAGCCGGTCCGGGGGCTCATCATCGGTCACTTCGCCCATGCGTCCCGCCGGGTTCCCGGAGCACGAGAGCGTGCACTCTCCGCGCCCCGCGGACAAATCACG
>VBKO01000365.1 GCA_005888115.1 Deltaproteobacteria bacterium
ATCCGGCGAGGTCAGGCCGTACGTGCGCAAGAGCAGCCCGTAAGCGGGCATGCAGAGGAAAGCACCCACCACGCACCCCGCCAGGGCGGCGGCGACCTGTCCTCGGACGGGTGCGCGGAGGAGGCGACCCGCCTTCAGCGACCAGAGGAGCATGCTGGTCTGGGTGGCAGCGCCGGCGACGACCGATCCGGCGGCGATGTTCACGGCGGGCCGCGCCGGCGCGAGCGCGCCGTAGACGGCCTGCGTGACCTGCCCCACGGTACCTAGCGGGGACAGATCGGTGAGCCCCGCGCTCCGCGCGCAGACACTCGCTCCGAGGACCGACAGCACCAATGCGAGGACGGTGTAGAGAGGGCGCAGGTCGAACACCGCCTTTCCCACGACGATCGTGCCGAGGGCCGCGGCGGCCGCGAGCAGCGCGGTGTGGAACCGCGCCCGGGAGCGGTCGGAAGCAACCGACCGGATGTCGCGCAGCGCGCCGGAGACCATCCCGGCCTGGTGGACCAGGGAGACGATCGCCGCGCCGACCATCAGCGCCGTCGCCGGCCAGGATAGCCAACTCGATAGCGCGCCGCGGTCTGGCGCGACGTGCAGCGGTCCGCGGACGAGCCAGGGCCCCAGCACCAGCCACCCGAGCACCGATCCGCTCAGCAGCCCGATGGCGATGCGCGGACCCACGACGATTCCCACTCCCCAGAGCAGCGGGCTTGTGCTCACCCCGATCCCGAGCGACTCGAGAGGAACGCCGGCCACCCGGCCGGGCATCGCCAGGATTTCCGGGATCAGCGCCGGCTTCCCGCCGCGAAACCACGCGACGACTGCCGCGGCGATCCCTCCGGTGAGGAGCGACCGCGCCCGGCCGCGGCTTTCCGGGCCGCCGGCGTGGAGCACTTCGATGACCTCCGCGGTCGCCACGCCGGTCGGAAAGGGAAGGTCCTCCTCCTCCAGCAGGCGGCGGCGCAGCGCCAGGGCGATCATCACGCCGATGATTCCCAGCGCGAGTCCCCACAGGGCGATCCCCCACCCTGGCACGCGAACGCCGAGGAGCTGCAGCGCCGGGACCGCGCCGAGGAGCCCCGCCGCCGCCGGGATGCCGCCCACCGCGCAGGCGGCGGTCTGGGCGACGTTGTTCTCGAGCCGCGTGAGCCTTCCTGAAGCAAGCGCGAAAACAAGGACGGAGGCGGTGATCTGGCCTCCGTCCCAGAAGCCGGTCTTCAGCCCGACGTACAGATTCGCGATGCACAGGAGCACGCCGACGGCCAGTCCGGAGGCGAGGGCGCGGGCGGTGAGATCGGGTTCCCGCGAGGGCTCGGGGGCCGAGGAAAGCACCGGCCGGACCGTAGCATGTGCTCCGATTCCTTCCAGAAAGCATCCCTACGTGGGAGACTAAAGGACGATGGTGAAGGAGAGCTTCACGCCCACGGTCCCGGCGGGGCCGCCGAAGGAGGCCACCGGCGAGGAAATCGACCTCGACGGAGAGCTGGCGCCGGGTGACCGCGCGGGCGAGTACCTCATCCTGGGGACCATCGCGTCGGGAGGATGCGGCACGGTCTACACCGCCGAGCACCGGGTGCTGGGGCGCAAGGCGGCGGTCAAGGTGCTGCACAGCCAGCTCGCCACTTCGCCGGAGATGGTGGAGCGATTCGTCCGCGAGGCGCGGGTCGTGAACCGCATCCGCCACCTCAACATCGTCGACATCTACGAGTTCGGCGAGCTGGACGACAAGCGGCCATACTTCGTCATGGAGCTGCTCGAGGGGACGAGCCTCGCCAGCATCGTCGAGCGCCGCGGGCGGCTCACGCCGGCGCAGGCGCTCGGATACCTCGAGCCCGTCTGCGACGCGCTGCGGGCGGCGCATGCGGCCGGCGTCGTGCACCGGGACCTGAAGGCGAGCAACGTGGCGGTGGTCAAGGAAGGCGATCCGCCGCGCGTGAAGCTCCTCGACTTCGGCATCGCCAAGCTGGTCCGGACGGCGCCCGGCGAGCGGGGCCTCACCGCGGTCGGACAGCGCATCGGGACACCGTACGCGATGGCTCCCGAGCAGATCCGCGGCGGCGCCATCGACACGCGCGTGGACATCTACGCGCTGGGCGTCCTGCTCTACCAGCTTCTCACCGGGCGGTACCCGTTCATCTCGGGCGATCCGGTGGAGATGGAGCGCCTGCACGTCGAGTCCCCGCCGCCTCGGCCGAGCGCGATGGCGCCGGTCTCTCCGGAGATCGACTCCGTCGTGCTGCGGTGCATGGAGAAGGACGCCAGCCGGAGGTACCCGGACGTGGGGGCGTTCGCGGACGCCCTGCGGGCGGCGGTCAAGGGCGGGCCCACCGCGGGAGCGGAGGGAAAGCGCGGCGTGGCCATCTACGTCGAGGTGCGCATCTCCGGGGAGCAAGACGAGGCGCTCCTGGCGAACCTGGTGCCGCTGCTCGACGAGACGGAGCTGGCCCTACGCCAGGCGGGATACGCCCTGTATCTGCAGACGGGCAGCGCGCTGCTGGGCGTGAAGGCGCTTCCGCAAGATGCCGGGGCCGCGCGCGTCGAGAGGAAGGCTGCTTTGGACCTCGCGCGCAGGATCCTGGAGCCGCTGCGCGCGCCGGGGGCGGATCCGCGGCTGAAGCTGGCGGTCCAGGTGCATGCGGACCTGGCGCAGATGCGCGGCGCCGAGGTGATCGGCGGTCCGCTGGTGGACATCGAGTCGTGGGCGCGCGGAGGCGACGCTGAGCTGATCGCCACCGATGCCGCCCGCGAAGGGCTGGAAGTGTAGTCATTCCGACCACCTGCACGCGCATCATCCGACTCCAACGATCGTTGAACTACGCGGGATCGACGCCGTAGGATCGGAAGATGGGGGCTGGCTTGGCGAAAACCGAGGCGCAGGGCGCGCCGGACGCGCACCCGTCGGGTGGGCTGCGGCTCTTCGTGGCCGGCGAGGGGCGCTTCGCCACACACCACCTGCCCGACTCCGGTGAGGTGACGATCGGACGGCAACCGGGCTGCGAGCTGCACGTCGACGATCCGTCCGTCGCGCCCCGGCACGCCGTGCTCTCGATGGGCCCGCCGGTGCGCATCGCGGATCTCGGCAGCGGGCTTCTCACCAGCGTCCACCAGCATCGCGTGCTGCCCGGGCACCCGGTCGAGGTTGCGCCCGGCGACATCCTGCATCTGGGCGGCGTGATCCTGATGGTCGAAGGCCGCGGCACGGCGCCTCCCCGGTCCTGCCCGTCCGCCGCCATCGAGGAGATCCTGGCGAGCTCCATCCGGCTGGTCGACGTCGTCGCCGTGGGCGGGCCGAGCGACTACGAAGTGATGCTCGTCGACACGCCGCCGGAGGACCTCAAGCTGGTCGTGTCGCGCCTGGAGACGCAGCTCGCCGAGCGGGGCGGGAAGCCGCGCATCGGGATGGCGATCTACCCGCGCGACGGCCGCAGCGCCGACGAGCTTCTCTCGCACGCGAACGGGGAGCTCGCCCCGCGCATGCCTGCCACCGAGGCGGCGCCGGCGCCCGGGGCCATGCAGGATCTCTACAGCATGGTGGAGCGTATCGCCTGGAGCGACATCAGCGTGCTCATCTTCGGCGAAACGGGCGTGGGCAAGGAGCGGCTCGCCGAGGCGGTGCACAAGAATTCGCGGCGGGCCTCGATGCCGTTCTTGCGGCTCAACTGCGCCGCGCTCACCGAGACGCTGCTGGAGAGCGAGCTGTTCGGGCACGAGAAGGGCTCGTTCACCGGGGCGCAGTCCGCCAAGGCCGGCCTGCTCGAGTCGGCCAACGGCGGCACCGTCTTCCTCGACGAGGTCGGCGACATGCCGATGACGACGCAGGTCAAGCTCCTGCGGGTCATCGAGGAGCGCAAGGTGCGGCGGGTGGGCGCGCTCAAGCCGCTGCCGATCGACGTGCGCTTCGTCGCGGCCACGAACCGCGACCTGGAGCTGGAAGTCCAGCGCGGCAGCTTCCGCAAGGACCTCTTCTTCCGCTTGAACGGCATCTCCTTCGTCATCCCCCCGCTGCGCGAGCGCGTCGGCGAGATCGAGGGCCTGGCGCGCGGCCTGATCTCCGAGGCCTGCCAGCGGATGGGACGCGCGCAGGAGCCGGAGCTGTCGCCCGAGGTGCTCGCGCTGCTCCAGCAATACCCCTGGCCGGGGAACATCCGCGAGCTGCGCAACGCAATCGAGCGCGCCGTGCTGCTCTGCACGGGCGAACGGCTGGAGCTCCCGCATTTGCCGGCGGAGAAGATGTCCTCGCACTTCGCCGCGCGGCGGACCGCGCATGCGGCCGCGGCTCCGCCAGGCCTGGCGCCGCTGCCGCCCCCGCCTGGCCTGCGCGGCGCGCCGTTGTTGCCGCTCGAGCTGCGCGAGCAGCTCGCGCAGGCGGAGCGCCAGCGCATCGTGGAGGCGCTCTCGAGGTGTGCCGGGAACCAGACCGAGGCGGCGCAAGCGCTGGGCATCTCGCGGCGCACACTGGTGAAGCGGCTGGCCGCGTTCAACATTCCGCGCCCGCGAAAGCGGCAGGGCACGGAACCCTAGAACCATGCCCCGGTCGATCGACAAGCTCCAGGCGACCAGCGCCGCCCCCGCCCCGGAGCGATCGGCTCTGGAGAAGAGCGCGTTCTTGCTGGTGCTCTCCGGACCGCAAGTGGGCGAGCTGTACAAGCTCAAGCCCGACCAGCCGACGGTGATCGGCCGCGGCGAGGCGGACCTGCGCATCGACGACGACGGCATCTCGCGGCGCCATTGCAGCATCCAGCCCCGCGGGCGTGGCGCCCTCCTCGTCGACCTGGGCAGCGCGAACGGCACCTACGTGGACGGCGAGCGGGTGCGCGAGAAGCTGCTCGGCTCGGACGACCGCTTCCAGATCGGCGTCTCGACCACGCTGAAGTTCGCCATCGCCGACGACATGGAAGCGGCGGTGCAGCGCAAGATGGCGGAAGCGGCGCTGCGCGAGCCGCTCACCGGTCTCTACAATCGCCGCCATTTCCAGGAGCGGTTCGCCGCCGAGGTCGCGGTGGCGCACCGCCACCACCGGGCCCTTTCCCTCTTGATGATCGACGTGGACTACTTCAAGCGGGTGAACGACAAGCACGGCCACCTCGCAGGGGACGAGGTACTCAAGACGGTCGCACGCGCCTTGCAGCAGGGCATCCGCATCGAGGACATCCTGGCGCGCTTCGGCGGCGAGGAGTTCGTGGTGCTCGCGCGCGAGGCCGACCTGGCCGAGGCGATGGCGGTCGCGGAGCGGCTCCGGCAGCTGGTCGAGGTGGCCCAGACGCGGTGGGAGAGCGGCCACGACGTGCCGGTCGGCATCGCCGTGACGGTCAGCGTCGGGGTCGCGCAGCTCGGCGAGGAGGAGACCGAGCGAGACCTGTTCGAGGCCGCGGATCAGGCCGTGTACAAGGCGAAGAAGAACGGGCGCAACCGCGTCCTCGCCGCGGGAACCCGCACGCCGAAGCCGCGCCGTCGCGCCCGCAAGTAATCCGGCAAAGGCACGCTACCTTCCGGTGCGCGCCTTCTTCTCCTGCACCAGCTGGTCGACCACCCCCGGATCCGCCAGCGTGGAAATGTCGCCCAGCTGGTCGAACTCGCCCGCGGCGACCTTGCGCAGGATGCGGCGCATGATCTTGCCCGAGCGGGTCTTGGGCAGCGCCGGCGCCCAGTGGATCACGTCGGGCGTCGCGAGCGCCCCGATGGCGCGGCGCACGTGCTGGATCAGCTCGTCCCGCAAGGACGCGCTGCCGAGCAGGCCCTGCTTGAGCGTGACGTACGCGTAGATGCCCTGGCCCTTGATTTCGTGGGGGAAGCCGACCACCGCCGCCTCGGCGACCGCGCTGTGCGAGACGAGCGCGCTCTCCACCTCCGCCGTCCCGATGCGGTGGCCGCTGACGTTGATGACGTCGTCCACGCGGCCGGTGATCCAGTAGTAGCCGTCCTCGTCGCGCCGGCACCCGTCGCCGGTGAAGTAGCGGCCCGGGTAGGTGCTGAAGTACGTCTTGAAGAAGCGGTCGGGATCCCCATACACCCCGCGCATGATCCCCGGCCAGGGCCGGGAGATGCACAGGTTCCCGGTGCAGGCGCCCTTGAGCACGTTGCCCTGGTCGTCGACGATGGTCGGCTCGACCCCGAAGAACGGCAGCGTCGCGGAGCCCGGCTTCTGGTCGATGGCGCCCGGGAGGGGCGTGATGAGGATCCCGCCCGTCTCGGTCTGCCACCAGGTGTCGACGATGGGGCAGCGGCCGTCGCCCACCACGCGGTGGTACCAGAGCCACACCTCGGGATTGATCGGCTCGCCGACCGTGCCGAGCAGGCGCAGCGAGTTGCGGCTCCGCTTCTTGACCGGTTCGTCGCCCTCGCGCGCGATGGCGCGGATGGCGGTGGGCGCGGTGTAGAGGATGGTCACGCCGTACTTGTCGACGACGTCCCAGAACCGTCCCCAGTCGGGGTAGTTCGGGACGCCTTCGAACATCACGCTCGTGGCGCCATTCGCGAGCGGCCCGTACACCGTGTAGCTGTGGCCGGTGACCCAGCCGCAGTCGGCGGTGCACCAGTAGGTGTCTTCCTCGCGGAGGTCGAAGATCAGCTCGTGCGTGAGCGCGGTGTAGACGAGGTAGCCGCCGGTGGTGTGCATCACTCCCTTCGGCTTCCCGGTCGAGCCGCTGGTGTAGAGGATGAAGAGCGGGTCCTCGCCGTCCATCGGCTCGGCGGGGCACTCGGTCGAGGCGGTCTTCATCTCGTCGTGCCACCAGTGGTCGCGCCCGTCGGTCCAGGGGATGTCCTTGCCGGTGCGCTTGAGCACGATCACCCGCTTGACGAACGGGATGTCGGCGATGGCGGCGTCGGTCGTCTGCTTGAGCGGGACGAGGCGGCTCGCGCGATAGCCGCCGTCGGCGGTGACCACGATCTCGGACTTGCAGTCCTGGATGCGGTTCTTGAGCGACTCGGCGGAGAAGCCTCCGAACACCACGCTGTGGATGGCGCCGATGCGCGCGCAGGCGAGCATGGCGATGGCCAGCTCGGGGACCATCGGCATGTAGAGCGTGACGCGGTCGCCCTTCTTGACGCCCGCCTTCTTGAGCACGTTGGCGAACTTGGAGGTCTCGCGCAGCACGTCCTGGTAGGTGAGGACGCGCGACTCCTCGGGCGAATCGCCCTCCCAGATGAGCGCCGCCTTGTTCTTGCGCGGCCCCGCCACGTGCCGGTCGAGACAGTTGTAGGCCACGTTGGTCTTGCCGCCGATGAACCACTCGATCTTGGCCGTCTTGAAGTCCCAGCGCGTGACCTTCTCCCACCGTTTGAACCAGTGGATGCGCTCGGCCTGCTCGGCCCAGAAGCCGTCCGGATCGGAGAGCGAGCGGTCGTAGAGTGCGCGGTAGCGGTCCTTCGACCCGATGCGCGCCTTCTCGGCGAACGAGGGCGGAACGCGGACGAGGCGCTCTCCTTGGTTCTCGGCCATGGGCGGCTCCTTCTGCGGGGCGTGTATTTTAGCAGGCTGCAGGCGCGAAGCGAGTCGCTCCTTGCGGCGCTCCGTCCTCTCGTCGCATCCTGCGTGTCCGATGACCATTCGCATCGAGGTGCAGCGCGTCGGACGGCGCGGCGAGCCGCTTCCCCTTCCCTCCTACGCGACCCCCGGTTCCGCCGGCCTCGATCTCCCCGCGGATGCCCCGGTCACGCTGCGTCCCGGTCAGCGCGCCCTCGTGCCCACGGGACTCGCGATCGCCGTTCCGCCCGGCTATGAGGCGCAGGTGCGCCCGCGCAGCGGGAGGTCGCGCTGGCCCGCGGCGAGCGGATCGCGCAGCTGGTCGTGGCGCCCGTGTCGCGGGCGGAACTCGCGGAGGTCGCCGAGTTGCCCGCGACCGGCCGCGGCACCGGCGGATTCGGGCACACCGGGCGGTGACCAAGGCTTGCGTTAGCGGCCGCGCTTGCCCTTGCGCAGGCTCTTCTTCCGGCGCACGCGGCGGCGCTTCAGCGCTTTCCGCTTCTCCTTGCTGCGGCTCTTCACGCTCTTCTTGGTGCGGGGCATGCGCTCTCCGGAATTGAAGTGGCGCCTCTCTAGCATGAAAACGGCGCACGTGACGCCGCCGCGGGGCTTGTAGGCGGGCGGGCGCTTCTGGTACACGCGTTCAGTGCGCCTCTGCGTGCTCGCAAGCGGGAGCGGCGGCAACACGGCCTTCATCGAGGCGGGCGGAGCGCGCGTGCTGGTCGACGCTGGCCTCTCGTACCGCGAGACCCGGCGGCGCTGCGCGGACGCGGGGCTCGATCTGCGCGAAGTGACCGACGTCCTGCTCACTCACGAGCACGCCGACCACTGCTTCGGCGCGGCGACGCTCGCGCGCAAGCTGGGCGCTCGCGTGCACGCGACGCGCGGCACGCTCCATGCGCTGCGCGATCCGCCGCCCGCCGAGCTGTGCTTTCCACTCCCGCGGGACGGCGTGCTGCTCCTCGGGCGCGGGCTCCACGTCCGCGCCATTCCGGTGCCCCACGACGCGGTCGAGCCGGTCGCGTACGCCTTCGAGGAGAGGGTGGACGGCGGACGGTGCATCCGGGCGGCGGTGGTGACCGATCTGGGCTCCGCTACGCGCGCGCTGGCCAAGGCGCTCTTGGGACTCGACGCGCTGGTCCTGGAGATGAACCACGACGCGCGCCTTCTGCTGGAGGGACCCTACCCCGCCTCGCTGAAGCGGCGCGTGCGCTCGGACCTGGGGCACCTCTCCAATGCGCAAGCCGCGCAGCTGGTAGCGCAGGTGCTCCATCCTGGCCTGCGCCACCTGGTGCTCGCCCATCTTTCCGAGCAGAACAACACGCCGACCCACGCGCGGCGCGAGGCCGAGGCGGTGCTGGAGGTGCGCGGCAGCCGCGCCGCCCTCCACGTCGCCGGGCAGGCGCGCGCGCTCGCGCCCATCCTGCTCGACCCCGGCACTGCCTCCGCCGTCCCGCGGCCCCGCCAGCTGGCCCTGTTCGGCACCTGAGATGCGCTTCGTCATCCTGCTGCTCGCCATCGCGCTGCTGATCGTGCTCTTGCGCCGCAAGAAGTAGCGGGTTGCGGCCCGGCGCCGCAGCCGATACATCCCTCGCGCATGATTCCCCGCTACAGCCGCCCGGAGATGGTCCGGCTCTGGACGCCCGAGCACCGTTACCAGACGTGGCTGGCCGTCGAGCTGGCCGCCGCGCGCGCGATGGCCGACGCCGCCCTCGTGCCTCGCGACGCCGTCGAAGAGTGCGCGCGGAAGGCGGGAACGATCACCGCGCAGGACGCGGCGCGTATCGACGAGATCGAAAAGGTCACCCGCCACGACGTGATCGCCTTCCTCACCTTCCTCGAAGAGCGCATCGGTCCCGCCGCGCGGCACCTGCATTTCGGCATGACCAGCTCGGACGTGCTCGACACCTCGTTCGCGATCCTGCTGCGGGACGCCGCGGATCTGATCCTCGCCGGCATCGATCGGGCGCGCGAGGCGGTGGTGAAGCGCGCCGTCGAGCACAAGCACACCCCCACCATCGGGCGCTCGCACGGCATCCATGCCGAGCCCACCACCTTCGGCTGGAAGCTCCTGGTCTGGGCCGACGAGCTGTCGCGAGCGCGCGCGCGCGTGGAGCGGGCACGGGCGGTGATCGCCCACGGCAAGCTGTCGGGTGCGGTGGGGACCTTCGCTCATCTCTCGCCGCAGATCGAGGAGGCGTCGCTGCGATCGCTGGGGCTCGTCCCGGAGCCGGTGTCCACCCAGATCGTCCAGCGGGACCGGCATGCCGAGTACTTCGCCGCGCTCGCGCTGGTCGGGGCGTCGATCGAGAAGTTCGCGGTGGAAATCCGCCACCTGCAGCGGACCGAGGTGCGCGAGGCCGAGGAGCCGTTCGGGAAGGGGCAAAAAGGGTCCTCAGCGATGCCGCACAAGCGAAACCCCATCCTGAGCGAGAACCTGAGCGGGCTCGCGCGCCTCTTGCGCGGCTACGCCGTGAGCGCCGTGGAGGACGTGGCTCTCTGGCACGAGCGCGACATCAGCCACTCGAGCGTGGAGCGCGTCATCGGTCCCGACGCCACGGTCACCCTGGACTTCATGCTCCATCGCTTCGCCGGCCTGATGGATGGGTTGCGCGTCTATCCGGAACGGATGCGCGAGAACCTCGAGGCCACCCGCGGCCTCGTCTTCTCGCAGCCAGTGCTCCTCAAGCTCATCGAGCGCGGGATGGAGCGGCAGGCCGCGTACGTCGTGGTGCAGCGCAACGCGATGAAGGTGTGGGACGAGGGCAAGGACTTCAAGACGCTGCTCGCCCAGGATCCCGAGGTGAAGAAGCTGCTCACCCCCGCGGATCTGGACGCCGCGTTCGATCTGGACCGCGTGCTGCGCCACGTCGACGCGGTGTTCGACCGCGTGCTCCCTCGGCGCCCATAGGGCGGCGGCGCGCTTTTGGAGCGCCGGCCGAGGGGCGCTTCAGACGGCTTCGCTCACCGAGCTCATGTGGAAGTCCTTCACCAGCGCGGGAGGCAGGGCCAGCCCGCCGGACAG
>VBKO01000366.1 GCA_005888115.1 Deltaproteobacteria bacterium
CGTCACGTGCTGCTGCGCACCCGCTTCGGCATGCGAGTCCGCGCCGGCGCGGTCAATTCCGAGATGGTGGAGGCGCTGGGCATCGACGTGCGCCGCCTGCTCTCCATCCTGTTCAGCGCCGGAACCGCGCTGGCGGCGCTCGCCGGGATGCTCGCCGCGCCGCTCACCACCGTGTACCCGGGGATGGGCGAAGGCGTCCTCATCGTCTCCTTCGTGGTGGTGGTCATCGGCGGCATCGGTTCAGTGAAGGGAGCCTTCTTCGGCGCGCTCCTGGTGGGCCTCTCGGACACGCTCGGGAAAGTGCTGCTCCCGGGCCTCTCCAGCGCGATCGTCTACGCCGTCATGGCCGCGGTGCTGCTCTGGCGCCCGCGCGGCCTGTTCGGCCAGCCCGCCGAGGCCCGATGAGCCTCCCGCAAGGCGTGCGCGCAGGTCTGCTCGTGGGCGCGGTGGCGCTCGCGCTGGTGCCCCTCTCGGGCGACCGCTTCTGGGTGCAGTTTGCCGGCAAGCTGATGATCACCTGCATCTACGCGGTGAGCCTCGACCTGTTGGTCGGGTACGCGGGCCTGGTGAGCCTGGGCCACTCGGCGTTCTTCGGACTGTCCGCGTACCTGTTGGCCGGGCTCGCCAACGGTCTCGGTCTGGTCAGTCCGCTCGCCACGCTTCCGCTCTGCCTGGCCTTCGCCGGACTCGCGGCGCTGCTCATCGGCTGGCTCAGTCTGCGCGCCACGGGCGTGTACTTCGTCATGGTGACGTTGGCCTTCGGGCAGATGCTCTACTACCTGTTCAGCGAGTCCCCCGGGCTGGGCGGCTCGGACGGCGTCTCCATCCTCCAGCGCCCGCGGCTGGCCGTCCTGGGCCGCACGATCCTCGACCTGGGCGATCGCACCGCCGCGTACGCGGCCATCTGGGTCGCACTGGTCCTCTCGTTCCTGTTGCTGCGGCGGGTCGTCCAGGCGCCCTTCGGCCACGTGCTCACCGCCATCCGCATCAACGAAGGGAGGATGCGGACCCTGGGATACGGGACGGGCCGGTACAAGCTGGCCGCATTCGTGCTGGGCGGCGTGCTCGCGGGGCTGGCGGGATATCTCGACGCGACGTTGTACGGATTCGTGAATCCGGCGCAGTTCGGCTGGCGGCAGTCCGGGTTGGTCCTGGTGACCGTGCTCCTGGGAGGGAAAGGGACCCTCTACGGACCGGCGCTCGGAGCGGCCCTTCTCAGCGTGCTCGAGCATTTCGCCGAGCGCGCCACCGAGCACTGGAGCGCGGTGGTCGGCGCGGCGGTGATCGCGGTCGTCCTCTTCCTCCCGCGCGGGGTCGCCGGCCTGCTCGAGGGCAGCCGTGGCTGAAGCCCTGCTCGAGACCGAGGGGCTCACCCGCCGTTTCGGCGCCCTCGCCGCCGTCGACGGCGTCACCCTGCGAGTGGAGCGCGGAACGGTGCACGCGATCATCGGCCCGAACGGTGCGGGCAAGTCCACGCTCCTCAACCTGCTCTCGGGCGAGTTGCGCGCCTCCTCGGGCCGCGTGCGCTTCCGCGGCGAGGACGTGACCCGGGCGCCCCCCGACGTCCTCTCCCGGAAGGGGATCGGGCGCAGCTACCAGACGGCGAACGTCTTCCCCGAGCTGACCTGTGCCGAGTCCGTGTGGCTGGCCGCCCATTCGCGCAATGCCGGGCGCTTGTTCCAACCGCGCCGCGACGGAGCGGACACCGCCGCGCGCGAGGAGGACGCGTTGCGGGCGTGCGGGCTTTCGGGCCGGCGGCTCTCGCGCGCCGCCGAGCTGAGCTACGGCGAGCAGCGGCAGCTCGAGGTCGCCATGATGCTGGCCACCGACCCGGAGTTGCTGCTGGTCGACGAGCCGCTCGCCGGGCTCGGGCACGACGAGGCGCGGATGGTGCTCGCGCTCCTCCGCGAGGTGGCGCAGCAACGGACGCTGGTCCTCATCGAGCACGACATGGATGCGGTGTTCGCGGTCGCGCAGACCGTCACCGTGCTGGTCAACGGGCGCGTCCTCGAGAGCGGTCCGCCGGCCGCCATCCGCGCGAGCCCGCGCGTACGCGAGGCATACCTGGGCGAGGAAGAGCCGTGACTGCCCCGCTCCTCGAGGCGCGCGACCTGCACACCTTCTACGGCGCGAGCCACGTGCTGCACGGCGTGAGCCTCGCGGTCGGGAACGGCGAGACCGTGACCCTGATGGGTCGCAACGGGATGGGAAAGACCACCACCATCCGGTCGGTGCTGGGGCTGACCACGGCGCGTTCCGGACAGGTGCTGGTCCGCGGGATACCGGTGAGTGGTTGGCCCGCGCACCGGATCTCCCGGCTCGGCATCGCGCTCGTGCCGGAAGGACGCGGCATCTTCCCCACGCTGACGGTGCGCGAGCACCTGGTGATGGCGGCGCGGCCCGGGCAGTGGACGCTGGAAGGCGCGCTCGACTTGTTCCCGCGCCTGCGCGAGCGCCTGGGCCACCTGGGCTCGCAGCTGTCGGGAGGCGAGCAGCAGATGCTCGCCATCGCCCGCGCCCTGCTCACCAACCCGGAGCTGATCATCCTCGACGGGGCGACCGAGGGGCTGGCGCCCATCGCGCGCCAGCAGATCTGGGCGGCGCTCCGCCGCCTGCGCTCGGAGGGCACCGCCGCGCTGATCGTCGACAAGGAGGTGCGCCAGCTTCTCGAGCTGGGCGACCGTCACCTGATCCTGGTCAAGGGACGGGTCGCGTTCTCGGGAACCACGGCGGAGTTCCGCCAGCGCGCGGAGCAGAACCTGGCCCTGCTCCGCGCGTAGCGCGCGCCTCAGAAGAGGAAGAAGCCTGCGAAGAAGAGGCGGGAGTTATTGGCCAGCCCGCCTCCGAACTTCCGCTGCAGCGTCCGGGCATATTCCAAGCCGAACCGCACGCCAGGCCAGGGGTCGACGATGAGGTTCGCGTCCCACCAGGTCTGCTGGTACCAGTTCGCGCCCGTGAACAGGGTGACGTTGTCCGAGTACACGTTGCTGTAGTTGCCGGCCAGGACGACCTTCCCGTAGGAGATCTGGGCGTCGAGCAGGAGCGTCCGCCAGTTGATCGTCCGCAGCACGCCGAAGTTGTCCCATCCCGCGATGCCCGGGTCGATGTCCTGGAAGGGATTGTACGTCGCCGCCGGGATGCCGGTCGGCTGGCCGACCCCCGCGCCCCCCGTCAAGCCGCTGAAGAGGTCGCCATAGCCGCTGCCGGTCGTCGCCTCGCCGAGCAGCGAGATGGCGAGACCGCCGCGCTCCTTCGCCGGGAGCACCGGCACGAACGCGTCTACGGCGATCGCGCTGCCCGTCACCGAGGAGGTAGCGGTGGTGTTGGTCACGCTGCTGGCCAGCTTCAGCTTGCGAAGGGCGCCGGTGACCGCCACCGAGAAGGGGCTGATGGTGGTCGCGGTCGAGCCGATGCTCTGCACTCCCGTCCAGCCGGGGAGGCTGAGCTTGAGGCCTCCCTGGAAATCGGGAAGCTCGGCATCCATCTGCGGCGGCCGCAGCGCGGCGGCAGCGACCTCGACGGAGAAGATCTTCGCGTCGAAGATGTGGCTGAGCCTGACCTGCGGGTTGCGCCCGAAGAGCTGGCCGGGCAGGCCCTGCGGCTGCACGCTGGTCGGCAGGAAGGCGGCCTCAAACGCCATCAGGTTCCAGGTCTGGCCGATCCAGAAGGTGACGATGTCGCTGTCCACCTGCATGAGCGCGTGTCGGATGCGCGGCGTCGGGGCGGTGAAGAAACCGGATTCGGTCCCGGTGGGCGGGCGTGTGTTGGGGTTCAACGGCGAGTTGCCGACGAAGTCCATCTCGAAGTTGCCCCTCACGCGCACTCCGCCGAGCTCCGGAGCGGAGAAGCGGAGTCCGAGCCGGGTCCCGCGCGAGCTGAAAGTGGTGCGGCCGTTGTCGC
>VBKO01000367.1 GCA_005888115.1 Deltaproteobacteria bacterium
CCCGTAGTGATCGTCTACGCCCTCTCCCTCGACTGGTTCATCTCCGGCATGACCACCGGCGCCGTCAAATAAGGTCCAAAAGCTTCACAGGGAGCGCGGGAGTCTTTGGAGCGGGGGAGGCTCGGTGTCGATACGCGACCAAGCAGCGCGCTCGGAAATCAGCACACATCCTCCCGCGCTCCCCAATCTCCCGCGCTCCCTGTAAATGCTTTTCGACCTCAGAGGCCGAGGTAGGCGCTGCGGATGGCGGGGTCGGCGAGGAGGTCCGCCGAGGTGCCGGAGAGCTTTACCGAGCCGGTTTCGATGACGTAGCCGCGGCGGGCGACCTCCAGGGCTTTCTGGAGGTTCTGCTCGACCAGCAGGATGGTGATCCCTTGCTGATGCAGCGTGCGCACGATGTCGAACACCTGGTCGACGAGGATCGGCGCGAGGCCGAGGCTGGGCTCGTCGAGCATCAAGAGGCGCGGCTCGCTCATCAGCGCGCGCCCGATGGCGCACATCTGCTGCTCGCCGCCGGAGAGGCTGCCCGCCATCTGCGCGTGCCGCTCGCGCAGGCGCGGGAACAACCTGAACACCTTCTCGAGATTTGCCGCGCTGCGTGCGCGGGCGGACCTGGTGTACGCGCCCAGCTCCAGGTTCTCGCGCACGGTGAGCAGCGGCCACAGCTCGCGTCCCTCGGGCACCAGCGCGATGCCCATCTCGGCTCGCTTGCTGGCGGGCACCGCGAGCAGCGACTGGCCGCTGAAGAGCACCTCGCCTCCGCGCGGCGGCCGCAGCCCGGAGATGGCCCGCAGGGTGGTGGTCTTGCCGGCGCCGTTCGATCCCAAGAGCGTCACGATCTCGCCCTCGTCGACGCGCAGCGAGACGCCGAACAGCACCTGCACGTCGCCATAGGCGAGGGACAGGTCGCGGACCTCGAGCATCGCCGCGTTCACTGATGCCCTCCGGGTCCTTTCTTGGGAATCGACGCGGGCGTGGGGTTCGCAGGGGGCGTGGGCAGCGAGGCCGGTGCGGCGCCGGAGGTGGGCGTCGGCGACCCGGCGGGGCCGGGCTGCGCGGACGCCGCCGCCGAGGCGGACTCGCCCAGGTAGGCCGCGATCACACGCGAGTCCTTCACCACCTGCTGCGGCTTGCCTTCCGCGATCTTCTTCCCTGCGTCGAGGACGATCACCCGGTCGGACAGCCGCATCACGGCGGGCATCACGTGCTCGATGAGGATGATCGAGAGCCCCCGCTTTTCCCGCACGGAGCGGATGAGGTCCGCCATGTGCAGCGCCTCGGCCGGGTTCACGCCCGCGATCACCTCGTCGAGCAGCAGGACGCGCGGCTCGGTGGCCAGGGCCCGCGCCAGCTCCAGCCGCTTGCGCCCGGCCAGCGTCAGCCCGCCGGGAAGCTGCGGCGCGCGGTCGCGCAAGGAGCAGAAGTCCAGCACCTCCAGCGCCCGCTCGCGGGCGCCGAGGGGACGCGCCTTCCCGTAGATCGCCCCCACCATCACGTTCTCCAGGACCGTGAGGTTCTGGAACGGCCGCACGATCTGGTGAGTACGCACCACTCCCGCGCGGACGGCCCGCCTGGGCGATCCGCCGCTGATCACGTTCCCTTCGAGCAGCACCCGGCCCGTGGTGGGGGGGATCGAGCCCGCGATCATGCTGAACAGCGTCGTCTTGCCCGCGCCGTTGGGGCCGATGACTCCGAGGATCTCGCCGTCGTTCAGCTCGAGCTCGACCGCGTCCACGGCCTTGAGGCCGCCGAATCGTTTGGACAGGTTCTCGGCGCGGAGGATGACGGTCACGGCGCGCCACCTTGGCGGGCGCCCGGGTCCGCGGCCCCTCCTCCCACCGCCGCCTTGGCCTCCAGCGTCGCCTCGACCTCGGGCCGCATCAGGCCAAAACGCCGCGCGATGCGGAAGAACAGGCCCATCATGCCGAGCGGCTCGAAGAGGATGACGACGATGAGCAAGAGGCCGTAGATGCCGAGGTACAGCTGCGGGTACGAGCCGATCAGGTACTGCCGCAGCATGACGAACACGACCGCCCCGAGCGCCGGCCCGATGATGGTGCCGACCCCGCCGATGACCGCCATCAGCACGAAGGAGATGCTGCGGTCGAACCCGAACATGTCCCCCGGCTCGATGAAGTTCTGGTAGCTCGCGTAGAACGCGCCGCACACGCCGACGGTGAAGCCGGAGAGCAGCAGCACGATGTCCTGCATCAGCGTGGGCGAGATGCCCACGTCGGCGGCCGCATCGACGTCGCTCTTGATGGCGAGCAGGCCCAGGCCGAAGGTGGATTTGCGCAAGGAGTACGAGGCCGCGATCACCAAAGCCATCAGGGCCAGGGCCCACCAGTACAGCTCGCTCTTCAGCCCTGGCGTGATCGGCAGCGAGAGACCCGACGAGCCGCCGGTCAGGTCCTCCCAGTACGTCATCACGAGCCGGGTCGCCTCACCGACCCCGATGGTCGCGATGGAGAAGTACGGGCCGCGCAGCCGGAGCGTGGGATGTCCCCAGACGAGCGCGTACGCTGCCGCGACCAAGCCGCCTACGATCCACGCCAACCAGAAGGGGAGGTGGAGCGCGAGCAGCAGCCGCGCGGAGATGAACCCGCCCAGGCCGAACATGGCCGAGTGGCCGAAGCTCACCTGGCCGAGGTAGCCGCCCATCCAGTTCCAGGCGAGCGCCGCGGCCACGAAGAGGAACGTCTCGGTGACCTGGTTCTGCGAGTACACCGAGAGGCCAAGGACCTTGGGCAGGACTGCGCCGACCACCAGCGCGGCGAGCAGCGCGACGAGCGCGGGTCGCGAGACCCAGTGGGGCAAGAGCTTCATCCGAGCACGCGCTGGCCGAACAATCCGCCGGGCCTGAGCACCAGCACCAGGACCAGGAGCACGAAACCGACCGCCCCGGTCAGATAGGCGGGCAGTGCCAGGATGGCGAAGACCTCCACCAGGGCGAGGATGAGCGCGGCGACCGCCGTGCCCATCACGCTGCCCAGCCCGCCGAGGACGACGATCACGAACGACTTGAGCAGGTCTCCCGAGCCGTACGACGGGTTGAAGGAGAACAGGGAGGCGCCCAACAGTCCGGCGAGCCCGGCCAGCGCGGTGCCGATCCCGAACGTCAGCGAATAGATCCGCTCCACGTCGACCCCGACCAGCGTGCAGCTGTCCGCGTTCTGCGCGACGGCGCGGATCGCCTTGCCCGTGAAAGTCCGGGTGAGGAAGAGGTGGAGCACGACCAGCGTCAGCACCGCGATGCCGAACACCGCGACCCGGTTGACCGACACCGCGAGACCAAATGCCGCCAGGGAGCGGGTCGAGTACTCGGTCCGGATGGTCTGGTCGTTCCCCGTGAAGAGCAGGTAGGCGGCATTGCGCAGCACGAGCCACACGCCGAAGAGGAGCAAGAGCGACTGCACCGCGCCCGCCGGCCCGCGTGGCAGGTGCCGCACCAGACCGCGGTAGATGGCGATGCCGAGCACGAAGGACACCGCCACCACCACCGGGATGGAGAGGTAGGGATCGATCCCGAATTTCTCGTGCAGCAGCCACCCGATGTACGCGCCCGCCATGATGATGCCGCCGTGGTTCAAGTTCACCACGCGCAAGACGCCGTAGATGAGCCCGAGCCCGTACGCCATGGTGGCGTACAGGCCCGCGAGCAGCACCGCGGCGACGACGAGCTCGGTGAACCGCTGCACTTACTTGCCGCAGTTCGGGTTCGGCGCCACGCCCTTGCCCGTCGCCGAGTCGGCGGGGGCGATGATGGGCGCGCTGCCGTCCGGCTGGTTCTGCTGCACCACGAAGGGCGCGTGCGACTGCTGCCCGAACTCGGCCGGGAAGGTCAGCTCGCCGCCGGGGAGGATGGAGGGGATCTTCATCGCAACGAGCTTCTCCCGCACCTTGGCCTTGTCGAGCGTGCCGGCCTGCTCGATGGCGGTGAAGAGCGCGCGCGCCGTCTCGTAGCCGAGCGCCTGGTACCACTCCGGCTCGCGCTTGTGCTTGGCTTTGAAGCCGTCGACGAACTCCTTGTCCAGCTTGCTCTTCTGGGCGAGCAGCGGGCTCCACCACACCGCGCTCAAGACGTACTCGACGTTCTTCTTGCCCAGCGCTTCGGCGGCCTGCTTCTCGCTGCCGCGCGCGCCGTAGCTCGAGATCTTATGACACATGCCCGAGGTCACGTACTGGCGGTGCATGGTGATGTGGTCGGGCAAGTGCGCGTCGGCGAGGAACAGGTCGACGTTGGCGGCTTTCACCTTCCCGAGCAGCGCGCTGAAGTCCTTGCCGTTCAGCTCGAAGGACTCGTCGACGGCGACCTCGTACCCGCCGCCGCTCTTCTTGGCGAACTCGCTCACGCCTTTGCGGAAATCCTTTCCGTGCGAGGTGTTCTCCCAGAGCAGCGCGATCTTCGCCGGCTTGGGTAGTTTGCCGCCTTTCTGTTGCTCGTCGACCCACTTCATCATCGACTCGGCCAGCAGCTCGACCGGGGCGAGGAGGCCGAAGACCCACTTGTACCCGCGCTTGTAGATCGCGCTCGCCGCGCCCCCGCCGTTCACGTAGAGCATCTGGTTCTGCTCGGCGGCCGCGCTCTGGGCCTCGACCAGGTTGGTCGCATAGGTGCCGAGCAGGAAGTTCACCTTGTCGCTGTTGATCA
>VBKO01000368.1 GCA_005888115.1 Deltaproteobacteria bacterium
GAGATGCATCCGTACCTGGCGTTCCTCTCGGGGCCGTCGTTCGCGAAGGAGACGATGAAGCGCATGCCGACGGCGGTGGTGGTCGCGGCCACCTGGGAACGCATCGCCCGGCAGGTGCAGCGCGTCTTTTCGAACGACTACTTCCGCGTCTACACCTCCAACGACGTGGCGGGCGTCGAGCTGGGCGGCTCGCTCAAGAACGTCTGCGCCATCGCCGCCGGGATCGCCGACGGCATGGGGTTCGGCCACAACACGCGGGCGGCGATCATCACCCGCGGGCTGGCCGAGCTGGTGCGCCTGGCGGTGAAGAAGGGCGCGAACCCGATCACGCTGTCCGGGCTGGCGGGCATGGGCGATCTGGTGCTGACCTGCACCGGAGACCTCTCCCGCAACCGCAACGTGGGCCTGGGCCTGGGGCGCGGGCAGACTCTCCAGGAAGTGCTGGCAGGAATGACGCAGGTCGCGGAGGGCGTGCGCACGGCGAAGAGCGCGAACGACCTCGCGAGCAAGCTGCAGGTCGAGATCCCCCTCCACCACGCGGTCTACCGGATCCTCCACGAGGCCCTGCCGGTCCGCGAAGCCATGTCCCAGCTCCTCTCCCGCGAGCTGAAATCCGAATTCTCCCTCCACTGAACGCGCTCCCTGTGAAGCTTTTAGGCCTGGAGCTGTGGGCGGAGAGGCGGCGGTGGGAGTTGCGGGTGCTGGGAGGGGTCGGCCGCTTCGAGGTGGCCGAGGAGATGGGACGAGGCGACCAGGATGATCGGGCGGAAGAGGAGGTTCAACACGGGGGCGGCGAGCAGCGTCGCCGTGCTGAGCGCGAACCCGAGCGCGATGGATCGATTGGCCTCCATCAGCGCGATCTCTCCGCGCCAAGGCAGCGCCAGCCGATCGCACAGGCGCGCGAACGCGCGCAGCGGAGCTCCGATCACCGGCAGCCGGTCGGCGGTGTGGCGGAACCAGCGGACGAACCACGGCGGGGGCGCCTGCCGGTCGGTCGCCTCGGCGCTGCGGATGGTCTCGCCGGGCAGTAGCACGCGCGCGTCGTCGAACGCGTCCACCACTACCCAGTGCACGCCCCAGACCAGGATCACCGCGTTCGAGATCAGGATGCCGAGACCCGGGAGCACCTTCCAGATCACCGCGAACGGGATGACGCCGATGGCCACCACGATGGCTTGCTGGATGGCGCGCTTGAGCGAGACGGCGATGGAGTACTCGCGCGGCCCGCACGGGCCGAAGCCGAGCCGCCACCGCACCATGGCCGCCAGCCGCGCGTAGTGTTTCGCGAAGATGATGGACGGCACCGGCGCCAGCACCGCGAACGTCTTGTAGAAGGACTTGACCCAGTCCCACCAACCGGTGCCGTCGTGCGAGAGCGCAGCCACCACCGCGCAGAAAGCGCCCAGCCAGGCGGCCGGGATCAGCGCCTCGCGCAGGATCTCGGAATCGGAGACGAGCATCCGCAGCCCGAGGAGGGGCTGCGCGAGGCCATAGACCACCCGCTCGGGCGCCTGCTCCCGGGGCGGCGGCGCCTGCTTGCGCGAGGCGAACGACCGCAGCCGCGAGAGCGCCGCGCGCCAGACGGACCTGGGGGCCAGGAGCCCGGAACCGGCGAGGCTGGTGGACATCCGCTGCCAGTACGTCTGGACGCCCGTCTTTATTGCAGGCTGGCGCCGCGGTGGCGCGAGCCGATCCCTGGAGGGATGCCCCATCGGCTGAGCATCGAGGGGCATGCGGCGAGTGTCAACCGCGGCGTCACTCGCCCAGGTACGCCTTGCGCACCTCGGGGCTGCGGAGCAGCTCCTGCCCGGTGCCGCTCTGCACCACCTGCCCGGTCTCCAGGACGTGCCCGTGGTGCGCGATCCCCAGCGCCAAGTGGGCATTCTGCTCCACCAGCAGGATGGTCACGCCCGCCCGGTTGATCTCCTCGATGATGCGGAAGATGGTCTCGGTGACCTGCGGCGCGAGCCCCAGCGACGGCTCGTCCAGCAAGAGCAGCTTGGGCCGGGCCATCAGCGCCCGCGCGATCGAGAGCATCTGCTGCTCGCCTCCGGAGAGCGTTCCGGCCATCTGCCGCTCGCGCTCGCGCAGGATGGGAAAGAGGGTGAACCCGCGCTGCATGTCCTTCTCGATCCCGTCCTGGTCGCGGCGCAGGAACGCACCCAACTGAAGATTCTCCCGCAGGGTGAGGTTGGAGAAGATCCCGCGCCCCTCCGGCGCGTGGGAAAGGCCGCGCTCGACCAGCTTGTGCGGCTTCACCCCCGCGATCGGCTCCTCGCGGTAGAAGATGCTTCCTCCGGACGGCTTCAAGAGACCGGAGATCGCCCGCAGCGTGGTCGTCTTGCCGGCGCCGTTCGCGCCGATGAGGGTGACGATCTCGCCTTCGCGCACTTCGAACGAGATGCCTCGCAGCGCGTGGATGGCGCCGTAGTGCACGTCGAGGCGATCGAGGCGCAGGAGCGCCCCGGTCACGGCTGCACCTGGCCCGCGGCGATCTGCCCGGCGTGCTCGCGTGCGTACTTCTCGCCCAGGTACGCCTCGATCACCCGGGGGTTGGTCTGGATCTCGCGCGGCAGCCCCTGCGCGATGGTCACGCCGTGGTCGAGCACCAGGATCCGCTCCGAGACGCCCATCACCAGCTTCATGTCGTGCTCGATGAGCACGACCGCGACGCCGAACCGGTCGCGGATGTCGCGGATGAGCTGCATCAGCTCCGACTTCTCTTTCTGGTTGGTGCCGGCGGCGGGCTCGTCGAGCAGCAGCGCCTTGGGGTCGGTGGCGAGAGCGCGCGCGATCTCCAGGCGGCGCTGCTCGCCGTAGGGCAGGTTCTTCGCCAGGTCGTCGCGCCGGTGGAGCAGGCCCATCACCGAGAGCAGCTCTTCCGACCGCTGGTTGATCCACTTCTCCTCGACCTCGGCCAGCTCGCCCTTGCGCACCGAGGCGGCGATGGACTCGCGCGTCAGGTGATGGCAGCCGAGGCGCACGTTGTCGAACGCCGTCAGCTCGCGGAAGAGGCGGATGTTCTGGAAGGTGCGCGCCAGGCCCAGGTGCGCGATGTCGTGCGGCGCCAGCCCGCGCGTGTCGCGCCCGCGCACCAGGATGGTCCCCTCGGAGGGCGGGTAGACCCCCGTGAGCAGGTTGAAGACGGTGGTCTTGCCCGCGCCGTTGGGGCCGATCAGCGCGACGAGCTCGCGGGGCTTTACCGTCAGCGAGAAGTCGGAGACCGCGGTGAGGCCGCCGAAGCGGATGGTCGCGCGGCGCACGTCGATCAGCGCCTCGGAGAGCTCCGGGGCCTTGGCCCGCGGCGCGACGCGCTTGTCGCGGCGCCAGGGCAACAGGTCCCAGACCTCCCGCGTCCCGAGCAGACCGCGCGGCCTCACCAGCATGAGCACCACCAGCGCGATCGAGTAGATGACCATGCGCAGGTTCGCCAGCGCGCGCAGGTACTCGGGAAGCAGCGTCAGCACGGCGGCCGCGATGGTCGATCCGGTGATCGATCCCATGCCGCCCAGCACCACCATCGCGACGATCTCGAAGGAGCGCACGAAGGTGAAGCTCTGCGGCGAGAGGTTCCCCTCGAAGGCTCCGGAGAGGGCGCCCGCCACGCCTGCCATCCCGGCGCTGATGACGAAGGCGCGCACCTTGTAGCCGGTGGTGTCGACGCCCATCGCCTCGGCCGCCACCTCGTCCTCCCGGACGGAGAGGAAGGCGCGGCCGTGGGTCGAATCGCGCAGCCGCTTGGTGACGAGGATGGTCGCGATCGCCGCAGTCCAGATCCAGGTGAAGTCCGCGTAGCGGGGGATCGGCGAGAGCCCGATGGCGCCGCCGAAGAGGCGCGTATTTTCGATGACGACGCGGATGATCTCCCCGAACCCCAAGGTGACGATGGCGAGGTAGTCGCCCCGCAGGCGCAGCGACGGCTTGCCGACCAACCAGCCTGCGAGCGCCGCGGCCCCCGCGCCGGCGGCGATGGAGGCGATGAAGAACAGGCGGTAAGGGTCCTCCGAGGGCCCGCGCATGAGCAGGACCGCCGAGACGTACCCGCCGATCGCCATGAAGCCGGCGTGGCCGATGGAGAACTGGCCGGTCAGGCCGTTCACCAGGTTGAGCGAGACGGCCAGGATGATGGCGATCCCGATGTGGTTGATGTTCTGGAACGCGTATTCCCAGTCGCGCTGGTCGGCGAAGAGGTGCTGCACGAGCCAGAGCACGGGGATGGCGGCGATGAACGGCAGCCAGCTGAGCAGGGCGCGCCGCGCCTGCGTCAGGGCCGACCCGCCGAAGAGGCCCGCCATCTAGACCTTCTCCGCTTCGCCGCGTCCCAACAGGCCGGTGGGGCGCACCAGCAGGACCAGGATGAGGATCCCGAACGCCACCGCGTCGCGCCACGAGGAGCTGAGGTAGCCGGAGACGATCTGCTCGGCGAGCCCCAGCACCAGGCCGCCCAGCATCGCGCCCGGCACGTTGCCGATCCCGCCCAGCACGGCGGCGACGAACGCCTTGAGCCCCGGC